>JAJPJL010000130.1 GCA_021324255.1 Bacillota bacterium
AAATTGAGGCCGGGGGACGTCCCCCAGTGCCCGAGCAATCGGGGCTTGATGTGCTCGGGGCGGAGCGGATCCCGCAAGAGCGGGTTGTCCTGCAGATAGATTTCTCCCACCGTGAGGTAGTTGGCAGCGTGCCAGTACCGATTCATCCTGTCGAGGCGCTCGGCCGATAACGGCCCGGGGACCGTCACCCCTTCTTCGCGCGATTCCGGCGCACCGTCCTTGACGGCACTGGAAATGGTGGCGTCAAAGTGATACCCCATGAGTCCCTCCTCGCAGGGATGAGTCGTACAGGGCACCTTGAGGCTGGACGAGCCGGTGTTGATCGTCAAGGGATGGCGATTGCACCGCCCGTCATCATCGCGCGACCTCAACGGCAAGATGGCGATGACGGTTCCCGGGGCGCAGCGATGCTTGCTGATTGTCCTGAACCGGCCGGTATGTCTTGGCCTTCGTGCCACCCAGGCAGCGACGTGCTTCCCGTGATCAGCTTGCCGCTCCGCTCCCGCGTAAAGTAGGCCCAGGCCCATTCGCGCAGGACCATCAAGCGATTGCGGAACCCCACGAGGAGCAGAATGTGGACGAACAGCCATACCGCCCAGGCGATGACGCCCGAAAGGTGCCCCCGGCCGAAATCGGCGACCGCGGCCTTTCGCCCGATGGCGGCCAGGGTCCCCTTGTTGACATACCGGAACGACACGCGGGGGCGCCCTTGCACGTCACGGCAGATGTTCTCCGCGGCGGCCTTCCCTTGCTGCATCGCGACGGCCGCGAGCCCTGGAAGCGGATGTCCGTCGTCGGCAAGCAACACCGCGAGATCTCCGATGATGAAGACCTCGGGATGATCGGGGAGACTCAAGTCATGCGCCACGAAGACCCGTCCGGCGCGATCGACCTTGTCGCTCAGCAAAACGCCCAATGGCGATGCGGCCACACCGGTGGCCCAGAGCGTGACCGAGGATGGGAAGGACACGTCGCCGGCTCGGACGCCGTCCAGCTCGACCCCGGTCACGAAGGTGGAGGTTCGGACCTCGACGCCCAGCTTCCGCAGTTGCTCCTCCGTCTTGCGTGAGAGGTCTTCCGGAAACGACGGCAGGACCCGCGGCCCTCCTTCGAGGAGGAAAATCCTGGCGCGCGTGGGATCAATCAGTCTAAAATCCTTCGCCAACGCCCGGCGAGCCATGTCTGCCAGGGCCCCGGCGAGCTCCACGCCGGTCGGGCCGCCGCCGACGACCACAAAATTGATGGGCTCTCGTTGCGGATCCGACGGCGCCGGCCGATGCGTGGGACGCATGAACGCGTCTCGCTCCGCCAGCTCAAAGACCAGGAGGACTCGCCGCCGGATCTCCAGCGCGTCTTCAATGGTCTTGAGGCCCGGAGCCAGCCGCTCCCACGCCGCGTGCCCAAAATACGAGTGCCGCGCGCCGGTGGCCACGATCAGATAGTCATACCCTACCTCGACGTCGGTCATCTTGACCCGGCGCGCCCCGAGATCGAATCCCGTGACCTCTCCGAGCACCACTTCGACATTCCGATGACGGTGTAGGACGGCGCGAAGGGGCGCGGCGATTTGCCCCGGGGAAAGCACGGTCGTCGCGACCTGATACAGCAACGGTTGAAAGGTATGATGATTCGTCCGGTCGATCACGGTAATCCGGACAGGATGCCTGGCGAGGGCTTGGGCCGCAGACAGACCGCCGAAGCCGCCCCCGACAATGACAACCGTCCTCTGCTCAGCCCGCAGCGACGCGTCTCCCATCGATACGTGCGCCCTCACGTGCTCTTTCGGTGTGATCTCGGCGCTTCGCGTCCTCCAGATCCACCCCTCGCTCAGTTCCAGGGCCCCAGTGGGTCAGAACGATGGTCACGCGCCTGCCACGTGCCACAGTGTCGCCCGACCCGACGACCCCTATCTTACTGCGGTCCAGCCGAATCCAGCCCAACGTGGCGGGTATCCCTCGGTGGCGGCGGCGACGGTCCGCCCCTGCAGCGTGAACGCCAGGACCTTCGTGGTGCTGGTCCCGAGGTCGACGCCGACAACGACGCCGGGGCCGCTCATGCCGGCTCGGGGACCGGTTAACCGCAGATTCAGAACGTGCGGCGCAGCGATCCCCACGGGGACTTTGTCCTCGATTGCCTGCTGAGCCACGATGTCACCTCCGCTGGCGGTGCCTTCAACGACGCCACCGTGTCAATCGCGTCGAGTCGGCCGTCACCGGCTCGCCGAGGGCGGCACGCTGCCGGGGGGCGCCCTCCTGATCGAGAAAATGTCACTTTCTACTGTAAAGGGCATGGCGGACTCCGTCATTGCGTCCGCGCAAAGACGGCATGCTCGCGCGATGCTAGACTGACACGGTAGATTCCCGCCGGCTCTGCCCGGCTGAGCTGCTGCGCGGTCAGGCTTTACGCTGTATCCTGGGTCCGCCCAGAGCCGCGAGATGTACCGGCAGTTGCAAGAGGTGACCGCCGAAGCGAAACTAGCCGGCCTGGTCGTGGTGGTATGGTCGCATCCCCGCGGCTCGGGTGTGAGCCCAGCGGGGGAAACAGCGATCGATGTCGTTGCGTACGCCGCGCACATTGCGGCCCAGCTAGGAGCGCACATCATCAAAATCAAACCCCCCGCCGCCCATCTCGGGAGACCGACGCCACGAAGATCTATGCAACCGAGTGGAGCGGTGGCTGACCGCGGCCGGGCGGACGGCATCGCCCGCCCCGATCCGACCGTCGTCGTCATCTTTGGCGCCGGTGGGGATCTCACGTGGCGGAAGCTGGTCCCGGCGCTCTACAAACTGTTTCTCGACGGGTGGCTGCCGAAACGCTTCGCGCTTATCGGCGTCGACCGAAAGCCGATGCGGGACGACGCGTTTCGGAAGCACCTGCTCGAGGGCGTCGACCGATTCTCTCGCCGTGGGCACGCCGTGCGAGCATCGTGGAAGGCGTTCACCGCGCACGTCTCGTTGCTCGCCGCGGACGTTGCCGATCCCCACGGCGGCTCAGCACTTGCCGGCCGGCTCAACGCGCAGGACGCCGCCTGGCAGACCAAGGCGAATCGGATCTTCTACCTCGCCACGCCGCCGGCGGCCGTCGGGACGATCGCCTGGCACCTGAGCGCGGCCGGACTGTCCCGCGGCGATCCGCGCGCCCGGATCGTGGTGGAGAAACCCTACGGGCGGGACCTGGCCTCCGCCCGCGCCCTCACGCGCACGCTGACCCAGGCGTTCGACGAGCGGCAGATCTACCGGATCGATCACTACCTCGGCAAGGAGACGGTCCAGAACATCCTGGCCCTGCGCTTCGCGAACGCCCTCTTCGAGCCGATCTGGAACCGGCGGTACATCGACCACGTTCAGATGAGCGTCGCCGAGGTGGTGGGGGTCGAGCACCGGGGCGGCTACTACGATCACGCCGGGGCGCTGCGGGACATGGTGCAGAATCACCTGCTCCAGCTCCTGTGCCTAATCGCGATGGAGCCGCCCGTCTCGTTTCAGGCCGACGAGATCCGCGGCAAGAAGGTGGACGTCCTCCACGCGATCCGCCGCGTCCGCCCATCACAGGTCTCCCGGATCGCGGTCCGCGGCCAGTACGGGCCCGGCACGATCGCGGGTACGCGCGTGCCCGGCTATCGCCGCGAACCCGACGTAGCGCCGCGCTCCCGGACGGAGACGTTCGCGGCGCTCAAGTGCTTCGTGGACAACTGGCGCTGGCAGGACGTTCCGTTCTACCTACGCACGGGCAAACGCCTCCCGGCCAAGGCATCGGAGGTATGGGTTCAGTTTCGGCCTGCGCCCCATCAGCCGTTTCCCGCCTCGGCTCTGCAGCGCTCGCAGCCGAACCGTCTCGTGCTTCGGATCCAGCCGTCGGAGGGGATCCTGCTCCGGTTCCAAGCCAAGCAGCCCGGGCTGATCATGCATCTAGATCCGGTCGACATGCGCTTCACCTACGAGCAGGCGTTCCGCGCCCCCTCCCCCGAGGCCTATGAGACGCTCCTGCTCGACGTGATGTGCGGAGATGCGACCCTCTTCATGCGAGACGATCAGGTGGACGCCGCCTGGTCGGTCGTCGCTCCCATCCTGGAGGCGTGGCAGGCGACCCGGTCGCCGGCGTTTCCCAATTATGCGGCGGGGAGCTGGGGCCCGGACGCGGCCGATGCGCTCATGGCGCGGGACGGACGCCGGTGGCTGGGCCCCACGACAGGACGGCGCGGATTTTGCGCGAAGGGAGACAAAGACGCAACAAGCTGATCACTCGAGGCGAGGGATGGCACATCCCGAGATCCGGCTCGCCCGGATCTTGGTCCCGACCGACTTTTCGGCCGACGCAGAGCTCGCCTATCCTTGGGCCCACTCGATGAGCCACGCGTTCAAAGCAGAAGTGATCTTCCTCCACGTCATTGATCAGGACGTCACCGCGCTGACTCCCATGAGCATGCCCCCGATGCCGTCGGCCGAGGAAGAGATCATGGAACGGGTCCGTCTGGAAGCGATGGACCTCTTGTCGCGCCTAAGCACCGAGTTCCCTCAGGCGCGCACGCTGATCCGCGACGGGGCTCCGCGGGCCATGATCGTCGACGTCGCTTCAGAAACGGATGCCCACCTCATTGTCATGGGGACGCACGGCCGGACCGGCCTGGCCCACGCAGCCTTCGGAAGCGTCGCCGAGTACGTGATCCAGCACAGCAAGGTCCCTGTGCTCGCGATTCGCCGGGTTCACATCAAGCCGCCGCGCTGATTGCACGGCCTCAGGTCGCGCGCGTCGCTACCCCGAACTGCGATCACCAAATTGACGAGGGACGTCAGGCCCCCCTGCGGTGACCGCGGTGAGCCGGCCACCGTTGCGCGATCCGTCATCTGCAAGCACATACCGGACGGAATACTCAGAGCCCCAGCCGTTGGGGACACGCCAATCATCGGGTGGGTCCAGCCAGTTTGTGCCATCAACCCAGATGCAGTAGAGGACTCGGCCAGGCGGAAGATTGTGACATTTTATACAGATGGCGTCGTTTGACGCGGCTACACTTTTCCTGAAGTTTGATCCGGGCCAGTCACCACGCGTTCAGGATAGTCCCAGGCAGAACTCCCACGTGAGGGAGGCCGTTCTGATGTGGCAGATGTGTTTGCGAACGCGTCTGGAGATCAGCCCCGGCGACCGCGTTTTCCTGATTTATGAGCATGCCGATGAGCTACCGGACCTCGCTGTACCGTTCATCAAAGATGGTTTGGCGAAGAAGGAGTGCTGCGTGTATGTCGCTGACGACCCGCCAGTACGGACCACCAACGCGCTCGCCGAGAGAGGCGTGGATGTTGACCGTGAAGCCAAGCGCGGGGCCTTGATGTTGTTGAGCCGGCCTGCGCACAGCGCCCCGCCGCCGTCTGGTGCCGCGAAGATGATGGAACGCATCCTCCGGAGCGTCCGCGCCGCCGACGGTTTTGCGGGCGTCCGGTTGGCGCTGGAATTGACCCCGGCGGGCGGGATGGAGATCGGGAACGATCTCCTTGTGCAGCATAACTCCCTATTCGACGTCACCTGTGTTCCCGGGACCCTCACCTCCGTCTGCATGTATCGGAGAAACCGATTTCATCCCTCAACGCTCCACGATCTCGTGCACAGCCGCACGAAGGTGGTTGCGGGCGACGACGTCTACCTGAACCTCTGCGCGTTGTTCCAAGGTCTTGATCGAGCGGGTCGAGACGTCTTATTACAATCGGCGCGCGCGCGCCGCGTACGGCGCGGAGAGTTCTTCTTCCACCAGGGGGACCGCGCGGATCATGTCTACGTGCTCACGCGCGGAATGGTGAAACTCGTCCGCACAGACCCTGAGGGCCGCAGCGTGATTCCCCACATCGCTCTACCCTCGGAGCCATTCGGACATGTAAGCATCCTTGGAGGGGAGACTCAACTTATCGCCGCCCAGGCCCTCGAGGATGCGCGGGCGCTCGTCTGGGACGCCTCGACGATTCGTCACATGATCACACGTCATCCATCCGTTTCCTCGAACGTGGTTCGTTTGATGACGGAACGAGTCGTCGAAAGCTGGAACTACGCTCACGACGTTGCAACAGAGCGATCGGATCGGCGCATCGGGCGACTCTTGCTCCAACTCGCGCAGACCGTGGGACGCACGGCCCAGACGCGTAACGCCGTCGAACTGTCGCTCTCTCACCAAGATCTGGCAGAGATGGCGAGCACCACGCAGTTTACCGTCAGCCGGGTCCTGTCCGGCTGGAAGCGCCAGAACATCGTTGACGTGGGCCGTGAGCGGATCGTCGTGCTGGATCGGCAGCGCCTCCGGGCTGCCGTCGGGGCACGCTCGTAGTCGCGCGAGGCCACGGATCCGCATAGGCGCCACGCTCATGCCTCGACCGCGCACGGCTGGCACGAGACACGCGACGGCCCGCGTTCGGCTCCGTACCATGGGCGACGCACGATTGAAAGTCGGTCACGAACACGCGGGACACCGGCTTGGGGATGGACGTGGCCGACCTCGTCACTGACACAATACCGCGAGCAAGGCCGGGCTCAGCGTGCTGACCAAGACGCTCGCGCAGGAAGCCGCGCCGCATGGCGTGCGCGTTCTTGCCCTCGCCCCGGGGGCGATTCAGACGCCCATCAACCGGGACGTCTGGGACGATCCCAAGCGGCTCGCCAACCTGCTGAGCAAGATCCCCCTTGGCGGATGGGCCAGCCTGAGGAGATCGCCCGGATGGCGGTGGTGTCGGTCTCCGACGTCGCGAGTGCCAGCGGCGGTATGACCAAATGACCGAACCTTCAAGGCCCATTCGGCCGGGCATCTCATACCAGCGGGATGCGATCTGGAACGTCCGGGATCTGCGACTGTTTGAGACGCTCACGCCTCGACAGCTTCGCAAACTCACGCCGCTGTTTGAGGAACGTCACTACCGGCAGGGGGAGGTCCTGTTCACCGCCGGCGAGACGGCGGAGCGGCTCTATTTCGTCAAGGAAGGAGCCGTCAAGGTCAGCGTCAGCTCGCGCGAAGGCGACGAGCATGTTTTGGATATTTTCAAGCCGGGGGACACCTTTGGCGAACTCTTCGTCACCGACGGTCACCAGCGAACGGCCACGGCCCAGGCGCTGTCGACCGTGGTTGTCAGGACGCTGACTGAGGACGCGTTCAAGCGTTTGATGCAGATGCTCCCGGACGTGTGTCATTATTTCGTGCGCTGCCTCGTCGAGGATCAACGACGCACCCTCGTGCGTATGGAAGCGGTGCTGCACATGGACGCGGGGTCTCGCTTGTTGACGTTTCTGCTGGACTTGGCGGAACGTTGCGGCCGCCGGACAGACGGTTACTCAACATTGATGCCGGGCCGATTCACGCAGGAGGAGCTCGCCCGCATGGTCGGCCTCAATCGGACCACGGTGACGCTGCTTATCAATGCGTACCGCCGGAAGGGCGTCCTCGGCGGTCGACGGAACATCCTTCTGATCCATCCTGCGCGTGCACGCGCGTGGCTGCGTCGGGCTGGACTCGCGCCCGTCTAATATCCGCCGCCTTGGAGAACACAGCGGCCGCGCAGGTCCTCGCAGCGGGTTGTGGGGGCCGGCCCTGACATGGGCCTGGTGCTCGCGGTCTGCCCAAGCAGCGCCGTCAAGGCCGGCAGCGCGAGGACCTCTTCTCGGAGGAGCGCGTCCGCAATGCGATCGAGCGCCGCGCGATGCGCCCGGAGCAACTCCGCGGCATGGGCGTGGGCCTCTGAGATCAATCGGGCCGTCTCCTGATCAATCCGGTCCGCCGTGACCTCGCCGTAATTGCGCGCCATTCCAAACGGCGCCGCCGGCGCCTGAGGAAGCTCAAGAGCAAGGAGGCCCACCTCCGGACTCATCCCCCACCGTGCGACCATCTGTCGAGCAAGCGCCGTCGCCTGCCGAAGATCGTCCTCCGCTCCGGTCGTCCCCTCATGAAACACCAGCTCTTCCGCCGCGTGGCCGCCCATCAACACCACGAGTCGCGTGAACAGGTAGGTTCGCGAATAGTTGTGGTGGTCCGCAAGCGCGATCTGCTGGGTCGCGCCGAGCGAGCGCCCGCGCGGGACAATGCTGACCTTACGAATGGGATCGGCCGCGGGCGAGAGGATGGCCGCCAGCGCGTGACCGGTCTCGTGGTAGGCGACAACACGCCGTTCGTCCTCGCCCATCCTCATCCCCGTCAGCCCGCCCATGACGATCCGGTCCTGCGCGCTTCCGAAATCTTCCATGCAGACCTGGGTTGTACGCCGGTGCGCGGCGGCGATCGCGGCCTCGTTGACGAGGTTGGCGAGGTCCGCCCCTGAAAACCCGACGGTCCCGCGCGCAACCACGCCGAGGTCCACGTCCGGGGCCAGCGGAATCTGCCGGGTATGGATCCGAAGGATCGACTCCCGCCCCGAGCGGTCCGGCAGCTCCACCATCACCTGCCGATCGAACCGGCCGGGGCGCAGCAACGCCGGATCCAGCACATCGGGCCGGTTGGTGGCGGCAAGAACGATCACGCCCTTTGTCGGTTCAAAGCCATCCAGCTCCCCGAGAAGTTGATTGAGAGTCTGCTCGCGCTCCTCATTGCCGGGAACCGCGGCCGCCCCTCGCCGACGCCCCACGGCATCGAGCTCATCGAGGAACACGATCGCCGGGGGTGAGGCCTTGGCCCTCTCGAAAAGATCCCGCATACGCGAGGCGCCGACCCCGACGAACATCTCGACGAACTCCGTGGCGGCGGCACTGTAAAAGGCGCAGCCGGCCTCGCCGGCCACGGCACGGGCCAGGAGCGTTTTGCCGGTGCCGGGGGGACCCACCAGAAGGATCCCCTTCGGAATCCGGGCGCCGAGCACCTGAAACGGCCGTGGGTCGCGCAGGAAATCCACGATATCCTGGAGCGAATTCTTCGCTTCGTCTTCCCCGGCGACGTCTTTGAAGGTCACGCTGGTTTCTGTGTTCGTGTGGACCCGAGCGCGGCTCTTGCCAAACCCGAAGACGCTCCCTTGCTGCTGCTGCATCCGCCGCCCCAAATAGACGAGGACGCCCACAATCAGGAGCACCGGCAGCGCGGTGATTATCACATCGACCACCCACGGGTTTCCGGAGCCGGCCGAGGTGACCGTGACGTTGTGCGCGAGAAGCATCGGCAAAAGCGAGGGGTCAGGGAACGGAGGAAGCACTGTTACAAACGCACTGTAGGATCGCTGATCCTTGGTCTTGGCCCCCGGGGGCCAGAGGATCGGGTGCTTCATGGTCCCGCTAACATGCGTTCCCGCGGTGCTGATGGCGGCGACGTTGCCGCTCTCGACCTGTTGACGGAAGACCGTATAGGGGAGGACGGCCGGTTGCGTGCCGCGATGCGCAAAGGATCCCACGATGTTGAACGCAAGCAGCGCGAGGAGCATCCACATCCACGAAGAGACCCGTGGCCTCGGGCGTCCCGCGACATCCTTCGGTCGATCACCCAAGTTTCACCGCAACGTGCACCCCGCGACCGTGGTCAAGGTTGGCTGACAGCCAGTCCGACGTCCGCACACAACATTCCAGAGGCGCCGCGGGTGCGGTACACCCCCCGGATCATGGGTTTCATCCTCCGTGGTCAACCGTAGCATCGCCGTGGTTCGGTGTCTTTGTCCGGCCGCAATGAGAGGAGAAACGGACGCAGGGAGGATGCCGCGACGCGCAGCTATCCGCTCCTCATCTCCGCAGGGTGGATCCAGGCCATCGTGCTCATGACGAGCTTTGGACTTCTCATACTGGGCCTGCTCTCGTGTCGCGGTGGTCGTGCTCAACCGGTACGGCGGTCCCGCGTCCGGTCTGGCGACGGCGCGGACCGTGACCGATTTCATTGTTCAATTTTGCACAGACAGTCCGCCTTAACCCGGCCAGACTATTCTCGACGTCGCGGCATGAGCATGCCTGTCCGTCTGAGGCGGCGGAGGGAGGATGTGCGATGGCGCGATCCTTTCCGGAAATTCTTCATGCATGGTCCGAGGACATACCGTCCGGCTCCATCCTTCACGTGCTAGGTGAGGTGGATCTCGCATCCGCGCCATCCTTGCGGGCGGTCCTCATGCACCTCATCGGTCGAGGACGCTCGGTCATCGTCGATTGCAGCGAACTCCAGTACCTGGACATGACGGGCGTTCACGTGTTCGAAGACTGCCACGAGAGGGCGGAACAACTGCGCCAGCGCGTCGTCCTGGTCGCATCGATTCCGTCCGTCCACAGGATCCTGGTCATCATCAAACTGCACGAGCGGATGCCTATCGCGGATACGGTAGGAGAAGCCCTTGCGATCTTGCGTCAGCCGCATTCGTTCCCGCGGGACGCCCGCGAGCCGGTGCTTGCAGATGAGCAATGAAGATCCGCCCGCGGCGTGTGACGAAGCGTGTGGCGCATGTCGCACGAACGAATTTAGGGAGGACTGGCGAAACTACGTGCGCACCGGTGCGCACCCCGGCCTGAGGCGGAGGTCCGCATGATCGCATCGCTCATCGATCGCCTTATCCGCGGCCAGCGCTGGTTGAATCCCTTTGGAGCGTTCGTCCAGAACGTGGTGGGGGCGATCTACAAACCGCTTGGGCGGCCGGGCCAGGCGCTCAAGAGCTTCCTCCACGGCACCTGGTGGGGGCATGCCCTTCATCCCGTGATCGTGAACGTTCCTCTCGGCGCATGGACGGCCGCCCTCGTCGCCGACCTCGTCGCGTCTACCGGCCGGCTGAGTCCAGGGGTCGGTGATTTCTGTGTGCTCATCGGCGTGCTGGCGTCGTACGGGGCGCTCGTCACCGGGTACACGGATTTCCACGAAACCGCCGGCCGCGAACGCAAGGTGGGCGCCGCCCATGGGCTGATCATGACAACGGCCATCCTGCTCTACACCGCTTCTTGGCTCCTCCGTTGGCGCGCGGGGAGCGCCGCACATGAGCTTGCGGTCGTGCTGGCGGTGATCGGCTACCTACTGGTGATCAGCGGCGCATACCTGGGCGGCGATCTCGTCTTCCGACTTGGGACGATGGTCAACCGGAATGCTTTCACCACGGGACCGAAGGAATTCGTGCCCATCGGGAGGTGCCAAGATTTCGCCGAAGGACAGATGGAGCGCGTGGAGGCAGGCGGGATGCCGGTGCTCATCGTTCGGCGCGGCGATCGGCTGTACGCGATCTCCAACACGTGCGCCCACGCCGGCGGACCGCTCGACGAAGGCGCGCTCGACGGCACCATCGTCACGTGTCCGTGGCATGCATCGCAGTTCGATATCACGACGGGACGGGTGATGCGAGGCCCGGCTACATTCGACCAGCCCAGCCTCACCCTGCGTGAGCATGGCGACGTTGTTGAGGCGAAGCTGGACGGGTTGCGCCACGCCTGACGTGCGCCGCCGCGGAGACGGCCCAACAAGGAGGCACCCTTGATGAGATCGGTGGCTGAGTTCGGCCGGCGGGCGCGAGATGCGGACGCCGGCAAGGCGCTGCGGGTGCGGATGCCGGACAACCCGGTCGATCTACTCGCGGCGCAGCGCGCGGTACGGGACCTCCTCGTCGCCCTCGGGTTCGATCCGTCCGACGAGGGCCTGGTGGAGACGCCGCGGCGTGTCGCCACTGCATTGACGGAACTGGTCACCCCGCTCCCCTTCACGATGACGACGTTCGCCAACACCGACGGCTACGACCAACTCGTGCTGGCACGCGCGATCCCGTTTCACTCGGTCTGCCAGCATCATCTGCTGCCGTTTGTCGGCGTGGCGCACGTCGGGTATCTGCCCGCGGACAGACTTGTGGGCCTCTCCAAGCTGGCCCGCGCCGTGGACTACTGCGCCCGCGGCCTCCAGGTGCAGGAGCGTCTCACGATTCAGATCGCGACCTACCTCAATGAGCGGCTCACGCCCAGGGGGGTCGGGGTGGTGCTCGAAGCCGAGCACATGTGCATGTCGCTTCGCGGGGTGCAGAAGATCGGCGCCAAGACGGTGACCTCGGCGCTGCTCGGAACGTTCCGCGACGACGCCCGTGCGCGCGAGGAATTTCTCGCACGGGCCGGGGTCCAGGAAAAAACGCCGATGCCCCGCTGTGGCGCATTGCGCGTCAGCCGCCGGGAGTGCTTCAACGCCGCCCACCAGCTGTGCGACCCCGACCTTTCCGAGGACGGGAATCGGCGCCTGTTCGGCAAATGCGTGAATCTGCACGGCCACAACTACATGCTCGACGTGGTCGTGACGGGGGACGTCGACCCGTCGACGGGGTACGTCATGGACCTGAAGCGGCTTTCGGATGTGATCTGCGACGCGATCATCCGGGATGTCGACCACCGGAACTTGAACACCGACGTGCCCTGGCTTGCGGGACGTATCCCGACGGCGGAAACGCTGGCCGTGGCGTTCTGGGAGCGTCTGGAACCGCATCTTTCGGACGGCACCTTGCACTCGGTGCGGGTCTGGGAAACGGAGAAGAACTGGGCGGAGTACCGGGGCGGCGGGTAACGCGATGGCGACCTCGCAGCGCCGCGCTGCGCTGTCCCGTCGATATGCTGGGGCGGATCTCGGCATCCTCACCGAGGAGGAGGCCCGCCGCTTCGTGGGCGGCGGCCGCGGCCCGCAGGACGACATCGCGCTCGCGTGGGACTTGCTGTACCGGCTCGAGCCCGAACTGTACGATCGCCTGGTGCAGGCAGAGCGGATTCACCCCGCGATTCTTGACTGGCTCCCGCGTCACGTCGGTAGGGTCGTCGAGGTCGCGGCGGGAACCGGCCGGCTCACCGACGCGCTGATCGAGCGTTGCGGCCACCTCACGGCGGTGGAACCTGCGGCGCCGTTGCGTGCAATCCTGGCCGCCCGACTGATGCCGCGGGCCGGCGAGCGCCGACTGCGCCTGATGCCTGGGTTCTTCGACGGGCTGCCCGTACCGGACCGGTGGGCCGAGCTCGTGATCACCTGCTCGGCCCTCACTCCGGACCCGGCCCACGGCGGCGACGCCGGCCTCGCTGAAATGGAGCGTGTGTGCGCGCGAGGAGGTCGAGTTGTCGTCGTCTGGCCCAACCATCTGGACTGGCTCGCTGCGCACGGCTATCGATACGTGTCGTTCCCGGGCGAGATGCGGATGGAGTTCGCCAGCCTCGAGGAGGCGGTGGAGTTATCGGAGATCTTTTACCCGCACGCGGTCGCGGAGATCCGGCGTCTCGGCGACCCGCGGGTGACCTATGAGGTGCTGGGCGTCAACGCGCCGCGGGACCTCGTATACAAGGAGGTCGCCGGGTGAGGATCGCGATCGTGGCACCGCTGGTGACACCCATCCGCGAACCACAGCTGGGAGGCGCGCAGTCCTTCGTCGCGGATCTCGCGGCCGGCCTCCGGGCGAGAGGCCATGACGTCCACGTCTACGCGGCCACGGGATCCGAGATACCGGGAGTCACGGTGATCGACGCCGGGATCGATCCCGCAACCCTCACCGGCTCTCTGTATCGCGCCGGCGCACCGGCCGATTTCGATGCCCGGCCGGCCGACGCGGCGTTTGCCACCGTCTATGCCGCCGTCCGGGAAACCTCGTATGACCTCGTGCACAATCACGCGTTCGACGCGCCCGCGATCAGAATGGCCGCCGCTCTAGCGGTCCCCATCGTCCACACCCTGCATCTTCCTCCCGACCAATCGGTGGCGGCCGCGCTTCAAGAGGTGCAGCGCTCCGGCCGGCGGCCGACGGTGGCCGCGGTCTCCACGTCCCAGGCAATCGCGTGGAGCGCGCGAACTCGCATCGATGTCGTGCTGCCAAACGGCGTGCCGACGGCCCGGATTCACTGGTCAGAGTTGCCCGGGTCCGGCCTGGTCTTCGCGGGACGGCTCAGCCCGGAAAAGGGCACGGCAGAGGCCATCGACATCGCCAAGGCGGCCGGTGAGCGCATCGACCTCTACGGCGATCCATATGATCCCGGGTACGCCGAGCAATGCATCTACGCACGGCGGGAGGAACCGGGGGTTGCGGTTCACCCGAGCGTGGAGCGGACAGTGCTCTGGGAGATCATGGCCCGCGCCGGCGTCGTGCTGTGTCCGGCCAGATGGGAGGAACCGTTCGGTTTGGTCGCCGCTGAGGCGCAGGCTGCGGGCACGCCCGTGGTCGCCTTCAGACGAGGCGGTCTCCGGGAAGTCATCGTGGATGGCCTGACGGGGGTGCTCGTCGCGCCGGATGATATCGCGGCGGCCGCCGACGCGGTGACGCGGGCCGCCGGCATTGCGCGCGCTGCCTGCCGCCGGCATGCCGAGACGCGCCTCGACCTGGAGGCGAGTCTGGACGCGCACGAAGCGCTGTACCGCCGAGTGACGCGCTCCGTGGGGGCGCCGGCCGGTGCCTGACACACTCCACTGGCTCGCTGGACGCATGGCTGTCGTCACCGGCGCGAGCCGGGGAATCGGCCGCGCCACGGCGGAGGCGATCGCGAAGAGCGGCGCGCATGTGGTCATGGCGGCAAGAGATCGCGAAGCGCTGGAGGCCGTCGCCGGCGGCATCCGCGAAGCCGGCGGCGCGGCGACCCCTGTTCTGGCAGACGTCAGCCGCGCCGAGGATGTGGACAGGCTCTTCACGGTCGCCGGACGGATCGGCCGGCCGGCGGCGCTGGTCTGCGCGGCGGGCGTCCTGAGCCGGGTGCCGTTTGAGGAGACGACGCGCCGGACATGGGACGAGACCCTGGGGATCAACCTCACCGGTGTGTTTCTATGCTGCCGCGCGGCCTTCGCTGCCATGCGCCGCGCCGGTGAAGGCCGTATCGTCACGATCGCATCGCTGTCGGGGATCTACGCGACCGAGAAGTTTGCGGGCCTGGCCGCCTACAACGTTTCCAAGTACGGCGTGATCGGCCTCACGGAGGCGATCGCCGTAGAAGGAAGGGAACACGGTATTAGCGCGTTCTGCATCAGCCCGGGGGCGGTGGACACAGAGATGCTCCGCCGGGCCAATCCCGACTTGCGGCCTGGGCTGACACCCGGCGATGTGGCCGACCTGATCATCGAGCTCCTGGACAAACCTTGGGCGGCCGCCAGCGGAGCCAACATCCCGCTCTTCTCAAATGCCTAATGCTCGCGGGCGGCGGGCGACTGACGGCTCCTCAAAGAGGACCATGACGCGCAGCAAATTTCGAGAGGGGGACCACGTTTCATGGAATTCCGAAGCCGGGAGGGTGACTGGCACCATTACGAAGGAGATCACCTCCCCCACGCTCCTCAAGGGGGCTGTGCGGCATGCTTCGAAAGAACAACCGCAATACGTCATCAAGAGTGATAAGACGGATCACGTGGCGATCCACAAAGCGTCTGCGCTGAGGAAGCTCAGGACGCGGCCGCCAAGAGCCTAGCTTCGGGAATGGTGACGCCGCGCCGGGCCGAAGTCGGGATCGTGTACCTGGCCGGCCTTGCCCAAGGCCTAAGCCTGGTCACCTTTCCGGCGGTCAGTTCCATCCTCACGAATCCCAAACTCTACCATCTCACCAACAGCGAGTACGGCGCCCTGTTCGTGCCCCTCGTCGTGCTGGCCATCGGGGGCTCCAGCCTGGGGCCGCGGGTCGCGCAACGGGCGGGCCTGAAAGCGGTGTTTGTGGCCGGCCTGGGTCTGAATCTCGTGTCCATGGCGGTGCTCGCCCTGAGCCAGCGATTTGTGGCGTCGCACGGTGTGGCCTACGGGCTGCTGTTCGCCGCCACCGCGGCGCTCGGCGCGGGGTTCGGCGCCACCCTGATGGCGCTCAATACGTACGTGGAGCAGTTTTTCCCCAAGCGGACCAACGCGGCCATCCCCGCCCTGCATGCATTCCTCGGCACGGGCTCGGCATCGGCGCCGGTGTTGGTCGCGATCTTCATCGGGACGGCGTGGTGGCTGCTGCCGCTCGCCGTCGCCGGCGGCTTCCTGATCCTCGGGCTTGCCGGCCTCAGCCAGCCCTTGCGCGCCGCCGCGGGGGGAGCGCGACACGCCGCCGCAGCACCCAGGCGGCGTTCGGCGCTCCTCTGGCTGTACGCCGCCGCGGTTTTGCTCTATGGCATCTGCGAAACCGTGTTCGGGAACTGGGCCACGCTCTATCTTCACGGGGACGAGCACGCATCCCTGGTCTCGGCCGAGCTTGCGCTGACCGCGTTCTGGGTGTTTGTCACGGTGGGGCGGGTCGCCACCGCGGTGCTCTCCGTCTGGATCGCCGCCCGCTGGATCTATCGCATCCTGCCGGTCGTCATCTTCGCGGCGTTCCTGGGGATCCCGGTGGTGAGCCACGATGCCGTAATGGGCATTGTCGCCTTCGGGGTGGCCGGTCTGGGATGCTCGGCATTCTTCCCGCTGAGCATCAGCCTGGCAGAACAGCAGTTCTCGGCCCAGGCGGCCGCCGTCTCGGGGGAACTGGTGGCGGCGTACATGGTTGGATACGGTATCGGCGCCTTCGGCGTCGGGCCGGTGCGAGATCTGGGGCACGTCCCGCTCGCCGTCATCTATCCGAGCGCTGCGGTGCTGGCGGTCGCGATCGCCGTGCTCGCGTGGCGCGTGACACCGCGGTCCGGGTGCGGGGACCGCGGCCGCGATGAGCTTGCGCGCCCGCCACACGAGAGACGGCGAAACTGGGCGTCGCGTTGAGCCGCATCGTCAGAAGCGGCCCTCGCCGCGCAGCGAAGAGACGATGGCGGGCGTCGGCAGTATCCTCGTTCGGGAACGTTCGGGGCAGGCTGGCGTGGCGGTGACCGCTGATGCACCGCCAGACTCGCCCCCGTGGAGGAACCCATGTCCCACGAGAATCATTTTGATGTGATCATTATCGGGACAGGAGCGGGCGGAGGCACGCTCGCCTATCATCTCGCGCCGTCCGGCAAGCGCATCTTACTGCTGGAGCGGGGCGACTTTCTGCCGCGCGAGAAGGACAACTGGAATTCCAGCGCGGTCTTTGTCGAAGCCAAGTACAGGGCCAACGAGACCTGGTACGACAAAGACGGCAGGGCCTTCCATCCAGGCATTCAATACTGTGTCGGCGGCAATACAAAGGTGTACGGAGCGGCCTTGTTCCGGTTTCGCCCACAGGATTTCGGCGAGGTCAAGCACCATGGCGGCATCTCACCCGCCTGGCCGCTCCGCTACGAAGACTTTGAGCCCTATTACACGAAGGCCGAACACCTCTACCGCGTTCACGGCGAGCACGGAATCGATCCGACCGAAGGTCCGGCAAGCGCGCCGTACCGTTACCCGCCGGTCAGCCACGAGCCGCGCATTCAGGAACTGTGCGACGACCTCCGGCGACTTGGCCACCACCCGTTTCCGCTGCCCCTCGGCATCCTGCTCGACGAAAGACAAGACGGCAAAGCCCGGCACACCAGCGCCTGTGTGCGGTGCGCCGCGTTCGACGGGTTCCCCTGCCTCGTGAACGGGAAAGCGGACGCGCAGATCATCTGCGTGGAACCGGCGCTCGCGCATTCGAACGTCACGTTGCTGACCGGCGCCTATGTCACGCGGCTTGAGACCAGCGCAACCGGGCGGGAAGTCACCAAGGTGTTGGTCGAGCGCAACGGCGGCCCGGAGGCGTATTCCGCGGACATCGTCGTGGTGTCCTGCGGAGCGATCAACTCCGCCGCGCTGCTGCTGCGCTCCGCCAACGATAGGCATCCGCGCGGCCTGGCGAACAGCTCGGATGTGGTGGGCCGCTATTACATGCGCCACAACTGCGCCGCGTTCATGGCGGTCTCCCGACGACCCAACCCAACCGTCTTCCAAAAGACGCTCGGCCTGAATGACTTTTACTTCCGCGCGGACGATTGGGAGTATCCGTTGGGCCAGATCCAGATGCTCGGCAAGTCGGACGGCCCCATGATCGGGGCCGAAGCCCCCTCCTGGGCGTTCTGGAAAGCCGAGTTTGCGCTCGATTTTCTGGCGGAACACTCAATCGACTTCTGGCTGCAATCCGAAGACCTGCCGGATCCCGACAACCGTGTGACCGTCGGCTCGAACGAAGAGATCACCCTGCATCTGCGGGAGACCAATCTCGAGGGGCACGTGCGCCTGACGGCAAAGCTCAAGGGGATGCTCAACGACATCGGCCTGCACGACTATCTTATGCCGCGGTCGCTCTACCTGGGTAAGGAGATTCCAATCAGCGGCACAGCGCATCAGGCGGGGACGATCCGGTTCGGCCGCGATCCCAAGACGTCGGCCCTCGATCTGACGTGCAAAGCGCACGATGTGGACAATCTCTACGTCGTGGACGCCAGCTTCTTTGTTTCCATCGCGGCCGTCAATCCCGCGCTGACCATCATCGCAAACGCGCTGCGAGTCGGAGATCATCTGTTGCAGCGGCTCGGGTGACGAGTGACAGGCAGCGGGCCTGGCGAACCCTCGACCGTACGTGTGCTTCACCCGGTGTGTCCGCCCGGACGTTGCCGTGGGCTTCCCGCGCGGGCCGCCGCAGTTTCTCCATGCTGCGAGGTGCGGGAGGCCACCGCCAAGAAACCGACGGATTGTCTCGGCGGACGGCCACCTCCCCCGATTAGCCCGAGGCGGCGGCTTGGCTCGTGGGCTCGGGTCGCCCCGACGCCGGGGCCGCGGCGTGACGCCCGAGTGTCCCCATGCGGCTCGGCCACAGCCCCTGGGGCCGCAGCAGCATGAGCAGGATCAAGCCGACCCCAAAAGCCAGCATGCGCACGGTCTGAAACGCGCGCAGCACCTCGGGGAGGCCGACGATCACGACGGCCCCGAGCACGACGCCCGGCAGGCTGCCCATGCCGCCGAGGATCACGACCATCAGGATGTTCACCGATTGGACGAAGGTGAAGCTCGTCGGATCGATCGCCGTCAGCTTCACGGCGAAGAACGACCCCGCCACGCCGCCCAGCAGCGCTCCCAGCATGTAGGCCTTGAGCTTCGCCGACACCGTGTTGATGCCCGCGGCCCGCGCCGCGATCTCGTCCTCGCGCACCGCGCGCCAGGCCCGTCCCAGGCGGGATCGCGCCGCGTTATGGGCGAGCATCAGGACGGCGGCCGCAAAGGCCAACCCAAGGTAGTACAAGGCCGCCGAACCGCTCAGCGTCACGGGGCCGATGGAGGGACGCGGGATGCCCCAGACCCCGTCCGGCCCGCCCGAAAACGACAGGTTGGTGGCGGTAATGCGTACGATCTCCCCGAAGCCGAGCGTGACGATCGCCAGGTAGTCGCTGCGCATGCGCAGGGTCGGCGCCCCGATGATCGCGCCCGATACGGTCGTGAGGCACGCCGCGACGGGGATCGTCAGCCAGTAACTCATGTGATGGTGCACCGTCAGGATCGCGCTCGAGTACGCGCCGATCGCAAAGAACGCCGCGTAGCCGAGGTCGAGCAGCCCCGCGTATCCGACGACGATGTTCAACCCGAGGCCGAGCATGACGTAGATCAGAATGAGGGTCGCGACATCCGTGACGTAGGCGTTCGCGGCGAGCGGAAGGACGAGCGCGGCGAGGCCCGTGGCGATCGCCAGGCCGGCGCGTATCGAGGCGATCTGCCGGCGGCGCGGGTCCATCACATCCGCTCGACGACCCGCTCGCCGAGCAACCCGCGGGGCCGCACCACAAGGATGAGAATGAGGATGCCAAAGGTGACGACGTCCTTCCACCGGCCGGAGATGTATCCGGTCGCCAGGCTCTCGACGATGCCGACGATGAAGCCGCCGAGCATCGCGCCCGGGATGTTGCCGATCCCGCCGAGCACCGCCGCCGTAAACGCCTTCAGGCCCGCCAGGAACCCCATCAGAAACGAGATCTGGCCGTAGTACAGCCCCGTCATGACGCCGCCGAACGCCGCGAGCGCGGACCCCACGAAGAAGGTCGCGGCGATGACGCGGCTGACGTCGATGCCCATCAGGCGCGCCGCGTCTTGATTGATGGCCAGGGCCCGCATCGCCAGGCCGAGCTTCGTGCGGTGCACCAGCACGTAGAGGGCCAGCATCAGCGCGAGGCTGACCAGGAAGATCGTCACCTGCATCCACGACACGACGAGATCGCCGAGCGCCGGGCCCCCGGTGTCGAAGAGGCTCGGGTAAACGAGGAACGACGGGCTGTAGATCAGCAAGAGGCTGTACTCCAGCGTGAGCGAGGCGCCGATCGCCGAGATGAGGATCGACAGCGGCGACCGGAGCAGCGGCCGGTACGCCACGCGGTAGATCAGGACCCCGAGGAGCCCCGTCGCGCCCATGGACACCACCAAGCCGAGGGCCGTCAGGACGAGCGGGTTGCGGAGGTGCAGCCCGGCCAGGAGCGACAGCATCGAGAGGCCGATGAACGCCCCGACGCTGTAGAGGTCTCCCTGCGCAAAGTTGATCAGGCGGATGATGCCGTACACCATCGTGTAGCCGAGGGCGATCAGCGCGTAAAAGGCCCCGACCGTCAAGCCGTTGACCAGTTGCTGGAGCGCAACGTCCACGCGATGTCTCCGGACACGAACGAGGCCGCCCCTCCCGGGGCGGCCTCATCGCGGCGCGGCGGGCGCCGACCCGGCGTCGGCTCAAGCGGCGCCCGCCGGAACCGCCTCGCCTACGCGGCCGCGCGGTAGGCCGTGAACTCCCCGTCCCGGATCTCGAGCACCATGTAATTGACGCCGGCCCGGTCGCCCTTGGCGTTGAAGGAAATCGTCCCGGTGATCCCCTTGAAGTCCGTGGTCCGCGCGAGCGCCTTGATGATCGCCGCCCGATCGGTCGTGTTCGCCCGCTTGATCGCCGCGATGGTGATGTTGACCGCGTCGTACTCGTACGCCGAGTACGGGCCGGGCGCGTGGCCGTACTTGGCGCGGTAGGCGGCGATGTACGCCTTGGCCTCCGGCAGGAACTGGGCGAGCGGTGCGGACGTCACGAGCACCCCGTCGGCCGCGGCTCCCGCTTCCTTGATGAACGTCGGATCGTTGTTGGCGTCACCGGCCATGAACTCGCCCGGCACGCGGAGTGCCTTGAACTGCCGCGCCAGCAGCCCGCCTTCGGCGTAGTATCCCGTGAAGTAGAGGACGTCGGGCCTGAGGCTCTTGATGCGGGTGAGCGTCGCCGTGAAGTCTTTCTCCCCCGGCGTGATCGCGTCGAAGAAGACGACGTGCACGCCGGGCTTGCCGGCGAGGGCGGTGCGCGTGGCCTCGGCCAGTCCCTTCGCGTAGACGGTGTTGTCGTGCACGATCGCGATGCGGTGGGCGTGCAGGTCGTCCACCATGAAATTGGCGGCAAACGGCCCTTGCTGATCGTCGCGGCCGATGTCGCGGAACACGTTATCGAACCCCTGCTCCGTGAGCTGCGGGTTCGTCGACGCGTCGGCGACGAACGCGACCCCCGCGGTATGGAAGACGCCGCTCTCCGGCAGCGCCGCCGACGAGCAGTAGCCGCCGGCGACGGCCACGACGCCGGCGTCCACCAACTTCTGCGCGGCCGTCACACCCTGCTGCGCATCGCACGCGTCATCCGCGGACACGATCTCGATCTGCCGGCCGAGCACCCCGCCCCTGGCATTCGCCTGATCGGCGGCGAGCCGGGCACCGTTGAGGATGTCCTGGCCGGCCTCCGCGCTCCCGCCGGACAAGGGCACGGGGACGCCGAGTTTGACGGGCGCTCCCTGCGCCCCGCCTGCCGGAGCACACAGCGCCAACACGACGACGACGAGCACGCTCACCGGCGCAAACCTACGCATCCCTGCACCTCCCATCGTGCGATCGCGGGGCAGGTCTACCGTACTCCCGCGGCCGGGTCCTGACGTTGCCGGCGTCCCAACGCCAGGCAAATTCACGGTAAATTCTGCCGCGTCATTCGGGCCGCCCCGCGGACGCGTTGAAGCCTCCCGCGTCCGGGCGGGACGTGTGTTGCGAGGCGAGCCGTGCGGTTATCGCCGGACGCGTGATTTGAGGAACGCGATCAACTCATCCAGCTGCTGCGGCGTCATGTTGTTGGCAAACGCCGGCATGTTGGTGCCGCCGTTCAGGATGCGCCAGGTCATCTGGTCCGTGCTCAACCGGTCGCCGACGTCGGTCAGGTCGGGACCCCGATTCCCTCCGTGACCGGCGATCGCGTGGCAGTACTCGCAGCCCTTGTCGTGGAAGAGCCGCGCGCCCGCCGCCACCGGACCGCTCGCGGCGCCGACGACCTGCTCCGGCAACAGGCGTGCGCTGAAATCCGGAGACCACGGAGCGCGGACCCCGGCGATCCAGAGCGTGGCGATCATGAGGCAGACGACGCCGACGCTCGCGACCGCCCACGGGCGGCGCGAGGGGCTTCGCTCCCCCCGATTCGAGACGAACGGAATCGCGAGCAACACCACCGCGGCGAGGAGCGGCCCGGCAATCATGAAGGCATTTTCCAGCTTCGGCGGGATCAGCGCGAGCGCCGCGAAGTACCACAGCAGGTACCAGTCGGGCCGGGGGTCGGCGTTCAGCTGCGTTGGATCCGGCGGCTGGTCCAGCTGCGGGGGCCCGACGGCCACGGCCAGCAGCACGATCGCCGTGATGATCCCGACGCCAAACACGACATCGCGCCAGGCGGCGTCGGGCCAGAACGGCCGGCCCTCGCGCTCCAGCATCGCATGATACCAGGCGCGGTACGTGCCGGGGTCCACGGGGCGGCCGGCCACGGGCGGCTCGGAGATGCCGTGGTGCAGGACCAGCCACAGATGGACGCCCACGAAGACGAAGATAATCGCCGGGATGAAAAAGACGTGGAAGGCATAGAACCGGCTCAGGGTCTCTCCGCTCCACGTGTCGCCCGCCAGCACGAAGTGCGCGATCGCGCCGCCGATGTACGGGATGCGGCCCGCCTGCTCCGCGGTGACCGCCACGGTCCACACGGCCGTCTGGTCCCAGCGCAGGAGCTGGCCCGTGAACGCGATGACGATCGTCACCATGAACAGGACCACACCGGTCAACCAGTTGGCCTCCCGCGGGTACTTGTACGCGCCCATCAGAAACACGCGGGCCATGTGGAGCCCGATGAGCAAGATCATCGCCGATGCGCCCCAATAGTGGATCCCGCGGAGCACGCGGCCGAACGGCGCATCGTGCGTGATGAACTGCAGCGTCTGGTACGCGTTGTTGGTGGACGGGATGTACATGAGGGCAAGCGCGATTCCGGTCACGACCTGCACGATGAACGCGAACAGGGTCGCGCTTCCCAAGACATAGTACCAGCGGGCGGTCGGCGGCACGGGATGGCGCAGGACCGGCCCCAAGGTCTTGGACACACCGAGCCGGTCGTCCAGCACCTCCCATGCGCGCCGCAGGCGATCCCTCACGCCGCTACCTCACCGTGGTCACCGGCAACGGACTCGTCAGGATCTCGACCTGCCCGTTGCGGACGCGCACCGGGTACCGGGGCAGGGGCTTTGGCGGCGGACCCGCCGCCACCGTCCCGTCCTTGTAGTACACGCCCCCATGGCATGGGCAGAGGAACAACTCCGCGTCCTGCAGCCACCGCACCGGACACCCCAGGTGCGTGCAGTTGACGGAGAACGCCACGAACTGCGCGGGTCCGTCGCGGCGCAGCCACGCCGCGGTCCGCGCGACAACACCGGCCCACGGGAGCGGCGAGGAATCGACAAAGGAGACCTTCGACGTCGTCCCGACCGCAAACTGGTCGACCGAGCCGACCGGCCGCCAGACCTGCACCACCCGCTCCAACAACGGCGCGATGAGGAACCCCACGAAGGGAACCGCGACGATCAGGCCGGCAAAGAGGCTCAAGCCGAGGCAGAGCCGGGTCAGAAAGTCACGCCGCCGGATCTCCTCCGCGCCCTCGGATCGACCCGATGCCGGGACCCCGCTACTCATGGGACCGTCCTTCCGCCCGGATCTCCTGGATCCAACCTCCCACGGAAAGCGCGAGGAGCCCGACGCCGGCGGCGACGATCACATAGGACGTCACCACGCCCCAAAAGATCAGGACGGTGCCCAGGGCCGTGGCGACCGGCCAGAGCGTGCGCCGGGGAAGATGCTCCGGGATCGGCGCGTTCCAGCCCTCGTACTCCCGCGGTCCGCCGGACCCGGCGTCCTCTGCCGGCGCCCCCGCCTCATGCCATGGGTGTGACATACCGCCGTGCCTCCCGGCCGGGCGGGGCCGCGTCGCCCGCCCTCAGCTCCTGCTCGTCCCCTTCCCGATACCACCGGCCGAGTGTCGCCAGAATCGCGCACAGGTACACGAGCCCGCCGGGCACCCACATCAGCAGGCCCCCCACCTGCTCGTCCACTGCCGGCGTGAGCCCCCAGCCGCCGCGGATCGTCGGAAGCAGTCCCAGCGGGTCGTGCGGGTGCAGGTAGGCCGGATACAGACCCGGCGGTGCAAAGGTGAGCACGATCCCGAGGCCGCTGGATGCCAGGGAGGCCGCCAGCAGGTACAGGACCGTGCCCAGGGCCGGCGTCCGCGCCTCCGCGAGGGGCGCACACACCGGCCACCAGAAGATGGTGCTCGCGACGAGGAAGCTGAGGTGCTGTCCGATGTGCACGAGATCGCTGGCGAGCGCCCGATTGTACAGCGCGGGCACGTGCCACGCGCAGAGGGTGCCCGTTCCAATGATCCACGCGGGCGCGGGGCGACGCAGGGCGCGCTCGATGCGGCGCACCGCGGGGATCGCCAGCGCGGCGCGCGCCCATGCGGGGCGGATGCCCAAGATCAAGAGCGGCGGAACGATCAGCACGAGAAGCATGTGCTGCGCCATGTGCGCGCTGAACAGATAGCGGTCCCCGAGCCCGTCGAGCGGCGAATCGAGCGCGAGCAACAACACCGAGGCGCCGGCCATGAACGACAGGGTGCGCCGCCACCCGAGCGGCCGGCCGGCGAGACCGAGGTAGACGCCCGCGAGCGCGGCGCACCCGGCGGCGGTCGACGGCTCCCACGGCCACGTCAGCGCGAGCGCGTGCCACGTCGTCACTTGATGAACGCCCACACGTAGATCAGCGTGTAGAGCACGATCCAGACGGCGTCGACGAAGTGCCAGTACAAGGAGACGGATTCGACGCCCACGGACGTGCGCCCGCGGAACTGGCCGAGCAAGGCCAGCACAAACAGCATGCCCAGCAACAGCAGCCCGAGAAACACGTGCAGGCCGTGAAACCCGGTGAGCGTGAAGAACGTGGCGCCGAACAGGTCCCGCGCCACGGTCACGTTGGACGTCAGCAGCCCGAGCCACTCGCGCCCCTGGCCGAACAAGAACAGCGCGCCGAGCACGATCGTGACGCCGAGCCAGGCGATAAAGCTCGTGCGGCGGCCCCGATGCTGCTCGCGCATGCCCCACCACAGCGTGACGCTGCTGGCGATCAAAAACGCGGTGTTGAGCCCCGCGGCGGCGGGGTGCAGCACCTGCGACGCGGTTGGCCCCGGCGACGGATTCAGGTGGTAGTAGGCGTAGGAGATGATGAGGACAAGAAAGAACGTCGCCTCGGACCCGATAAAGATGAGCATGCCCATCTGGGCCGGCGGCATCGCAGGGCGCCGCGTGCGCCGGGCCAGCTCCCGCCACCACGGCGGCCGGCCGGACGCGGCGGGGTGCGCCAGGTCCCACAGCGGGCGGCGGCCCCAGATGGGAGGGACCCGGTCGAAGTTGTGCTCGGGCGGCGGCGAGGACGTGGCCCACTCCAGGCTCCACGCGCCCCACGGATTATCCCCGGCCGGCGCGCCGCGGCGCAGGCTCCGCAGCATGTTCCAAATGAACACCAGCACCGAGAGCGCCAGGATGTACGACCCGATCGTCGACACGACGTTGAACGAGCCCCAGTACGGCAGGTTGGGGTACGTGAAGACACGCCGCGGGATCCCCATCAGGCCGAGCACGTGCTGGATCATGAACGTCAGGTTGAACCCGACCAAGGCGAGCCAAAAATGCCACTTGCCCAATGTCTCGTCCAAGAGCCGGCCGGTCATCTTGGGGAACCAGTAGTAGAACGCGCCGAACATTCCGAACGCGGTGCCGCCGAACAGCACGTAATGCATGTGGGCGACGACGTAGTACGTGTCCTCCACTTGCCAGTCCACGGGTACGGCCGTGAAGCTCACCCCGCTGATGCCGCCGATCGTGAACATCGCGAGGAACGCGAGGCAGAAGAGCATCGCCGTCGTCAGCCGGATCGAACCCCGCCACAGCGTCGCCGTCCAGTTCAGGATTTTGATGCCGGTCGGCACCGCGATGAGCATGCTCGAGATCGCGAAAAACACGTCGGACGCGAACCCGAGCCCGACCGCGAACATGTGGTGCGCCCACACGACGAGGCTCAGAAACGCGATCGCGGCGGTCGACGCGGCCACAAACTCGTATCCGTAGATCGGCTTGCTGCTGAACACCGGGATGATCTCCGAGATCATCCCGAACGCGGGCAGCACCATGATGTAGACCTCGGGGTGCCCGAACGCCCAGAAGTAGTGCTGCCACAGCACGGCGGAGCCGCCGCCCTGCGGCGCGAACACATGGGCGTTGAGCAGCCGGTCGATCAGCAGCTCCACGAGCGAGGCATTCAGCACCGGGAGCGCCAGCAGGATGAGCACCGAGTTGACGAGCACCATCCACGTGAACAGCGGCAGCCGGGTCAGCGCGAGCCCCGGCGCGCGGAGCGCCAGGATGGTCACCATCAGATTGATGCCGGCCGTGATGGTGCCGATGCCGGTGGACAGCAGGCCGAGCGCCCAGTAATCCACGCCGGTCGTCATGCTGTAGGGGCGCTCGCTGAGCGGCGCGTAGCTGAACCACCCGACGTCGGGCGCCCCGCCCGCCAGGTAGCTGTAGTAGAGCAACAGCCCCCCGAAGACCAAGAACCAGAAGCTCATCGCGTTCATGCGCGGGAAGGCGATGTCGCGCGCGCCGACCTGCAGCGGGACGAGGTAGGTCGCAAAGCCGATGAGCATCGGCATCACGACGAGGAAGATCATCGTCGTGCCGTGCATCGTAAACAGCTCGTCGAACGTCCCCGGGCCGATGAGGGTGTTTTCGGGCCGGATCAGCTGGGTGCGCATGAGAAGCGCCTGCACGCCGCCGGCAAGGAAGAAGACGAGCGTGGCGATCAGGTACATGATCCCGATCTGTTTGTGGTCGAGCGAGGCGATCCACGCGAACAGCCCGGTGTCGCGAGTCTCCGCGGGCCGTGGAATGTCGCGCGGCAGCGACAGTTCGCTCATCGGCGGGTCTCCAGATACGCCACAAGGTCCCGGATCTGGTCCGGGGTGAGCCGAAAGTCCGGCATGAGCACGCCTGGCTTGAGCGCCTGAGGATCGGCAAGCCAGCGGCCGAGGGTGTCCGGCGTGTTCGCGATCCGGCCGGCGGCGAGCGTCTGCCGCGCCGCGATGTGCGTGAGATCGGGGCCCACGGCGACCGTGGAGGCATGACAGTGATCGCAGGAGAGCGACGCGTACAGTTTCTCCCCGGCGACCGCCTCGGGCGTTGCCGGCGGGGGCGGCGGCTGCCGCTCGGAGGCGAGCCAGGCGTCGAACGCCTGCGACGACTCCGCGATCACGGAAATGCGCATCCACGCGTGCCCGGCCCCACAGAACTCCACGCAGGCCCCAAGGTAGGTTCCCGGCCGGTCCGCCTGCAGCACCACGGTCGTCGGATAGCCGGGCGTCAGGTCCTCCTTGCGCCCCACCTGGGGGACCCAAAAGTCATGGATCACGTCCGCCGACTCGAGCCGCGTCACCATCGGCCGCCCGACCGGCAGGTGCACCTCGTTCGCCGTGAGGATGCCGCCGTGGGGGTATCGGATCTCCCACCACCACTGGTGTCCGATGATGATGATGTCGGGGCCGGGATCTTCGGAGCCGCCCGGCGGGGCGGCTGCCCGCATCATGGCAACGGTGGGGATGAAGATGGCGATCAGGACGGCGACGGCGCCGGCGATCCACACATACTCCCACTGGTGCCGGCCTTCCACCTGCGGGGGCTCCGGCGCGCCCGGGCGGGCGCGAAAGCGGATCGCTGCGACCAGCACGAGACCGGCGACGATCACGAACACGCCGGCGCCAAGCCACAATACCAGCTCCAATAACGACTTGGTCGCCAGCCCTTGTGGCGATACCGGATTGAAGGGAGAGCTGACCTGCATGGACTCTCCGCTCCTATGTGCCGGCACTCCGCACGAGCGCTACCCGGCGGCCGCGCCGCCTCGGGGAATGCCGCGCCGGCGCCGTGTCACAGAGATCCGCGGTGTCGCACTCGTCGCAGGTCCACCGACGCGTTCCCAGTGTGCAGACTGGGCATTCCGTACTGGGATGGCGGCTTGCCGGGACGTTGCGGTCGAACGGATCGACCCCTCGAGTCTTCGGTAACCTCGGGGCCCGCACCTTCGCCGGTAGTTATTCCCCCCGTGTTGCACCCGCGGATCGGGCCCACGATTCCCGGAGTCACGGTGCGGGCCGAATCAGCGAGTCAGCCAGTGCAGCAACGGGGTGCCGAGCAGCCCGTACGCAAAGGCGAGAAACGAACCCGCCACAAGACGCTCTTCCTCCGAGACATGGAGCACATGCAGGGTAAGCGTTACGAGCGGGAGCCCCCATGCAAGCATGAGCACGGTGGGCAGTCCCATCGTGGCGATCGAAAGAGCCACCCGCGAGTCCTCCCAACGACGACCAAAGTCGGACGTCATTGGGTGCGGGCGTCTGATTCTCCTCCCCCGGCGTGCCGACAGAGCACTCGGGGCGGCGCTCATCGCGCCGCCCCGTTGAATCCGCGCGGAATGATCGTCGAACGGCGAGGAGCTCCCGCGGACGAAACGCTCAGTGCGCCTGCGGCGCGGCCCCCGCTTTCGCGAGATTGTAGAGGCTCGCCACGTTCAAGAGCAGGACGACGATCCCTCCGACGAGGGACGTCCAGTGGTCGCCCAGGCTGCCCGCAAACGACAACGCGGACGGCGCGATGACGAACCAAATACCGACGAGACCGTTACAGTAGTAGATCCAGGCCCGCCGGCGAACGTTCCCGTTCAGCACCGCGGCGCCTGCGACGATCAGCAGGATTGCGCCGCCGACGATGCTGGTGACCATCATGGGCGGGTGGTTCGTGTAAAAGAGCGCGAACGGCGACATAATGAACCACACGCCGATCAGTGCAGTTACCGCGTTCTCCCAGGTCATCATGGACCTCACTTCCTTTCCGTGTGTCTAACTCAGGGCGTCCCCGCCTCGCCCGCCGCTCCCCGCCACAACGGCCTTACCCGTGCGCCGGTGCATGTTCCCTTTCGTGTTCCTTCTCCACTGTAGCCGCGCCGGCACGCGTTGACGTTGCCTGGGCGTAACGCGGGGAGAAACTTTCGGTAAAATTGACGCTTCGTCCGAATGCCGCCGCGGGGCGGCGCGGAGGCCGCCGGGCGCGGCGCGCGTCCGGCCGAGCGCCCCGAACGTTTACTCGAGCGCGACCCCACGGCGAGACGGAAGATGGCGGAGCAGCGTGATCCCGTGCCCCGAGAGCGCGGGCCTGGTAGGGGCGCGAATCACGGGTGCCCGCGGCGGACGGCGCCGGCGACGGCTACAGGTGTCCCGAGAGAACGAGGACCAGCGCCACTAACCCCAGGATGCTCAATGCGCAGAGGACCGGGAGCCACACGCCCGAACTGCGCGACACGCGCCGCGCGGCTCGCGCCGTGCTATCGTTCCGCGTGTCGTGATCGCCCATGGCTGCGGCGGCAGTCCCTTTCTCACCCACGTGTCGGGGAACTCGATTCGCTCATGAGGTCCCGGAGCCGCGCCGCGCGCGGGGCTGGGTTCGCGACACCTGCATCTGCCAGGGCTCGTCTCGTGCGTCGCGTCACGCTCCACGCTACTCCACGGCGAAAGGGCTGACGTTGCGGGAATCCAAACTCCATGAAAACTGTTGGTAAACTGCGCGGTCGCGCATCCGCCGCGCTCAGCGCGCGCGCTACGAGACGCGTGGCTGCTGCCGCATGCTCCCGGCCCGGCCATCACACGCCCCGCTCCCGCCATCGCGCCCACGCGGCCGCCTCGCTTGCGATGCGGCCGCGCGCCTCCAGCGTGTCGCATGCAGGATGAAGATGCACGCGATACCGCCGGGTGCCGTACCGGCTCATGCGGGTGTAGCCACGCACCTCGAACGCCGGGTGCGCGCCGAACGAGGCCATAATGGGCTCCCCGCAGGCCGCGCAAAATCCGTCGATGGTCGTCGCTTTCAGCGTGTGTGCGTTCATCACGGCTCGTCCGGGCCGTTGCCATGGTCCGCTCGCCGGCCGCACCGGCGCGCCGCGTGGATCCCAAGAATCACGTTACTCCGACCGCCGCGGGACGGGGTTGCCGCCGCCTAAACGAAATGGAAACTTGTGGCAAATTGCGCGGCCCGCCGGCGCCGCGTTCATCCAACGTTATTTAGTGCGCGGCGCGACCGCCGGCGCGCTCAAGTTCTAGACCGCATCGCCTTCCAACCCGCTCCGTCGCTGCCGCCGCCTGCGCCGTTCGCACCTATCCCAGGCCGGACAGCCCGGGCTGACCGGGGGCGAAGCTCGCCGGCCGGCGTCCCGAGCCTCGCAGACCCGGACCCGTCGAGTTCCTCGCCCGCGTAAACATTGGGCAAACGATGCGTTACGTGGCGGCCCGCGTCCACGTCTCACCGCTTTGACGCGTCACGATTTTGCCACAAGTTTCCGTCCTGTTTAGCCGCCGGCAACCTCAAGCGGCCCATGCATGGCGTACGCTGGATTCCAACAATCGCGGGGGCGCGCTCCGCTGACGACGGGACGCACCGCCGAGTTCGATCGGGCGGGGCACCTCAGCGGGAGGAGGCGATGGCCATGGCACGATGGGGAGATTCTGCGGCGCAGCGCCGGGGACGTGGGCGCTCGACACGCCGCGAATTTCTTCGCACGGTGGGCGGCGGCGTCGCGGGCGCCCTGCTACCGCTCGCGGGGACGGGGGCAGCCGATCCGGTCAACGGCATCAACTTCGCGGCGCTCACGAAAACCTAGGCATCGATGGCGCGAGCGATGCTCGCCGCATTCTTGTCCACAGGCCACGGCGACAATCGGTGCCCGGAAAGGGGGTGATGACGTACGCAGCCGCCTCGGCACACTCGGGGCGCCGCCTGGTCAGGACTCGCAGTCGCGGTGTCGAGCCGATCGACAACGCGGAGTGAAGGGAGGTGGGGAGTCCCGCCATCGGGGAGCAGCGGGATGAGAGTATGTGGTCATCCATGATCAGAGGCATCAGTGTATGCACGATCGCCTGCCTGTGCGGATTCGCCCTGATCGGGGCGCCGGGACGCGGCCAGGCGGCCGGCCCGACGACGCTGTCCATCGCCGTCGGCATCGACGCCGATACGCTCGATCCGGAGGGGCAAACGACGACGACGGTCGCCAACATGGTCGACTACATGTTTGATCCGCTGGTCTGGTACAACGGCCAGCGGACCGGCCTCCACGGCCGGCCGCCGTACACCGCAATCGAGCCGGTCCTCGCCACGTCATGGACGGTGAGCCCGGACGGCCGCACCTACACGTTCAAGCTTCGGCAGGGCGTCAAGTTCCAGGACGGCACCGAGTTCAACGCCGACGCGGTCAGGGCGAACATCGACCGGTGGCTCGATCCGGAGGTCCGCAATCCCAGCCGCTATTACTGGGACGCGATCGACGCGAACCGGATCGACACCCCGGACCCGTATACGGTGGTGCTGCATCTGCGCCGGCCGGACCCCACCCTGCTGGAGAAACTTGCGACAACCGCGGCGGAAATCGTGTCCCCGACCGCAGTCAAGAAACTCGACAATGGGAAGATCGCCCTCGGGCCCGTGGACGCGGGGACCGGCCCGTATGTGTTCAAGGAGTGGGTCCACGGCGATCACATCACCCTGGTGCGGAACCCGACCTACTGGGGGCGCAAGCCCTACTTCGATCAGGTGGTCTTCCGCGTGGTCCCGAACGCGGGCACGCGCGAGACGATGCTGCGGGCCGGCGACGTGCAGATGGCCTTCGAGCCCCCGGCGCCCGATCTGCGGGCCCTCCGGCGCGACCCCTCCCTCCGCGTGATCGAGGGGCCGAGCGACCGCGACATCTTCATCGGCCTGAACAATCTGTACGGTCCGCTCAAGGACGTCCGCGTGCGCCAGGCGCTCAACTACGCTATCAACAAGAACGCGATCATCGACAGCGTTTTGTTCGGCCTGGGCAATGTGCTCCAGTCCCCAACGACCCCATTCGAGTTCGGTTACGCGCAGATCCAACGCGGCGGCTGGCCGTTCAATCCCGCGAAGGCCAAACAGCTTCTGGCCGAAGCGGGGTATCCCAACGGGTTTGCGGTGAGCCTGCGGACCCCCACCGGCCGGTACATCCAGGACTATCAGTTCGCGCAGGCGATCGCGGCCCAGCTGGCCAACGTCGGCGTGCGCGCCAACGTCCAGACGGCGGATTGGCCGACCTACATCGGTTGGCTGACGGCTCCCGCATCGCGTTCGCCGCTCCAGATGTTCGTCCTGGGCTGGGCGACGCAGTACCTCGATGCCGACGGCGAGCTGTTTGGGCAGTTCTCGTCCAGTCAGTGGCCGCCGTCCGGCCTGGCGTCGACGTTCTACAAGGATCCGCAGGTGGACAGGCTGCTGGTGGCCGGGCAGACGACCGTGGACACGCGGCAGCGGCTCGCGACCTACCGGACGGCGCAGCGGCTGATTTGGACGGACGCGCCCTGGGTGTTTCTCTGGTCGCAGAAGTTCTACGTCGTGACGAGCAGCCATCTCCGCGACGTGGGCATCACCCCCACGGAGAAGTGGAGCGCGCTCTACGCAACATGGCAATGATATCCGCGTAACAAGCGTCGGGGCGCGGGTCCGGGGCCGGCGGAGCGGGAACCACCCGCCGGATCGCCCTGAGACGGCGCCGGCTCCCCGCCCGCGGCCCGCACCCCCGCAACGGCGTGGGGCTCATCGAATGCCCGCCAACGCACGCGGCAGGGCGGCTCCGGTCGATCCGAGGAACAGCCACGGGATCGTATAGCGGCCGGTCGACGCGCCGGGCGGCGGCATCGCCGGGCCGGATCCTCGCGACGGCTAACAGGCCTCGCGCTTGACCGTGGGGCCGAGCCGGACGAGCAGCGCGTCTACCATCGCCAGCCGTTCCCTGAGGGCCGTGCGCAGCAGTGTGCGGCTCGTGTGGTGGATCTCGCTCGGGAGCGCCCGCCGCTCCTCGTGAAGGAGATCGATCAACAACGCGCGCTCCGCCTCGGTGAACTGCGGGGACGGGGTCATTGCGGAGCGTGGGCGTCGCTTTCCAGAATCTTGTGGAGGTACTCTGCGTTGCGCCGGCGGATCTCCCCGATGTCCGGCGCCGAGTACAGCGAGTCCACGATCGCGGCTCCATGGGTCTCCTGCGTCCATGTCAGCTCCACGCGGTCGCCCTTGTGGCGTGCCGGCGTCGTGGGAAGCATCGTCAGGTGGAACTCCAAGCCCGCGGCTTCGGCGATGTGAAACACCATGATCTTGCCCGGCGGGTCGAGCTGTTCGACAATTTGCGGCACATCGGCGATGTGCCCTACAAGATGGTGCCGCTCCGTCCCGCGGTGCGGGAAGAATCGAGACAGGTTCATCGCATCGCTCCTCGTCGTCGACTGTGCGCGGCGTTCGCGCACGAACGCGTCGGCCACGTTCGGAGGATGTGGGCCGCAGGACATTTGCCAATCGGGCCCGCGACGACACCCTCACCGCGGCCGGCGGCGCCTGAGCGGACCCCGAGGCATCTGCCGGGGGGATTTCGCCCCCGGCCGGCATGCTCCGACGCCCGTACCGGTATGGTTAGCGTACCAGGCCGCGGCCGGGTGAAGGTTACCGGAGCATAACCGGGACGACAACAGAGGGTAAATTCGAGCCGCGTGCGGCGGGCGACCACGGCGGTCAAGAGCGGGGTGCGGCCGTACGGGCGGGGCACGTGACGGCGCGGGGTCAAGCCAACGAGGCCCGACCCCGCGCGATTCGACGTGTGGAATCCAGCCCTAGGAACTCGAGCTCGCGGGCGTCTCCCCCAGCGTGACCGTCTCGTTCACGGTGCGGCCCTGACGGAGCACGAGGAGCGTCACCTTTGACCCTACCTTCTGGCCGTGAATGTAGGTCACGAGCGTGCTGGGATCCGGCGTGTGCTGCCCTCCGGCTTGGATGATGACGTCGCCCCGCTGGAGGCCCGCCGCCGCGGCGGGGCTGCCCGAGGCCACCTCCGCCACGAGCGCGCCCTTGGTGTCCGGCGGCAGATTGAGCTCGGCGGCGAGGTCCGGCGTCAACGGCTGCAGATACACGCCGAGGTACGGGCGGACGACACGGCCGCTCGCGATGAGCTGGCTCATGATCCCCTTCGCCGTGTTGATCGGGATCGAGAACCCGATCCCCTGGGCGTTCTCGAACTTCGCGCTGTTGACGCCGATGACGCGCCCGTCGGTATCGACCAGCGGGCCGCCGCTGTTCCCCGGGTTGATCGGCGCGTCCGTTTGAATGAACGTCTCCTCCGGCCCGTTGGGCAGCGTCCGGCCCATCGCGCTGATCACGCCGACGGTCACGGTGAAGTTGAGCCCGTACGGATTGCCGATCGCGATGGCCCAGTCGCCGGGCTGCAGCGTGGATGAATCGCCGAGCGGCGCCACCGGCAGCGAGGTGGCCGGGATCTTGACCACGGCGAGGTCGGTCGTCGTGTCGCTCCCGACAACGCGCCCCTTGAACGTGCGGCCGTCGAGCAGCGTCACGGTCAGCTGTTGCGCGCCGTCCACGACGTGCGCGTTCGTCAGGATGTAGCCGTCCCGGCTCACGATCACGCCCGAGCCGATGGCCTTTTGCTGGATCGGCCCGCCGGGCAGCCCGAAGAACGGCACCGCCTGGCCCCCCAACGGGTTCTGCACGGTCTCGACCGTGCTGATGTTGACGACCGCCGGCCTGACGCGCGCGACGGCGGCCACGAACGGGCTCCGTGCGCCGGCGGGCGCCGGCGCCGCGACCGGCGCGCCCGCCGCCTCGACCGCGTGCGGACGCACATATGACGCGACCGTGGCGCCGGCGCCGCCGCTGAGCGCGGCGATCAGCACCACGATCACCACGAACTCGATGTGCCGCAACCTCACCATCTCATCATTCCCCCTCGGGATCCGGAGAATCGAAGCCGCACGTCGGGGGCCGGATCCCCTGCGCAGACCCCCTCCCTCAATCAATACGGTGCGGCTCCGGGGAGACGTTCCCAGGGTCGACGTTACACGGCCGGCATGACGGTGCGATGACGGCGAACCGGCCCCGCGGGCCGGGCTCGACGGCGCGGAACGGCCGCACGGGCGCGCCGCCACCGCCGGCTCAAGCCTACCGGTCGCGGGTCAACAGATAAATCGCCAGGTCGTGCAGCCAGCGGCCCCGGGCGCCGAGCGGCTCGAGGGCCAGGACCGCCTGCGCCGTCGCCTCCTGCGCGAGCTCGCGCGCGGCGGTCACGCCGAACACGCCGGGAAAGGTCAGCTTGGCCTGCGCCGCGTCGCTGCCGGTGTGCTTGCCGAGCGCCGTTTCATCGCCGAGCACGTCCAGGAGGTCGTCCACGATCTGAAACGCGAGCCCGACGTGGGCGCCGTATCGCGCGAGCGCGTCCAGGGCCGCGTCCGATGCGCCGCCGAGCAGGCCGCCGATGCGGAGACAGGCCTCGATCAGCGCGCCGGTCTTGAGCCGGTGGATCTCTCGAACGTCGCGGGATCGATCGCGCGCCGCCAACAGATCGAGCGTCTGCCCGCCGACCATACCCCGCGCTCCGATCCCCGTCGCGAGCGCGGCGATCGCGCGGACGACGCGGTCGGGGGCGATGCCCGGCACGCCGGCGTTCCGCGCCAGCAGGTCGAACCCCAGAGCCTGGAGCCCGTCGCCGGCAAGGACGGCGAGCGCGTCGCCGTAGACGACGTGACACGTCGGCCGCCCGCGCCGGGTCGGCGAATCGTCCATCGCCGGCAGGTCGTCGTGGACGAGCGAGTAAGTGTGGACGAGCTCGACGGCGCACGCCGCCGGCAGGACCGCGTCGGCCGCGGTTCCCCCAACCTCGGCCGCGGCGATGACCAGGAGCGGGCGGAGCCGCTTCCCGCCCGCAAACACGCTGTACCGCATCGCCTCGTGCAGCGTGGGAGGCACGCCATTCGCGCCGAGGAGCCGGTCGAGCCCGTCTTCAACCGCGCGGCGATCGGCCCTCAGACGCGCTTCGACCGCCAGGCGCGCCTGGGGCGACAGGACGAGGGTCGGACCCGCAGGCGACACGCCCGCCTGTTCACCGCCGCCCGTCATGCCGCTTACCGCCCCCCGGCCGGCAGACCGGCCGGGCGCGGATCCCGCGGCCCCGCGTGCGCGACGACCTGCCCGATACGCGGCAGCGCCGCCGCCACGACGGTCGCGGCCCGGCGCGCGTACCGCGGCGCTGCGCCGAGGAGCCATATCGCCTCACCCCATGCCCGCGGACGCACGAGGACCGACGCTGGCCGCTGCCACGCCGGCCCGAGTTCGCGGCACGGGGCATCGAGCACGACCCTCACCGCGGCGAGACGCGGAGCGTCGATGATGCCGGTCTCCATGTCGACCGCGGCGCAGCCGCGGGCCGCCCAGGCTCCGCGAGCAGCGCCCCGCACGAACTCGGACGCCGTTCCGATCGGCCGGCACTCCGGGAGCCATCCACACCGGCGGGCGGCCGCGACGAGCGCGTCCACGAGCGCGGGATCGCAGTCCGCCCAACGGCCGTCCGGCCGGAGCACCCGCCTCGGAATCACGACCGCGCCCGGGCGGACGCCGGGATCCACGCTGCCGGCGAGACCGCACGTGATGACCGCGCCGTCGAACGCCCCGCTGCGCAGGCGGCCGAGGCCGATCCCCGCGGCGATGATGCGTGCGCCCCGGATCGTCCGGCGCACAGCCCACGCTTCGAGACCGGTCGCGGCCAGCACGGTGACCGGCTCCGTGCTAGGAGACATAGCCCTCCGTCCGGTACCAGGCCACCGCGCGCTCGAGCGCCGGATACACCGGCCCCGGCGCGTAGCCCAATTCGGCCCGCGCCTTTGTGCTGTCGACATACATCCGCTCGGCGGACATCCGCACGCCCTCGAGCGGGATCCGGGGCACGCTGCCCGGCCGGAGCCGGCACCGCGCCTCGTCCGCGTAGCCCAGGGCCAGCGCCAGCCGGTACGGGATGCGGCGGCGCGGGACCGGCCTGCCGGTCGCGTCGCCGAGCGCCCGCCAGAGGTCTCCGAACGACATGTTGTCGCCGCCGACGAGATATCGCTCCCGGGGGCGGCCGCGCTCCAACGCGAGGATGTGGGCGCGCGCGACGTCCTCGACCGCCACGAGGTTGCACCCGCCGCCGGGAGGCGCGGCGAAGATGCGACCCCGGGCAAAATCCAGAATGAGCCGGCCCGTCGGCGTCGGCTTCCAGTCGCCGGGACCGATCGGCATGGTCGGCAACACCAGCACCACCGGCACCCGGGCGGCCAGCGCCGCGTATTCCTGCTCGACTTTCGACCGGTGGTAGCCGGCACCGGGCCCGAGGGGCGCGCGGTCGTGCTCGGTCGCGGGCCGCCCGTCGGACCGGGCAGGGCCCACGGTCGCGGAGCTCGAGGTGACCACCGCGCGCTCGACGCCCGCGATGCGCGCCGCCTCGAGGAGGCCCGCCGTGCCGGCCACATTGACGGCGCGGAGCTCGGCGCGGTCGGCGGGCGTAAAGGAGTACAGGGCCGCGCAGTGCACGAGATAGCGGCACCCCCGGAGCGCCGGCACGAGCTCGCCCGGCCGGCGCAGATCGCCCAGCACCGGCTCGGCGCCCTCGACCGTCTCCCCGGGGCGCCGCACGAGCGCCCGCACCCGGTAGCCCTCGGCGCGGAGGGCATGGAGCACGTGGCGGCCGATGAAGCCGGTGGCGCCCGTCAGGAAGACGTAGTGCCCCTCAGTGCCCACGCGCCGCCCGCAGCGACTCCCGGAGCGATCCCAGCGTGGCGACCACGGCGGTGGGTTCATAGCCGCAGTGCGCCATGCAGTTCGCGCACTTCGGGTGGCGGCCCCGGCCGTATTGGGACCAATCCGTGTCGTCGATCAGCTCGCGAAAGGTCTTCGCGTACCCGCCGTCCGCCATCAGGTAGCACGGCCGCTGCCAGCCGAACACCGAGTAGGACGGCACGCCCCACGCGGTGCAGGCAAAATCGACCTTGCCCTCCAGGAAGTCGAGGTACAGCGGCGTGTGGTTGAGCCGCCACTTCCGCCGCCGGCCCCCGGAAAAAGCCTCCCGGAAGATCGCCCGCGTCCGCTCCACGGTCAGGAAGTTGGATTTGTTCGGCGCCTTTTCGTACGCGTACCCGGGGGCGATCTGCATGCGGTCCACCCCCAGCTCATCGTTGATGAAATCGAGCACCTCGCGGATCGACGCGGCGTCGTCCGTGGCGAAGAACGTGGTGTTGGTGGTAACCCGGAAGCCGCGCCGCTGCGCCGCGCGGATGGCGTCCACGGCGATGTCGAACACGCCGTCGCGGCAGACCGACCGGTCGTGGCGCTCCCGCTTGCCGTCGAGGTGGATCGACCACACGAAGTACGGGGACGGCGTGAAGAGGTCCAGCTTCTTCCGCATCAAGAGCGTGTTCGTATTCAGATAGACAAACCGGCGGCGCTTGACGAGCGCCTCCGCGATGAGGTGGATCTCCGGGTGGACGAGCGGCTCGCCGCCGGCGATGGACACCACCGGCGCGCCGCACTCCTCCGCGGCGTGCAGGCACTCGTCGACGCTGAGGCGCCGGGACAGCACCTCCTCGGGGTGCTGGATCTTGCCGCAGCCGGCGCACGCCAGGTTGCACCGGAACAGCGGCTCCAGCTGCAGGACGAGCGGGAATTTTTGAACGCCCCGCAGACGGTTGCGGAGCACCCACGAGGCCACGGCGACCTTTTCACGCAACGGAACGCTCATCGGTTCTCACCTCACCAAGAGGTCGTGCCGCTCCCGAGGGGCGGCCGGGATTTCTGCCGCCGCCGCGTGGGCGAGCGCCAGCATCGGAAACACGTGCCGGTACAGATGGTAATTGATGTAGAAGTCGCGCGGGAACCCCGTGCCGGTGAACTCGGGCTCCTCCCAGGTCCCCCCGCGCTGCGCCGCCGCGAGAAACGCCAGCCCGCGCTGGCAGGCCGGATGCCGCCCCTGACCCGCGAGCTGGAGCGCCAGGACCGCCCAGGCGGTTTGTGACGGGGTGCTCCGGCCGACCCCCGCAAACGACGCGTCCTCGTAAGAATAGCAGGTCTCACCCCATCCGCCGTCGGGCTGCTGCACCGAGAGCAGCCACGCGGCGGCGCGCGCCACCATCGCGGGGCCGGCGCCGACCGCGGCGAGCCCCGAGATCACGCACCATGTCCCGTAGATGTAGTTCACGCCCCAGCGGCCCCACCAGGCGCCCCCGGGCTGCTGCGTCGCCGCGAGATAGCGCAGCGCGTCGCGGACGACGCCGTCACGGCCGTCCACGCCGAGCGCCCCGAGCATCTCCACCACGTGCGCCGTCACGTCCTCCGACGGCGGGTCCAGGACCGCGCCGAAGTCGCAAAACGGCAGCCGCGTGATCACCCGGCGCGTATTGTTGCGGTCAAAGGCGCCCCAGGCGCCCCCGCGCGACCGCATCGCGAGCACCCAGCGGCGGGCGCGCTCGATCGCGTCGCGGGCGAGCGTTGCGGCGCCGCTCTCCAGCAGCGCGACCACGACGACGGCGGTGTCGTCGATGTCCGGGTACAGGTCGTTGTCGAACTCGAACGCCCACCCGCCGCACGGGACGCGGGGACTCCGCACGGCCCAGTCGCCCGGGACGTCGATTTGCTCGGCGAGGATCCACCGGACCGCCGCGCGCACGTGCGGCTCGTCGAGCCGGTGCCCGGCCGCGGCGAGCGCCCGGAGCGCCCACGCGGTGTCCCACACCGGCGACATGCAGGCCTGAAACCGCCACCCGTCCGCGTCGTCGATGGAGAACCGGCGCATGCCCTCGAGCCCGCGCCGCATGACCGGATGGTCGGCCCCCATCCCCTCCAGCGCCAGCGCGATGAGCGAGTACACCCACGGCGGCTGGATGCCGCCCCAGCTCCCGTCCGCCTCCTGACGGTCCTGAATCCACTGCACGACGCGCCGGCGCGCCGCGGCGCGCCCCGGCTTCCACGGCGAGCGCTCGTACATCTTGAGGAACGCGTCGGCCCACCACAGCGGGCCGCCGCCCGGCACGCGCGCCAGCGATCCCTGGGTGCCCTCGAGCACCACCTCGGGGAGGGCCACGCCGAGCGGGCGTACGGGGCGGTGGGCCAGCACGATCGTGAGCGGCGCGATCGTCCCCCGGGCCCAGCACGCGAAATCGTACAGATTGAACGGGACGAACGGTGGCAGATACACGATCTCCGGCGGGATCGTGGGGATCCCCGCCCACGGATACTGGCCGAACAGAGCGAGCCAGATCTTCGTGAACACCCGAGCGCGCAACACGCCGCCGAGCGAGCGGATGACGTCGAGCGCCCGCCGCATCGGCGCGGCCCCCGGGTCCACTCCGAGCACCCGGAGCGCCGCGTATGCCTCGATCGTCGTGCTCAGGTCCGCGGGCGCCTCGTAGTAGAGGCCCCACGATCCGTCCTCGCGCTGCGCGCCGAGAATGTGGCGGACCGCCCCCGCACGCACGCCCTGCACGTCCAGCCCGAGGAAGCGCAGCAGCAGCACGTGCTCCGCGGTCATCGTCACATTGGTCTCCAGCTCCGCGGTCCACCAGCCGTCGGGATGCTGGCGTTCGAGGAGCCAGGTCACGGCCGCCGCGAGGGCGCCGCCGGCGTCGCCGCCGTACGGCGGCGCGGGCCGCCGCGTCTCCCTGGCCCGCTCGTCGAACCCGCGCCCGGACATCATGCCGCGTCCTCGAGGCCGTCCAGCATCTGCCGGGCCGCGCGCCGGCCGCTACGGACGGCGGATTCCAGCGTATCCGGCCACCCGGTGTCGGTCCATGATCCGGCCAGCACGAGCCGCCGGCTGCCGGTCCGAGGCCCCAGCTTGGCCACGCCGGGCGCGGCCGTGAACGTGCCCTCGGGGCTCCGGGTCGCCGCGCCGCCCAGGAGCGTGGCGCCGGCGAGCGCCGGGACCGCCCGGCGCACCTCGTCCCAGCACAGCGCGACGAGCTCATCGCTGGGCCGCGCGATCAGCGCGTCCGCGGCGCTCAGGCTGCAGCAGAGGTACCCCGCCGCCTTTTCGAACACCCACTGCACCGGCGAATCAAGGAGGGCCGCCAGGTCGAACCCGAGACCGCCGCGGTCGTGCCAGAGGTGGACGTCGATTATGGGCCGGGCCGTGTACCCGGTCACCGCCGGCAGCCCGTTCCCCCTGTGCGACGCCAGCAGGCTCGAGAGCTGCGGGGGCGAGACGGCCGCGATCACCCCGTCGAATTCCATCACGGCGCCGCCGGCCAGCACGATCTTCGCCGCGCGGTCCGGCGACAGGTCCACACCGCTCACCGGCGTCTGCAGCCGCACGTCGCCGAGCCGCGACGCGGCAGCCTCGGCCAGCCGCGCCAGCGGCACCGCGAGGTACCCGAGCCGCGCGGCGCGCGGGTCGCGCAAGAACGCGGTCTCGAGCACGAACCCCGCGTCCGCGGCGCTCATGCGGTCGAGCGGGGCGTTGAGCGCGGGGACGAGAAACGGGCGCCAAAACGCGCGCAGCGCCTCCTCGCCCTGACCGAGGTGGGCCAGCCACTGCGCGCATGTCCCGTCCCACGCGCGGGCTTCGCGCGCGCGCACCAGCGCGCGGGCCACGTCGAACTTCGCCCGCCACCCCAGGTGCCGGTACCGCACGAACGAGGACACGAGATGCCACGGCGCCGGCAGTCGCGCCGATCGAAGGCGGCTCCGGGCCCCGGCCCGCGACAGCACCAGCACGTCGAACCGCTCCTGCAACCGCACGTGTTCTCCCAGGCCCAGCCGCCGGACGAACCCCAGGAACTCCGCGTAGCACCCCAGGAACACGTGCTGGCCGTTGTCCACCTCGCAGCCGTTGACGCAAAACGAGGTCGCGCGCCCGCCGAGCAGCCGGCTCCGCTCGAACAGGGTCACCCGGCACCCCGCCTCGGCGAGATCCACCGCGGCGGCGAGCCCCGCGAGGCCCGCGCCGACGACACCTACGCGGTGCGCAGCCACGACCGCACCACGACGCCCAGTTTCTCCGCCGGCGACAGGTAGGCGCGGGCGCGCAGCGGGAGCGCGGGATCCCGCGCGATGCGCGCCAGGAGCCGCTCGTAGATCCCGGCCATCGTGAGCACGCACGCCGCGGGGCGCCGCGGGATCATCGCCGCGACGCGGAGGCCGGTCGCAAAGAGCGCGCGCGCCCGCTCGACCTCGAACGCCACGAGCGCGTTCCACCCGGGACCGGGCCGGCCGTCCAGCAGGTCCCCTTCCGCGATCCCGAAGCGCTCGAGGTCCTGCTGCGGGAGGTAGATCCGGCCCATCTGCGCGTCCTCGCGGACGTCGCGCAGGCAGTTGGTCAGCTGCATCGCCAGCCCGAGTTCATCCGCCCGGTCGAATGCCGCGGGATCCGCGTACCCGAAAATGCGGATGCACATCCGGCCCACCACGGAGGCCACGAGCCGGCAATACGCGGAGAGATCGTCCCAGGTGCGGTAGCGGCGCCGCTGCGCGTCCATCTCCACGCCGTCGATGAGCGCCATGAGCTCCATTTCCGGGATCGCGTACCGCCGGACGGCGTACGCCAGGACCTGCATCACGGGATCGCCATACTCGCCGCGCATGCAGCGGCGCACGCGCTCCCGGTGCACCAGGAGACGCTCGCGGAGGCGGTCCGGGCCGATCGCGTCGGCCTCGTCGTCGACCTGCCGCGAGAACCCGTACAGGGCGTAGATGGCGACCCGTTCGGCCCGCGGAAGCGCCACGAAGCCCCAGTAAAAGTTGGTGGCCGAGCGGCGCACGAACCGGTGACAAAACACCTCGGCCGCGTGCAGGGTGCCGCGCCACGCGGCGCCGGTCCGGTCAAGCGGTACCGAGGTGGCGTGCATTCCTGTCCCCCCGCAGCGTGTCTCGAACGGCGCGCTCCAGGATCCGCACCCGGTCCCAGCGCGAGACGCGCGGCCGCGCCAGATCCGTGCGGTAGCCGCGCCGCCGGATCGCCTCCAGGATGGCGAGGCCGCCCAGCCGGTACAGCGCCAGTTGCAGCCGGAGCGGCACGGGCGCCATGGCCTCCAGGTCGCGCCCCGCCGCCAGCAGCGCGCGGGCCCGCTCGCACAACGCGCGCGTCGCGCCGGCCATGCCCCCCGCGTCGAGGTCGCACTGCAGCAGATACGTGCGTCCCTTCCCCGCATCGACGCGGACGTCCTGCGCGAAGTTGGCCAGCTGCAGGCCGATGCAGACGTCGTCCGACAGCGCGACGGCCCGGGGATCGTCGACCGCAAACAACCGCAGCACGATGCGCCCCACCGGCGCGGCCGACTTGTCGCAGTAGGCTCGGAGCTCGGGCCACGTCTCGTACCGCGCCACGTGCTGATCCTGGACGTTCGCGTCGATCAGGTCGAAGAACGGCGCAGCCGGGAGCGCGTACCGCGCCACCGTCTCCGCGAGCGCCCGCAGCACGGGGTGCGCCGGGGTCTCGCCGTCGAACAGGGCGGTCACGTCGTCGCGCCACCGCCGGAGCGCGGCGAGCGCCCGATTGCCGCGCTCGTCTCCGAGATCGTCCGTGGTGCGGCAGTACGCATAGACGCGCGCCAGGTCCACGCGGAGCCGCGCGGACACGAGGCGCGATGCCACGGTGAAGTTCTCGTAGTGCCGGCAGGCGAGCCGCCGGCAGTACTCGTCCGCGGCCGCTCGCCACACCGCCGCGGTCATCGGCCAAAAACCTGCACCGTCACGGTGCGCTGGCGCGCGCTACACAACTCCACCAGGAAGATGCGCTGCCACCGGCCCAGGTCGAGGCGCCCGTCCACGATCGGGACGGTCTCGCCGGTGGAGCACAAGAGGTGCCGGCAGTGCGCGTGACCGTTTCGCGGCTCGTCCGCCGGCAGCCCGGGCCGCCGCGACAGGTCGTCGTGCTCGTAGAGGCCCGGCCCGGCGGGCGCGAGCCGTTCCAGGAAGCGATGAAAGTCGCGCCGCAGCAGCGGCTCGTCCTCGTTGATGCGGATCGCGGCCGTCGTGTGCATGGCGTACACGTGCGCCAGCCCGTGCCGGACCCCGGACGACCGCACGACCTCCGCCACGTCGCCGGTGATGTCGAGGAACTGCCCCGCGTGCGCGGTGCGGTACGTGTACCGCGCCAGGTGCGGCCCGTCCATTGTGCCGTCCCGCCGGCGAAGCCGCGGCGTCCCGCCGAGATCGTCGAGGCTCCGCGCGCCCACGGCAAACATCGCGACGCGCAGCGTTTCGACGAGCTCGCGCCCGAGGTCCAGCGCCGCCTCCTCGCCCCGCGCGGCGGCCCGCAGAAACGGCCCCGCGATGCCGGCGAGATTCGCCCCGAGCGCGATCGCTTTCGCGACGTCGATGCCGTCCCGGATCCCGCCGCTGGCGAAGATGAGCGCGCGCGGGCTCGCCCGGCGCGCCTCGCGCACGCACTCCGCCGTCGGGATGCCCCACCCGGCAAACGCGGCCGCGACACGGGCGCGCCACGGATCCGCGATCCGGTGCCGCTCGACCTCGCTCCACGACGTGCCCCCCGCGCCCGCCACGTCCACGGCGGCCGCCCCGGCGGCGAGCAACGCGGACACGAGATCGGGGGCGAGGCCCCACCCGACCTCCTTCACCACGACGGGCGCGCCGAGGCGCGCGCACACCGCCTCGATCTTCCGTAACAGCCCGGCGAAGGTGGTGTCGCCCTCCGGCTGCAGCGCTTCCTGGAGGGGATTGAGGTGCAGCACCAGCGCGTCGGCGCCGACGGCCTCGACCAGCCGCCGGCACTCGTCCACGCCGTACCCTTTGTTCAGCTGCACGGCGCCGAGGTTGGCCAAGAGCGGCACATCCGGCGCCAGCCGGCGGACGTCAAAGGTCGAGAGGGCGCCGGGGTCTTCGAGCAGCACGCGCCCGGAGCCGAGGCCCATGGCGAGGCCCAACGCCTGGGCCACGCGGGCGAGCGTGGCATTGAGCTGCCCGGCGTGATCCGTGCCGCCGACCATGCAGGAGATGAGCACCGGCGCCCGCAGGCGCCGTCCGAACAACACCGCCGACGTGTCGACGTCCTGGAGGTTGAGCTCGGGCAGCGCGCAGTGTTGAAACCCGTACGCGTCGAAGCCGCTCGCGACGCCCTTGGCGTCGACGTCGTCCTCGAGGTTGATGCGCAGGTGATCCGCCTTGCGCACGGCCACAGGCCCTCCGCGCTCGCGCGAGGGCTCGTACTCGTCGTCACTCATGATGTCCCGGCTGGATCGGCACATCACGCTACTCCGGGCCGCCGCGCCAAGGCCGTCGGGAACGCCGCACGTCCCTTCACCAACGTTGCATGCCGCAAATGCAGACCTGGGCCGCGAAGAGCTACGTCAACCGGGGTGAAGTATTCAAGCAAGCAAACCGGCGTACCTGTCTGTATCGGCTGTACCCGCAAATTGGACGCGTGCACCGGCGCGCCGCGCACGAGCGATCCCCGCGGGATCGCGCCGGCGCACGCGACCGCCGGCCATGAAGGGACGGCGGCGCTCACGATGCGACACGCGAGCGCGGCGCAGCCGGCGCCCGTCGCATCCCGCCGGCGCGTTCGAGATCGTCGAGCAGCGTATAGAACACCGGGACGGCGATGAGCGTCAAGAGCAGCGAGAGCAGCTGGCCGCCGACGATGACCGTGCTGATCGTCTGGTTCGTCGCGGCGCCGACGCCGCGGCTCACGACGAGCGGCAGCATCCCGGCGACAAACGCGATCGTCGTCATCAGGATCGGCCGGAGCCGACCCAGGCTCGCCTCCACGATCGCCGCGCGCGCGTCCATGCCGTCGGCGCGCAGGCGATTCGCGCGGTCGACCTGCAGGATCGCGTTTTTCTTCACGACGCCGAACAGCACGAGGATGCCGAGATAGCTGAGCGGGTTCAAGGACCCGTGCAGCCACAGCACGGACAACAGCGCGAACGGCACGGTGAGCGGCAGCGAGACCAGGATCGTGATGGGGTGCAGCCAGGATTCGAACTGGGCGGCGAGCACGAGAAACATGAGCACGAACGCGATCGCAAAGACCTGCGTAAACGCGGCTTCGGTCTCGCGGACCTGTCCGGAGACCCCCGTGGCGGCGCGGTGGTACGCGGGATCGAGGTGGAGCGCCGCCATCCGCGCATCCAGCCGGGCCAGGACGTCGCCGAGCGACGTGCCCGGCAGGAGGTTCGCCCGGATCGTCACGACGCGCTCGCGGTTGCGGTGATAGATCACGGGCGGCCCGCTCGTCGACCGGAGATCGACGAGGCTGCCGAGCGGCACCGTCCGGCCCGATGACGAGGCCAACGGCACGGCCGCCAGCACGAGCGGGTCCTGCACGTCCGGGGCCCCCTCCTCGAGGTGAATCCCGTAGAACCGGCCGCCGTCGTCGTACTCCACCTGCCGCACGTCCACCCCGGGGCCGAGCAGCGCGAGCGTGCCCGCGACGTCGTCCGGCCGAACGCCGCGGGTCTGCGCGCGGGCCACGCTGACCGTGACGGCGTCCGAGCGGCCCGTGGTCAGCGTCGATCGAACGTCCACCACGCCCGGGAGCGTCCGGAGATAGGCCGCCGCGTCGCTCGCCGCCCGCGCCAGGACCGCGAGGTCGGGTCCGCTGACGGCGTACTCGAGCGGCGCGGCGGAACCCGACAGATCGAACACGTTGTTGACGACGCCGTCGACGTCCCGCGGCCGGTAGCGCGGCAGCACCTCGGCGCGGACGCGCGCCATGATCTGCTGCTGCGTGACGGCGCGATCGCGAAGGGGCGCCATGCGCACGAGCACCGTGAAGGCCCCCGGGTCGCGCTGCGTGTCGTCGCCCGCGGAAACGGTGGTGAACGCCACGCCGGGGAACCGGCGGATCTCACCGGCCATCTCGGTCGCCACCCGGGCCGTGTCCTCGAGCGCGGGATGGCCGCCCAGATGCGCGGTCACCTCGAACTGGGACTCATCGTCCGTGGGGAGAAAGTCCTGCCCCACGGTCCGCCAGAGCGGCACGATGCCCGCCAGCGTGATCATCGACAGCGCGACCATCACGGCGCGGCGGCGGAGCGCCCAGTGGAGCAACCAGCGATAGGCGCGGTCCATGGCGGGCTCCGCCCGCGGCGCCGCTCCCGGCGCGTCCGGCCCGGCCCCGCCTCCCGCATCGCCGCGCCGGAGCCAGCGCGAGGCGAGCGACGGCGTCAGCGTAAAGCTCACGACGAGCGAGACGGCGATGGCAAAGGCCATGGTCCAGCCGAAGCTGCTCATGAACCGGCCCACGATGCCGGGCATGAACGCGAGCGGGAGAAAGACGACGATCAGGCTGACGGTCGTCGCCATCACCGCCGGCCCGACCTCCCGCGTGCCGTCGATCGCGGCCCGGACGGGCGGGACCCCGCGCTCCCGCACGTGCCGGTAGATGCTCTCCAACACGACGATGGCGTCGTCGATCACGATGCCGATGGCCAGCGCGAGGGCCAGGAGCGTAAACGTATTGAGCGTGAGCCCGAGCGCGGCCAGCAGCGCAAAGGTGCTCACGAGCGAGATGGGAATCGCGAGCCCCGCAATCACGGTGGCGCGCCAGTCGTAGAGAAACACGAGCACGACGAGCGCGGCGAGCAACGTGCCCACGAGGAGATGGCGCTCGACCGTGGCCCCGGCCGCGGTCACGTACTCCGCTTGATCCCAGACGACGCGGGCCGCGTCGCCCGCGGGCAGCGCCGGCGCGAGCGCGCCGAGGCGATCGCGGATGCGCCGCACGACCTGCACGGTGTTGGCCCCCGCCTGCTTGCGGACGGCGAGGAGGACCGCGGGCGCGCCGTTGACGTTGGCCAGGGTCACGGGGCGCGCCGCCCCGAGGGTGATGCGGGCGACGTCGCCTAGCTGCAGCGCGCGCCCCGCGCCGCGCCCGATCGGGGTCGCGGCGAGATCGCCGAGCCGTGTGTACGTGTGCACCAGGAACGTTTGCGCCCCGGCCCCCGCCGATCCCGACGCCCCCTGCACCGCGCCGATCACCTGTGTCGCGGTGACGCCGAGCGCGGCCAGGCGCGCGGGATCGATCCGCACGTTGACCTGCCTCGGCTCGTCGCCGATGATGTCCACCTGGGCGACGCCGAGCACCCCGGCCACCTGGGGGCGCACGACCTGATCGGCGTACGCCGTGAGATCCGGCGTGACGGGGCGCCCGGCCGCCGTGGTCTCCCGCGGCGCCGACAGCGCGATCACGGCAACGGGGATCTGGTTCGGGTCGAACGGCAGCACCCTGGACGGCGGGATGCCCGGCGGCAGATCGGTGATCGCCCCGACCCGATCCCGCACCTCCTGGGCGGCGACGTTCGCGTCCTTTTGCAGCACGAACTGCGCCACGATGATCGAGAACCCGCGGGCGGACGTGGACGTGACGGTGTCGATCCCGTCGATCCCGCTGACCGCGTCCTCGATCCGCCGGGTGACGTCCGTCTCCACCTGCTCCGGACCGGCGCCGGGAAATTCCGTGACGACCGTGATGATCGGCAGCTCGACGTTCGGATACCGGGCAAGGTTGAGGTGGAAGAACGCGGCGACGCCGAGGACCACCATCGCGAGCGCGATGACCTGGGCCAGCACGGGCCGGCGGACGCAGAGCGCGGCAAGCCGCTGCATCGAGCCGGCTACCTACCCGCGCGTTTGACACATCGGAATGGCTTGCGCATAATGGTTCCGCATCATGAGCCGCTCACGTCCTCGCCGAACGTACGCACCGGTCCCGTGATGTTCCTGTCCGTCCTCTCGTGCCGGTACGGCGGCGGCCACCAGCGCGTGGCCGAGACCATCGCCGCGGAGTGGACGGCCGCAACGGGCGGCCGCGCCGACGTCGTGGACTACTTTGCCCGGTTTACCAGCCCGACGTTCGACGCGCTGACGCGCTTTTGGTACTACCAGGCCATCCGGTACACCCCCGCCGTCCAGGACCGCTTCTACCAGTACATGGGCCGCATCCGGCCCGACTCGCGATTTCGCCGCGCCGTCAACCGCCAGGGCATGGCCGGCTCGCCCGCTACCTGGAACGCGAGCGCCCCGACGTCGTGTGCTGCGTGCACTGGACGTTCGCCGGCACGATGTCCGACCTCAGGGCGGCCGGACGGACCGCCGTCCCCTGCCTCACCGTGATCACGGACTACGTGAGCCACGGCGAATGGCTCCATCCACACGTGGACCGTTACGCGGTCCCCCACGACGCCATGGCGGAGGGCCTGCGGGCATGGGGCCTGCCGGCGGACCGCGTCGTCGTGTCGGGCCTCCCCATCGAGCGGAAGTATGCTCGGCCGCTCGACCGCGCGGCGCTGCGCGCGCGGTTCGGACTCGTCGAGGACCGCCCGGTGGTGCTGGTCATGGCCGGCGCCTATGCCGCTCTCGGTCGCATCGACGACGTCGCCCGCGTGCTGGCGCGCGGGTCCCGTCCGCTCCAGATCATCGTGGTGTGCGCGAACGCCGACCGGCTCGCCCGGCGCGTCCGCGCGATCGCCGCCGGCTCGCCCCACGCCTGGCGCGTGCTGGGATGGGTCGACAACGTCGACGAGCTCATGGCGGCAAGCGATCTGCTGGTCACCAAGGCCGGCGGCGTCACCGTGAGCGAGGCGCTGGCCACGGGGCTGCCGATGGTCTTCTACGGGTCCATCCCGGGCCAGGAGGAGAGCAACGGCCGGTTCATCACCGCGCAGGGCGCCGCCCTCTCGGCCCGCACCCCGGACGAGCTGCACCGGGCGCTCGCGGCGTTGCTCGCCGACCCGGAACGCCGCGCCGAGTTGCGCCGCGCGGCCCACGGCCTCGCGCGGCCCGACGCCGCGCGGGTCGTGGTGACGCACCTCGCCGCGCTGGCCGCGGGCGGCCGGCCGACCTCGCTCGCCGAGGCTCGCGCCACGTGAACGCACGCTTCCCCGCGCCGGATGCGCAACGCGTTCGTCCATAGCGTGGAGTTAGGGGCGGCGGCCGTGGGCGCCGTCGCCGTCTACACGCTCGGGGCGCATGCGGCCGCGGAGTGGCTGCGCATCGGCGTCGTGAAACGCGGGCCCGCTCGTCCGCGGGTGGCGCTCACGTTCGACGACGGCCCGGACCCCGCGTACACGCCGCGCGTCCTGGACGCGCTGGCCGATGCCGGCGTGCGGGCCACGTTTTTCATGGTCGGGCGCCGCGTCGCCGCCGCCGGACAGATCGCCCGCGCCGCGGCGGCCGCCGGCCACGACCTCGGCAATCACACGTACAGCCACCGGCACTTGTGGTCGCTCCCTCCCGGGGCCACGGTCGCGGAAGTGGACCGGGGCGCCGCCGCGCTCGCACATGCCACGGGCGCGATGCCCCGGTACTTCCGGCCGCCCTGGGGCACGTTCAACTGGGCCGCGTACATTCGCGCCGGGCAACTCCGGGAGTTGCGTGTGCTGTGGTCCGTCCGGCCGGAAGGACTCATCGTCGCCGCCGACGCGGCGCGCATGACGGCGCTCGTCGTGCGTCAAGCCCATCCGGGGGCGATCGTCAACCTGCACGACTGCGGCGGTCACCCGTCCACACCCCGGGAGACCGCGGTCGCGCTGCCATCGATGATCGCGGGGCTTCGGCGCCGCGGTTTCGACATCGTGCCCCTCCGTGAATTGCTCGCGTAGCGGCGCGCCCGGGCCGCGTCCGCGGTCATCGGTCGCGCCCCGGGCGTGACGATCCTCCGGCCGCGGTCTCCGCACCCGGTCGCCCAAACGCCAGGACCGCGGCGCGGGACATCCAGACTTCCCGCAGCTCCGTCCGGCGCCCGTGCTCGAGCCGCCGCCGGCCCTCCGGATGATACTGCGAGAGCAGGTAGCGCTCCCACCACCCCAGCCACCACCGCGTAAACGGCGGGATGTCGCGATACTCGAACCCTGCGTGCGCCGCCTCGGCCCAAAACAGGCTGGCGCCGTAGACGGCCGCGATCGGACGATACTCCTCGCGACGCGCCAGCTCGGCGGCCAGCGCCGCCAGCGCCCGGTAGACCTCGCGGCGGAAGCGGATGCCGCCGTGGCCCTGCGCGTGCAGCGCGGCAGCCCGCTCGTTGTCGAGGTGCAACTCCCCGACGGGATCGCCCCGCCGGATCACCGTGCCGTCGCGCAACACGACGCGCGGTCCCCGGTGGCGGGTCAGCTTGAGGCGCAGGATGTAACCGCCGGTCCCGATCGGGTCGATGCGATCGTGCCGGACGACCCACCGGTTGAGCGCCTGCAGCAAGCGGTGGGGCATTCGTCGCGCGCGCGTCCGCCGCCGCCCCGCCAGGACCGATCAGCTTCGGCCGGGCGCTACGTCGGCGGACTCCGTCCCCTGGGCCTGCCGCTCGCGGACGATCGCGTCCACCTCTTTCATGAGCCTGTCCAGCAGCTGCTCTTCCGGCAGGCTGGCCACGACCTGGCCCTTCCGGAAGATCAACCCCATGCCCTTGCCGCCGGCCACGCCGAGGTCGGCCATCCGGGCCTCTCCGGGACCGTTGACGGCGCACCCCATGACGGCGACCTTGATCGGGACGCGCAGATCGGCGATGCGCCGTTCCACCTCCTGGGCGAGCTGCACGATGTCGACGTTGGCCCGCCCGCAGGACGGGCACGCGATGAGCATGGGGCCGCGCAGGCGGAGTCCCAGGGCCTTGAGGATCTCGAACCCGGCCTTGACCTCCTCCTCCGGCGGGGCCGCGAGCGACACGCGAATGGTGTCCCCGATCCCGCGCGAGAGGATGGCGCCGAGCCCCACGGCCGATTTGACCGTGCCGCCCCACGCCGTGCCGGACTCGGTAATCCCGACGTGGAGCGGGTACGGCATCTGCTCGGCGATCTTCACGTAGGCCTCGAGCGCCATCTCGACGTCGCTGCCCTTCACCGACACGACGATGTCGTGGAAGTCGAGGTCTTCGAGGACTTTGATCTCCTCCAGCGCGCTCTCCACCAAGGCGTCCGCGCACGGCTCCCCGTACTTGCGCAGCATCTCCTTGGACAGGGATCCGACGTTCGCCCCGACTCGGATGGGGACGCCGCGCGCCTTGGCCTCCCGGGCGACGACGCGCACGCGGTCGGCCGTGCCGATGTTGCCGGGATTGAGGCGCAGCTTGTCGACGCCGGATTCGAGGGCCGCGAGCGCGAGCCGGTAGTCGAAGTGGATATCCGCGACCAACGGCAACCCGATCCGCGCCTTGATCTCCCTGAGCGCCAGCGCCGCCGTCCGGTCCGGCACCGCCACCCGCACGATCTCGCAGCCCAGCGCCGCGAGCCGCTCGATCTGCGCGACGGTCGCGTCGGGGTCGCGCGTGTCCGTCGTTGTCATCGATTGCACGGCGATCGGGGCGTCCCCGCCGATCGTCACCGACCCTATCCGAACGGGACGAGCCTGCCTGCGTGTCATGCTCCGCTCCTCAGAGACACCTTTGGAACGACGTTCCCTGCGCCGGGATGCCGCGGTCCCTCGCCACTGTAGCACACCGCGCCCGGATACGGCACCCCGGGGCGGCGCTGGCGGCCCTCTTCCACGCGCCCGCGCAGGCGCAGGCGCCGCGACATCGTTTATGCGACTTACGTCAGGCGTTGGCCGCGCTCGTGCCGAGCAGCAGCACCGGATGCTCGAGGAGTCGCTTCACCTCGGCGAGAAAGGCGGCCGCCCCCACGCCGTCCGTCACCCGGTGGTCGACCGACACCGTGAGCGCCATCATGGGCCGGGCGACGATCGCGCCGTCCCGCACGACCGGGCGCTCCTGGATCCGCCCGACGGCGAGGATGCCGGCCTGCGGCCCGTTGATGATCGCCGAAAACATCGTGACGTCGTACATCCCCAGGTTGCTGATGGAGAACGTCGCACCGGAGAAGTCGTCCTGACGCAGCCGCCGCTCCCGCGCGCCGTCGATGAGGCGGCGGGCCTCCGTGGCGAGCGTCAGGAGCGGGAGGCGGTCGGCGTCGCGCAGCACGGGAACGACGAGCCCGTCCGGCACCGCGACCATGATGCCGAGGTGGACGCGCCGGAAGCGCCGCACCGTCTCCGGCGACACGAGCGTCGCGTTGAGATCGGGGCGGGCGCGCAGCGCCAGCGCGGCCGCCTTGACGATCAGATCGTTGATGGAGAGGGCGCCGGCCGCGTCGCCGTACGCCTCCTTGAGCTGGGTCCGCAGGTCGAGCGCGCGGCGCATCTCGACCTCGCTGGTGACGTAGAAATGCGGGATCGTCTGATGACTCTGGGCGACGCTGCGGGCGATCGCCTGCCGCATACGCGACAGCTCGACGTCTTCGTACTCCGCTCCGGCCGGCGCCGCCGCCGCCGGGCGAGCCGGAGCCGCCGGCGCACCGGCCGCGAGCGCCTCGATGTCGCGCTCGACGATCCGCCCCCCGGGTCCGGTCCCGGTCACGCGCGACAGGTCGATCCCGCGCTCGGCCGCCAGGCGGCGCGCCAGCGGTGACGCCTTGACCCGCTCGGTAACCCCGGCCCCTGCCGTGGGTTGGGCGGGCCGCTCCGGAGCCGCCGCTGCCTGATCCGCGCGCGGCGCGGGCGCCGCCGCCGTCGATGCGCGCGCACCGGGGCCGGCGGACGGGCCCGGCGCGGGCTCGTGCCGGGGCGGGCTGCTCGGACTCTCCGCCGGCCGCCCTCCGCCCCCGTTGATGCGGGCGATGACCGCGCCGACCGGCGCGAGGGTACCTTCCCCGACCACGATCTCAGAGAGCGTGCCGGCCGACTCGGCCTCGATCTCGACGTTGACCTTGTCGGTTTCGATCTCGGCGAGCACGTCGCCCCGCGCCACGCGATCGCCGACGCGCTTCCGCCAGGACAGCACCTTGCCCTCCGTCATGGCGTCGCTCATCTTGGGCATGATGACCTCAGCCATCGTCCACCGGGCCGCCGCTACGCAACGGTGCGCCGGACCGCCTCCACGATCTTCGCCTCGTTGGGTTGGGCCAGGAGTTCGAGCGTCCGCGCGTAGGGCATGGGGACGTCCTCGCCCGAGACGCGGACCACCGGCGCGTCCAGGTCGTCGAAGGCGCGCTCGTAGATGCCGGCCATGACCTCCCCGGCCACGCCGTAGAGTCCGCCCTGATCCTCGATGACGACGGCCCGGTGCGTCCGCCGCACGCTCTCCACCACGGTGGCCATGTCCAACGGGCGCAGCGTTCGGAGGTCGATCACGTCGCATTCCACCCCGTCGGCGGCCAGGTGCGCCGCCGCGGCGAGCGTCATATGCAGCGTCCGCCCGTGGGTCACGAGGGTCACGTCGCGGCCGTGACGCGCCACCGCCGCCCGGCCGAACGGGACCACGTAGTCGCCGTCCGGCACCTCGCCGCGCAGGCCGTACAGGGATGCGTTCTCGAGAAAGATCACCGGATCGCTGGCGCGGATGGCCGTGCGCAACAACCCGCGCGCGTCGGCGGGCGTGGCGGGCGCGGCCACGTACAACCCGGGGAAGTACCCGTACAGCGCCTCGAGCGCCTGGGAGTGCTGCGCCGACAGTTGCACACCGGCGCCGTTCGGGCCCCGGATGACCATCGGCACGCCGGCTTGGCCGCCCGAGAAGTACCGGATCTTCGCCGCGTTTTGGATGATCTGGTCCGCGGCGATCAGCGAGAAGTTCCACGTCATGACCTCGATGACGGGGCGCAGGCCCAGCATGGCCATCCCGATCCCGCAGCCGATGAACCCGGCCTCGGAGATCGGCGTGTCGATGACGCGCTTGGGGCCGTAGCGCGCGAGCAACCCCTCCGTCACGAGAAACGTGCCCCCGTACACGCCGATGTCCTCGCCCATCAGGAGGACGCGGGGGTCGCGGTCCATCTCCTCCACGAGCGTGCTCTTGAGCGCGTCGCGATACGTCAGGTCAGGCACGCGCCGCCCCCCGCGGGGCCCCGCTCACCGATCCCCATCCCGCGCCTCGCCGTAGACGTCGGTATACAACTCCTCGGGCGCCGGATCGGGGCTGGCCTCGGCGAACGTCACCGCCTCCTGCACCCGCCGCTCCGCCTCCGCGGCGATGGCCTCCACCTTGGCGTCGTCGAGCGCGCCGGCGTGCCTCAGGCGTTGCTCGGTCTGCGCGATCGGGTCGCGCTGCCGCCACTCCTGGACTTCCGACTTCGCCCGGTACGGCTGCAGCAGGTCCGCCGCGCCGTGCGCCGCGTACCGGTACGTCAGCGTCTCGACGGCCCAGGGGCGCCCGGTCCGGCGCGCCTCATCCACGCCCCGCCGGACCACGTCGTACACCGCCTGCGGGTCCATGCCGTCGCAGACTTCGTTCGGAATGTCGTAGGCGTCGAAGCGCGACGCGAGCGCCGGCACCGCGGAGGAGCGCGGCACCGACGTGCCCATGCCGTACTGGTTGTTCTCGACGACGAGCACGAGCGGGCAGAGGCCGGCGTGCCCCCAGAGGCCGGCGAGGTTCAGGGCCTCGTGGAACGCGCCGGTGTTCATCGCGCCGTCGCCGAGGAAACAGACGCACACGCGGTCGCCGTGGTCGTAGCGCAGCGCGTACGCCGCCCCGACGGCGAGCGGAAGATGGCCGCCGACGACGCCGTATCCGCCGTAGAACCCCCGCTGGACGTCGAACAGGTGCATCGAGCCTCCCTTGCCCTTACACAGCCCCGTCGACTTGCCGTACAGCTCCGCCATCACCGCGCCGGGATCGGTCCCGCGCAGCAGGACATACGCGTGATCGCGGTACGAGGCGAAGATGATGTCGTCGTCCCGGATCGCGCCGAGCACCCCGACCGCGACCGCCTCTTGACCGATGTACAAGTGCAGGTAGCCGCCGACCTTGCCGCGCCGGAAGCTCCGTTCCGCCTGCTCCTCGAAGTGGCGCACGAACACCATGGAGCGGTACCACTCCAGGAGGACGTCCGTGTCGACCCCGGGGTGCTGGACCTTCTTCACCATCGCGTACCCGTCCCCATTCCTCGGCGCTCGCGCCATGCCCCACCAGGTATTCCCCCGGCGACACGCGAGCCCCTTTTGCCACGACAACGCCCCGGCGCGCCGCCCGGTTCGCGCCGACAGGACCGGCCCGGGAGCGGACCGAAGGACACCGCGGCCGCGCGCTGCGCACGCCGTTCACTCAGGGGGCCGACCCGTGTGGCATCCTCGGATTCGCACGATCTTCTGCGACATCGGCGGCGTCGTCCTCACCAACGGGTGGGATCGGTCGGCCCGCCGCCTCGCCGCGGAGCGGTTTCACCTGGACCTCGCCGATCTCGACGAGCGCCACCATTATGTCTTCGACACCTACGAGGAGGGAAAGACCTCGTTGGACGACTACCTCAACCACGTCGTCTTCCACCAGCCCCGGCCGTTCACGCGGGAGGACTTCAAAGCGGTCATGTTCGCCCAGTCGCAGCGGCTGCCCGGCATGACCGAGCTGCTCGCCGACCTCCGGGCGCGCTACCGTCTCCGGATCTTCGCGCTCAGCAACGAGGGGCGCGAGCTGACGCTCCACCGGGTGCAGACGTTCCGGCTCGCGGAGTTGATGGACGCGTTCGTCTGCTCATGCTTCGTGCACCTCCGGAAGCCGGACCCGGACATGTTCCGGCTCGCGCTGGACGTGGCGCAGGTCTCGCCGGATGAGGCCGCCTACATCGAGGACCGGGCGATGTTCGCGCAAATCGCCGCCGAGCACGGCTTCCACGCCATCCATCACACGGGGCTGGAGACGACCCGGGCGCGCCTCGCCGCCATGGGCTTGGAGAGCCCCGCGGGGGGTGCGGGCGCATGAGCGAGGGCGCCTATCACCTCGGCATGGTGGGGCTCGGCACGATGGGGCGCAACCTGCTGCTCAACATGGCGGATCACGGGGTTCCGGTCGCCGGCTACGACAAGGACGACGCGCGCGCGCGGACGCTCGCGGCGGAGGCGGGCCAGCGGCGCGTCGGGGCCACGTCGCGCCTCGAGGAATTCGTCGGGTGGCTGCGCGCCCCCCGGGCCGTGATGATGCTCGTGCCGGCCGGCCCCATCGTCGACTCCGTGATCGCCGACCTCCTGCCCCACCTGCAACGGGGGGACGTGCTCATCGACGGCGGCAACTCGTTCTTCAAGGACACGGACGTCCGGAGCCGGATGCTCGCGCAGCACGGGGTGCACTATCTGGGGGTCGGCGTGTCCGGCGGCGAGTACGGCGCCCGGTACGGCCCGAGCATGATGCCGGGCGGTCCCGCCGAGGCGTACGAACGCGTGCGGCCGCTGTTCGAGGCCGTGGCCGCGCAGGTGGGGGGCGATCCCTGCGTCGCGTATATGGGCCCGGGGTCGGCCGGGCACTACGTCAAGATGGTGCACAACGGCATCGAGTACGGCCTCATGCAGCTCATCGCGGAAGCGTACGATCTGATGAAGCGCGGGCTCGGCATGAACGAGGACGAGCTGCATGACGTGTTCGCCCGCTGGAACACGGGCGACCTCGCCGGCTACCTCATCGAGATCACGGCGGAGATCTTTCTCAAGGTCGACGACCGCACCGGGAAGCGGCTGGTGAACGTGATCCTGGACGCGGCGAAGCAAAAGGGCACGGGCATGTGGACCTCGCAGAACGCCATGGACCTCCACGTCCCGCTCCCCGTGATCGACATGGCCGTGGCGATGCGCGACCTCAGCGGTCTCGAGGCGGAGCGGAGCGCCGCGAGCCGCGCGATCCCCGGACCGCCGACCGCCATCGCCGCAGACCGCGGCCCGTTGGTCGCGACGCTGGCACGCGCGCTCTACGCGGCGATGCTGCTCACGTACGCGCAGGGCCTGGCCGTGCTCGGCCGGGCCGTGGCCGCCTACGGCTACGGCACCCGACTGGAAGACGTGGCCCGCATCTGGCGCGGCGGCTGCATCATCCGCGCCGCCGCGCTGGAGCGGATCCGGGCGGCGTATCGCGCGCGCGCCGATCTGCCCAACCTCATGCTCGACCCGCCGCTGGGCGCGGCCGTCGCGGAGCGCGCGGGTGACCTGCGCACCATCGTCGGCGCGGGCGCCCAGAGCGGCATCCCCGTGCCCGCCTTCGCCGCGGCGCTCGCCTACCTCGACGCCTACCGCAGCGCGTCGCTGCCGGCCAACCTGATCCAGGCGCAGCGCGACTACTTCGGCGCGCACACGTACGAGCGCGTCGACGAGCGGGGCGTGTTCCACACGGAGTGGCGTCGTGCCTGACGGCCGGCGGTTTCCGGCCGGCATGCGCCCGGGCCCCACCACGCTCGTCATCTTCGGTGCGGGCGGCGATCTCGCGTGGCGGAAGCTCGTGCCGGCCCTGTACAACCTGTTCCTGTACGAGTGGCTGCCCGCCGAGTCGGCCGTGCTCGGGGTGGACCGTAAGAGCCTCTCCGATGATGCGTTCCGCCGGCACCTGCGCGAGGGCGTCGACCAATTTTCGCGCCGGGGACGCGCCGAGGACGCCTCGTGGCGGACATTTGCCGGGCGCATCTCGTTCCACGCCATGGACTTCACCGCGGCGGGATCCGGCGAGGCCCTCGGCACGCGGCTGCCCCCGCTCGAACGGAGCTGGCACGCGCCGGCCACGCGCATCTTCTATCTCGCGACGCCGCCCGCCGCCGTGCCGGCGATCGTGGAGCGCCTCCGCGAGGCCGGGCTGCGGCGCGGCGATCCGTCCGTCCGGATCGTGGTGGAGAAGCCGTACGGCCGCGATCTCGCGTCCGCGCAAGCGCTGACGCAGACGCTCTACCAGCTGTTCGACGAGCGGCAGATCTACCGGATCGACCATTACCTCGGCAAGGAGACCGTGCAGAACATCCTGGCCTTCCGGTTTGCGAACGCCTTGATCGAGCCGGTCTGGAACCGCCGGTACATCGACCACGTCCAGATCACCGTCGCCGAGGAGGTCGGCGTCGAGCACCGCGGGGCCTACTACGACCGGGCGGGCGCGCTGCGCGACATGGTGCAGAACCATCTGCTCCAGATCCTGTGCCTCGTGGCGATGGAGCCGCCCGTATCGTTCGATGACGAGGAGATCCGCAACAAAAAGACCGACGTGCTCAAAGCGATCCGCCCGATCGATCCCGACCGCGTGTCGGACGTCGCGGTGCGCGGCCAGTACGGCCCGGGCGTCATCGGCGGCACACCCGTGCCGGGCTATCGCCAGGAACCCGACGTGGCCCGGACGCTCCCACCGAGACGTTCGCGGCGATCAAGTTTCACGTCGACAACTGGCGGTGGCAGGGCGTGCCCTTCTACCTCCGCACCGGCAAGCGGTTGCCGGTCAAGGCCTCCGAGGTGTCGGTGCTGTTCCACCCGGCGCCCCACCAGCCGTTCCCTGCCTCCGCCGTCGAGCACTGGCAACCGAACCGCCTGGCGATCCGGGTGCAACCCGCGGAGGGCATCCTCACGCGCCTGCAGGCGAAGCGGCCGGGGCCGGTCATGCACCTCGATCCGGTGGACATGGTATTTTCGTACGAGCGCGCGTTTCGCACCCCGTCGCCCGAGGCGTACGAGACGCTGCTCCTCGACGTGATGCGCGGGGACGCGACCCTCTTCATGCGGGACGACCAAGTCGACGCCGCGTGGTCGGTGGTCGCTCCGATGCTGACCGCCTGGGAGGAGCGGCGGCCCTCGCGGTTCCCGAACTATGCGGCCGGCACGTGGGGCCCGGAGGCCGCGGACGCGTTGCTGGCGAAGGACGGACGGCGGTGGCTGCTTCCCACCGTCGTGGAGCCGCCCGTGACCGATCCCTGAGACCGCACGTCGCGGAGCGGCCGGCTCGACACTCGGCATCGCCTGTCACTCAGAAAGGGGGCCATCGACTCGCATGGAACGCCAGGCCGTGTTCCCGTCAGACCGCCCGCGTCCGACCTCACCCTACTCGCCGGGGATCCGGCTTGACCGGCTCGTCTTTACCTCCGGGCAGGTCGGCGCGGACCCAACAGGCAAGGTCCCCGAGGACATTCGCGCGCAGACGCGCAACTGCATCGACAACTGCCGGGCCGTGCTCGAGGCGGCCGGGTCCGGTCTCGGGCGCGTCCTCAAGGTCACGGTGTTCCTCACCGATATCGCGGAGTTCGGGGCGATGAACGAGGTGTACCGGAGCGCGTTCCAGGGCGATCTCCCCGCGCGCAGCACCGTCCAGGTCGCGGCGCTGGCGCGCCCGGAGTTGCGGGTGGAGATCGAGATGATCGGCTACGTGCCGTAGCCCGCGCGTCCGGGCGGGCGCGCGCCACCCCCGGACGGCAGCGCCACCGGCTGGCCCGGCTAGAGCTCGGCCAGGAGGCGCGTAAACCAGGCCAGGCGCGGCGCGATCGCGGACACGATGATGTGTTCATGGTCCGCATGGCCGCCATCGCCCACGGCGCCGAGCCCGTCAAACGTGGGGACGCCCGCGGCGGCGGTAAAGTTGCCGTCGCTGCCGCCGCCCGTGCCCGTGGCCGGCAGATCGACGCCCTCGTCCGCGGCCAGACGCCGCGCGAGCTCATAGAGCCGCCGGGACGCGGGCGTTTCTTCCATCGGCGGGCGGTTGAGGCCGCCCGTGACCCGGGTGGTCACGCCCGCCGCGAACGCCGAGCGGGTCTTGATGCGCTCGTCGGTGCGGCGCGCCTCTGTCATCGTCCGGACCCGCAGGTCGATCTCCGCCTCCGCCGACGCCGCGACCACGTTCGATCGCGTGCCCCCGCGGACCACCCCGACGTTGACCGTGGTGCCCCGCTCCGGATCGTTGAGCGCGTGCAGATCGATGACTTGATGCGCGAGCTCGAGCACGGCGCTGCGCCCGCGCTCCGGGTCCGCGCCGGCGTGGCTGGCCACGCCCTGCACGTGCATCCGGTAGATGCCTACGCCCTTGCGCCACAGCTTCACCGCGCCCTCCGGCCCGACGGACGGTTCGAGGATGAGCGCGCACTCCGATTCCCTTGCAAGCCGTTCGATGAGCGGCCGGGACGTCGGGCTCCCGACCTCCTCCTCGCTGTTGGCCAGGAACACAAACGTCTTGTCCTCCGCGACGCCGCTCTCCACCACGGCCCGAAGCGCCCACACCGCCTGGATGTCCCCGTACTTCATGTCGAAGCATCCGGGCCCCGTCATCCGGTCGCCGTCCAGCCGGCACGGCAGCCGTTCCAGCGTCCCGACCGGCCAGACCGTGTCGAAGTGACCGACGAGGAGGACGCGCCGCCGGCCGCGCCCGACGCGCGCCTCGAAGTGATCGCCCCAGCGCTCTTGCCGGTGCCAGACGACGTCCGCACGCGCGGCGTCGGCGAAGCGGCCCGCCAGGTACTGCCCGGCGCGATCGACCGCCGCCTTGTCGGTCGTGGGCGACTCGAGCTCCACGAAGGCTTTGAGATCCGCCAGCAGATCGCTCAGGTGGTCGTCGGCGAATCCGCGGAACCGGGTGCTCACCGGGGAACCTCCTTGGGGTAGACCGCCTCGTTGAGGCGCCGCAGTTCGGCGAGATTCTGCGGCGCCATCGCTCGGCGGCCCGCTTCCAGCTCGTGGATCATCTCGATGAGGCACGCCGCGAGCGGCAGCTCGAATCCGTGCGAGCGCGCAATCTCGACCACCGGGCCGAGCTGGTGGTCCACCTCGGTCGGCCGGTGGCGGACCGCGAGGTCGCGCCAGATCCCGCTCTTTTGCTTCAGCGACCGGCGGTTGAACGTGGCCAGACGGTCGAGGCTCGCGCGGATCCCGTCCCAGTCGCGCGGGGAGGCGAACCGCATCAACCCGGGCTCATAGCCGTCGAACCCCTCGCTCCGCACCCCCTCGGCCTCGGCCGTGCGCACGACCTCGGCCGCGAGGTTGGCCAGCAGCGCGAGGTTCTCCGGCGCCGAGAGGACGTTGGCCATCGTGTCGTCCACGGTCGCCGACGCGAACAGCTGCGCCGCATAGCCGAGCTTGCCCCACAGATAGCCCCAGATGTTCTGGGTCAGCGTCGTGTTCTCCAAAAACGCCTCGCGCATGATGTCGCCCAACCGCTCGAGGCGCGGCGTCATCCTCCCATCCAGCTCGCCCAGGTAGAGCGCGCCCGCGCTGCCGTACATGATACGGCCCGGCGCCTGGTAGTCGGCGCCGAAATTGACGAACGCGCCCACCGTGCGGTCCGCGCCGATCCGCGCCGCGATGACCCGCTCGTTGAGCCCGTTCTGCATCGACACCACGTAGCTCTCGGGACCGAGCAGCGGGGCCACGCATTCCAGCGCCGCCGCGGTGTGCTGCGCCTTGACGGCCAGCAACACCGCTTCGGGCGGCCGGCCGGCGAGGGCCGCCGCAAGACCGTCCGGGGTGACCGCGGGGGCGCGAACGCGGAACTCCTCCGCCCCCTCGATCAGGAGCCCGCCGCGGGCGATGGCCTCGACGTGCTCCTTCGCATTGTCGACGAAGAGCACTTCGTGCTCCGCACGCCGCAGGTACGCGCCGATCGTTCCTCCGATGGCGCCGGATCCCACGACCGTGAAGTGCATCGGTCTCCTCCTACCGGCCGGTAGCGTGGCCGTCGCAGCACGGATCCGCCGCGCCCTGGAGCCACCCGGCGATGATGCCGCGGCAGGGGTCGATCACGCCGCGTTGCCGCCCGGCTCAAGCACCCGCGCGCCTGCCGGCGCGGCGAGCGGGTTGGCGGTCGCGACCATGTCGCGCCGCCCGTACGCGATCCGACGCGGCCCAATCCGAGTCGCGTACGTCTCATGCGGCACGGCATCACCTCCGCCGAGGGCCATCCGGGAAGTTGCGAGGGGAACCGCGCACGCGGGTCCGTTGCCTCACTCTTTGGGCCGCCCCGGCGGAACTCCTGCCGCCCCTCTCGTCCCAAAACGCCGAGGGACGGCCTCGCGGCCGTCCCCCGGCATCGTACGCCTTCTCGATGTCGCGGCTTAGCGCAGGACGCGCACGTTCGCTGCCTGCGGACCCTTGCGGCCCTCCGATTCCTCGTACTCGACCTTGTCGCCCTCGTTCAACGACTTGTAGCCGTCAGCCTGGATCGCGCTGAAGTGCACGAACAAATCCTTGCCGCCGCTGTCCGGGGTGATGAAGCCGTAACCCTTCTCGGAGCTGAACCACTTGACCGTACCGACCGCCATACCTTCTCACCTTCTGTGCTCAGTGCTACCAACCGACTTTGCAGCCTGCTGATGCCGTAATAGTATGACATACGACGTCCGTGAAGTAAAGCACAAAGTTGTAAAGCAACGGCCGACCTGCCGACCGCCGCGGCCAGCCGGCAGGAACGTTCGTCTCCCCGTCTCGGCCCGGAACCCGTGGAGGCACCGCGCCGTGAACGACTTGTAGGCATGGCCGCTTTATGTGTGGAAGTAGGGACGACGATTACTCTCTCTCCGGGGCGCCATTGCCCGCGGCCATAGCTCGACGCACGACCAGACGCAAGGAGGATATCCGATGCGCAGGACGATCTGCATGTGTTGCAGCGTCGCGGCCATCATCGGACTGCTGTGCCCTGCGTTCCCTGTCTCGGGAGCGACCCCGGTTTCCTTCGACTTGAAGTACGGAGTCCTGGCTCCTCTCACCGGCAACTCGGCAGCCGCGGGACAGGCGTGGAACGAAGCCGCGTCGGTGGGGATCAAGTACGTGACCGCGACGCTGAAAAAGCTGGACCTGCCGGACATTCACGTCGTGCTGGCGGACTCGCAGGATAGTCAGGGCAACACGCAGACAGGTGTCGAGGCGGCCCAGAAGCTCGTGAAGATCGACGGTGTCAACGTCGTCATCGGGGACTTCTACAGCGCGGTGACGAGCGCGGTGGCGACGGCCGTTACGATTCCGAACCGGGTGTTGGAATTCACCGGCGGAACGAGCCCGGCGCTCACCAAGTTGAACACCGGCACCCCGGCGTTCCTCTGGCAGCCTGTCGCGGCGGACGACGTGCAGGGCCGGGTGCTGGCGAAGATCATTGCGGCTGCCCTGGGTCCGCACGCCAGGATCAACGTCGCCGCGCGGAACGACGCGTACGGCACGAGCCTGAGCGCCGTGTTCAAGGAGGCTTGGACATCGACCGGCGGCACCATCCCTGTGGACCTCATCTACGACCCCACTCAGCCGACGCTGGACGCGGAGGCCCAGAAGCTCGTGCAGGGAAACCCAACCGGCTGGCTGTTCATCGACTTCTGTCAGACCTTTGACAAGCTGGCCTTTCCGCTCGCAAGGTCGGGAAAATGGGACCCGAAGAAGAGCTTCGGATCGGACACGTTGAATGACTGCAAGAGCAACGGCGCCCAGAGTTTCCCGGGGATGCGGGCGACACAGGCGTATCCCGCGGGTGGCGCGTCGTTCCCCGCGTTCCAGGCGCTCTTTGAGCAGGACGCAGGGCAGCGGACCAAGTTCCAGCCGTTCACGGCCGAGGCATTCGACAGCGTCTTCGTATCGTTCTTGGCTGCGCTCGAGGCCAAATCCGCCGAGCCGGCCCAGATCGCGCGGTACGTGGTCCCGCTGACCAACCCGCCCGGAACGGCGTATACATTCCAACAACTCGACGCGGCGATCAAGGCCGTCATGACCGGCCAGAAAATTCGCTTCGAGGGCGCGACCGGTCCGTTGAATTTCACGGACTCGGGCCGGGTTGCCGCCACCACCTACGCCATTTGGCAGGTGCAGCCCGACGGCTCGAGCAAAGTGATCAAGGTGGTAAATTTCACGCCGTAGCACCTGCGCAGCCGTAGGACGGAATGACGCAATTCGCCGAGCTGGTGGTGACCGGCCTGGTGACCGGCGCGGTCCTGGCGTTGGCCGGCGTCGGCGCGTCGCTCGTATTCGGGATCCAGCGGATCCCGAACTTCGCGCACGGCGAGTACCTGACGTTCGCGGCCTATCTCGCGTTTCTCCTCAACGTGCCGTTCGGCCAGAACCTCGTCGCGGCGACCGCGGGTGCGATCGCCGGCACGGCGCTGCTCGCGATTGGTATCCACTTCGTTGTCCTGCGACCGCTGCGGGGCCGTGGTCTGGTAGCGATGTCGCTCGTTACGGCCGGCCTGGCCCTCATGCTCAGGGACGTCGTGTTTCTTGTGGCCGGGACGCAGGTGCGCCAGTATGCGATCGACCAGACCAAGGTCTTCGCTCTGGGGTTCCTTCGGATTTCGCCGGGCGAGGCGGTTGCGATTCCCATCGCGACGGTCGTCCTGCCGGCAGTCGCGCTGCTGCTTGCCCGAACCCCCATGGGCAAATCCATGCGCGCCGTCGCAGACAACCGGGACCTCGCGGCAATCTCGGGCATCGACGTGGAACGCGTCGGTGTCCACGTCTGGCTCCTCGCGGGCGCGCTTGCGGGGCTCGGCGGCGTCATGCTGGCGGTCGTGGAGGGAACCTTCGATCCAAACCTCGGATTTCAGGTCCTCTTCCTGATCTTTACGACCGTGGTGCTCGGTGGAATCGGCAACGCGTACGGCGCGCTGGTGGCCGGTCTGGTGTTGGGCGTCGCGATGGACCTCGCGACATGGAACGGTTTCTTCGGCGGGCTCGACGCCCAGTACAAGCCCGTGCTCGCCTTCTGCGTGCTGATCGTGCTCCTGCTCGTCCGTCCGCAAGGATTGTTCGGCAGGGCAACCGTGCTTTGATGGACGTCTTCAACCCGGCGTTTTGGACCTTTGTCGCGATCATGGCTGGGATTTATGTCGTGCTGGCCCTCGGCTTGTACGTGCAATTTTCGCTGGCCGGGCTCCCGAATTTCGGCCACGTGGCCTTTATGGCCGTCGCGGCCTACACGATGGCGATTCTCGTCGTCCGCGCAGCCATGCCCCTTCCAGTCGCGGCGATTTTCGGGCTGGTTGCGGCAGTGGCGTTGGGCTGCCTGCTCGGCATCCCTTCGGTTCGCCTGCGGGCCGACTACTTGGCCATCGCCTCCGTCGCCGCCGGCGAGATGGTCCGCTACCTCGCGACGAATCTGTCCTGGCTGACGGGGGGGCCGCTCGGGTCCGTCGGACTGCTCGGCCCGGCCCGATTTGTCTCGTACAATGCCGGATGGCAGGACCTGCTTGACCGCCTCAGCCGAGCCCTGTCCTCCGTGCTGGGCTCGGCCGCTACGCCGGATCGCGCGATGCTCCTTGTGGTCTGGTCCCTCGCCGGCGCTCTCCTGTGGGTGTTCCGGCGGCTCGAGCGATCGCCGTGGGGGCGCGTCCTCAGGGCGATCCGGGAAGACGAAACCGCGGCGACGGCTGTGGGGAAACATGTCGCCGCCTTCAAGCTCCAAGCGCTCCTGCTCGGCGCGGCCCTGGGAGGGCTCGCCGGACTGCTCCTAGCGTGGCAGATCGGAGTCTTCAGTCCCAACGACTTCGAGCCGACGCTGACATTTTACGCGTATCTCATCCTGATCTTCGGCGGCATGAACCGACTCTGGGCGATTCCAGTCGGCGCCGCGGTGTTCAGCCTGCTCTATACCGGCACGCAGTTCCTGACCTTCTTCCCGCTGTCTCTGGTCGACTCCGGATCGCGGGCCTTTCTCCGCCTGTTCTCGGTCGGGTTCCTGCTCGTGCTGTTCATGATGATTCGCCCCCAGGGCCTACTCGGAAACCGCCGAGAGCTGCTGCTGGAGAAGTAGCCCATGCTCCTCGAGGTGCGGAGACTCACCAAACGCTTCGGCGGGGTCGCGGCGGCGGACGACCTGTCGTTCGACGTGGAAGAGGGATCGATTACCGCGCTCATCGGACCCAACGGCGCCGGGAAGACCACGGTTTTCAATCTCATTTCGGGTTTCCTGCGGCCGGATCACGGCGAGATCCGCTTCGCGAAGCGCCGACTCGAAGGTCGCCGGGGAGACATCGTGGCGCGGTCCGGCCTCGTCCGAACGTTTCAAACGCCCCGGGTGCTCACCCGGATGAGCGTGCTCGACAATCTCCTGCTCGCCGCCCAGGACCAGCCGGGAGAGCGGCTGGGGTTGGGCTGGATCATGCCGCGACGCGTCGCGCGGCGGGAACGGGAGATACATGCACGGGCGCTGGAGATGCTCGATCTTGTCCGACTGCGGCATGTCTCGGACCAGTACGCGGGCGCCCTCTCTGGCGGCCAGCGCAAGCTGGTGGAGTTCGCGCGCGCCCTCATGGTCATGCCGCGAATGATCTTGCTGGACGAGCCCATGGCCGGGGTGCTGCCGGCGCTCGTGCTTCAGCTGCTCGACCATGTCCAAGATCTGCGCGACCACCGGGGCGTCACCGTGTTTCTGATCGAACACGACATGGACGTCGTCATGTCGGTAAGCGACCGTGTGATCGTAATGGACGAAGGGCGGCTCATTGCCGACGGCCCGCCCCAGGCGATCCAGAACGACGATCGGGTCATCGAAGCATATCTCGGGCCGGCGGCGCAATCGGAGTCCTCCGGGAAGGGACCACGCGAGACGCCGCGTGGATGACGTAGCTCTCGCCGCACGCGGTCTCTGCGCCGGCTACGGCGACGAAGACGTGTTGCATGACGTGTCGATTGCGGTCCCCCGCGGTGCGATCGTCGCCGTGATCGGGCCCAACGGCTCCGGAAAATCCACGCTGCTCAAGACTATCTACGGCTTGGTGCGCGCGCGGCGCGGCGAAGCCGTCCTCTACGACCGCCGCGGCAAGGCCCATGATCTCACCGCGCTGCGTCCAAACCAAATCAGCGCGCTCGGCATGAACCTGGTGCCGCAGCTGGCCAACGTCTTTCCCGAGATGTCCGTGCTTGAGAATCTCGAGATCGGGTCGGCGTTGAACAAAGTCCGGTTCGCGCAGCATCTCGACCGGGTGCTGACCACGTTTCCCGCGCTGCGGACGATGCTGCGCCGGCGGGCCGCGACGCTCTCCGGCGGACAGCGCCAGATGCTCGGGCTGGCCCGCGCCCTCATGTCGGGACCGACGCTCCTGATCCTTGACGAGCCATCGGCCGGCCTCGCGCCCGCCGTGGTCGAGGAGGTCTTTGCCAAGATCAAAGCAATCAATGCCGAAGGGGTGTCCATTTTGATGATCGAGCAAAAAGCGCGCCAGTGTCTCGCGATGGCGGACTACGCGTATGTCCTCGAGCAGGGCCGCAATCGGCTTGAGGGCCCGGGATCGACGCTGCTGGCCGATCCCGATGTCGTGCGCCTGTACCTTGGCGCGCGGCGTACAGCGGCGCAGAGGAATCCCTGATGGAAACTGCCCCGAGAGTCCTGGAGCCGTTCGACTACCGAGGCGTACGGCTGCTGCCGGGCTGGTTCGCGGACCAAGTGGGACGGACCCGCGAGACGTACTACGACGTGCCCGACGACGACATCTTGAAAGGCTTCCGCCAACGCGCGGGGCTGCCGGCGCCCGGGGCGGGCATGCGCGGCTGGTGTGCGCAGACGAGCGCGGTGATCTTCGGGCAACTGCTGAGCGGCATGGCGCGCTTGAGCCGGGCCACCGGCGACAAGGCGCTCCGTGACAAAGCACTTGCGCTGTTCGAAGGATGGCGCCGCACCGTCGGACCGAAGGGCGAAGCCCGCATGCGGCGGCTGTACGACTGGGAGAAACTCGTCTGCGGGCTCGTCGACCTGCACGCGTACGCCGACTGCCGCGAGTCGCTCCCGACGCTCGAGCAAACGATGGAGTGGGCGGCCCGAACGTTCGACCGGTCCCGCCGGCCGGCCGACAACTTCGATTTCCAGGGCGGCGAGGCGACGAACACGACCGAGTGGTATACGCTGCCGGAGAATCTCTACCGGGCCTACCTGGCAGGCGGCAACTCCGCGTTCAAAGAGTTTGCCGACATCTGGCTGTATGAGGACTATTGGCGCCGGTTCGAAGCGACCTCGAATCCCGATGAGGTCGTCGCCGTGCACGCATACAGCCACGTCAACACGTTCAGCAGTGCCGCGATGGCGTACGCCGTCACCGCCGACCGCCGGTACCTGCGCATCTGCACGAACGCATACGACTTCCTGCAGCGCACGCAGTGTTACGCGACGGGAGGCTACGGTCCCGACGAACGGCTCATGCCGCCCGACGGCGCGCTCGGACGGTCGCTAGAACTGTACGCCGGCCACGCGGAGATCCCGTGCGGATCGTGGGCGGCCTTCAAGTTGTCGCGATACTTGATGACATTCACGGGCGAGGCCCGCTTCGGCGACTGGATCGAAATGCTGTTGTACAACGGCATCGGCGCAGCCCTCCCCACCGAACCCGACGGGCGGACCTTCTATTACGGAGATTACCGTCTGTCGAGCGGCATCAAGCAACACTACTGGTACGAGTGGCCGTGCTGCGCCGGCACGTACCTGCAAACTGTGGCTGACTACCACAACATCGTCTATTTCCGCGACGCCGGAGGCCTCTATGTCAACCTCTTCGTACCGTCGGAAGCCACATGGCGGCACGGCGGGCAGCGTGTAACGCTCCGGCAAGACACGGCATATCCGGAATCTGAGATCGCGACCTTCAGGCTGACGATGGAGCGGCCGGCCCGAATGAGTCTGGCCTTCAGGGTTCCGGGCTGGTCGGCGGGGCTTCGCGCGGCGGTTAACGGTTCGCCGCTTGAGGCGTGCGGCCGGCCCGGGCAGTGGGCGCGTGTCGTTCGTGAGTGGAAGCCGGGGGACGAGGTCACCGTGACGATTCCTCTCGCGCTGAGGATGGTTCCGGTCGACCAACAGCATCCCCGCCGCGTCGCGGTGCTGTGGGGACCGGTCGTGCTGGCGCAGGACGAAGCGTGCTGCCGCCGCCCCTTCGCGCTTGCGCGGGGCGCCGACCTCGCGGACCGTCTGATTCAGGAGGGACCCGCTCGGTTCCGTATCCTGGACACCGCGCCGGAACGGCACACCCGCTTTCTCCAACCCTACTATGCGTTTCCCGCATACTGGCCGTATTGGGTGTACTTCGATTTGGATGCACCGGCGTTGTATTGACGCGACGATCTGCCCTCGTTGATGCCGGCTACGCCTCCGGGGCGGCGCAACCGATGACCGCACGCACGCCCGGCCGGACGCCGCCCCACCGCTAACGCACGCGCCCTTACGCGCACCTATGCGTCCACGCCCGCGCAGGCGTCTCCCCGCAACACATGCTTCTGACGAGTACCTCACAGGACCTCACGGCCGGGCGCAGCCGGGCCTGCGTCCGCTACAAGATGGGCCGCAGCGGGACGATCTGCATGAACCAGCTGTTGAGCCGGTAGACCCAATCGAAGAGCAGCGCGGTTCCCAGCACCACGAGGAGGAGACCGCCCGCGACCTCGACGGAGCGCACGTAGCGCCGAGCGGCGAGGAACGCACGGGCCACACCGGAGAGGCATGCCGCTGCGGCGAGGAACGGGAGGCCGAGGCCGAGCGAGTACACGAACAGCAGCACGGCGCCGCGGTCTGCACGGGCTGCGGTCGCGGCCAGCGTGAGGATGGCGCCGAGGATGGGTCCTACGCACGGCGTCCACGCGAACCCGAACGCCATCCCAACCAAGAGAACCCCGAGCCACCCGGTGGGGCGTCGCGTGATGAGAATCCGCCGCTCCCGCGCCAGGCCGGGCACGGACACGACGCCGAGCACGACCAGCCCAAAGAGGATCACGATCGCTCCGCCGGCGCGGCTGAGGAGTTCCCGGTTGGACAACACAAAACCGCCCGCGAGCGACGCCGACGCGCCGAGCGCCGTAAAGATCGTCGAGAATCCCAACACGAACACGGCCGTCGCGCCGAGGACGCGCAGTCGGGCGCCCCCGCTCCCCTCCAATTCGGCGAGCGACACACCGGCGACGAAGGACAGATAGCCCGGGATCAGCGGCAGGATGCAGGGCGAAAAGAACCCCAGCACGCCGGCGGCAAACGCGACGGGCAGGCTCAGCGCGGGCATCCTGGGATCCGGGGGGCCGGTACGCGGCGGCTCATCGCCCCGAGAGGGTACGGAACGCGGCGTCCAGCTCCGCTCCGTCCGCCGGCCCGTATGCGGCCCGGACCAGCGTGCCGTCCGGCGCGATCCAGGCCCAGAACGGCTGCACCGTGAACCCGTACGCCTTCGCGATGCGACCGTCCGCGTCGTACCCGGTCGGGAACGTCAGACGGTATTGCCGCACGAACCGCTCCACCGCGGCGCGGTTGTCGAGCAGGCCGATCCCCACGAGGGCGATGCCTTTGCCCTTCCACTCCCGGTACTCACGCTCCCAGGACGCCGCCTCCGCATTGCACGTCGGACACCACGGCGCCCAGAACAACAGGATCACGGGCGACCCCTTGAGGTCCGCGAGCCTGAGGGTCGTGCCGTCCAGCAGCGTCAGGGTGAACGCGGGCGCAGGCCGCCGCGCCGCGTGCACGGACGGCAACGACACGGTCGCCGCCGCCGCGATCGCGATGGCCAGGAACCGCCCGGCGAGGATGCTCCGCCGTCTCACCTACCGGACCCCCAAGGCCGTACCACGCCGCACCTCATTATCATCTTACACCACGGACGGTAACATGGATGTGGCGCGGATCCCGGGCGGCGCGCCGCGAACCGGGCCGCCCCGGCGTACCGTGGAGGCCGCGACGCGCGCAAGGAGTGTCGCCGCAGGCGGCCAAGTTGTGGGGAGAACGGCGCGGGCGGGAGGCGGGCATGGGGCAGTTCTTCGGCCGAGGACACAAAGGCGCAGTACAGCACCTCCGGCCGTTGGAATTGGCCCTCTCGTTTGCGGCGCTGACGGGCCGACACTACGATACCAAGCTCGAGGCGGCGCAGCGGCTGGGTCTCAACGTGCTGCGGCTCGAGCTGTTCGCGTTCGCCACCGTTGCGGTCGCGCACAACGCGGTGCGCCATCCGCTCATGATCGCGTTGACCCCGAGCCAGCGCCGCGCGGTCATGGACGCCTCCTCCGTCTTCTCCTTCTGCCTGTGGACCGACGGCCGGGAAGGGCTCGCACAGCGTCTGCCGGCCGTGCTCGACGGTCCCCACTACACCGCCTTCAAACGGGCGGTCGACTGGCGCCAGTACTGGTCGTTCGCGGATCTCGTTCGCGAGCGCGGCGCCGAGTATGGGCCGTTCCTCCACACTGCCGCACCGGACTCCGGCCCGCTCGGCGTCGACCTGGGAAACGCGATCGCCCGGCGCGTGCTCGGTCACGGGAACCGACCCGGACCGATGGAAATGCTGTGGTGCGCCGGGTTATTCCAGGACGTCAGCACGACGACGGCGGCGGCGCTCAACAGCTATCGCTATCGCCCGGACCCGCGTGCCGACGCGGCGGCGGCGCCGGACGAGCCGGATACCGATCTCATCCTGGCCTGCCGCGCGTGCGGGCAGAAGAACCGGATCCGGGCCGGGCGTCCCCGGGGGGAAGCGATCTGCGGGCGCTGCCGCGCACCGCTGTGATGCATCCGGCGGTCGCGCGGATCCCGCTACGCTGAGGGCGGCGTGGGCGTGCCCCGCTGCCGGAACGCGCGCCACAGCGCTTCGGGTGTGACGGGCATGTCCAGGACCACGCCTGCCGGCGGACGGAGCGCGTCGAGTACGGCGTTCACGATCGCGGGCGGCGCGCCCGTCGTGCCCGATTCTCCGATGCCTTTGCTGCCGAGCGGATTGACCGGGGACCGCGTCTCCAGGCGCTCGGTCTCCACCCGTGGGACCTGCGAGGCGGTCGGCATCGCGTAGTCGAGGAACGAGCTGACCAGCGGCTGGCCGTTCGCGTCGCAGGCGACGCGTTCCAGTACCGCCTGCGCGATGCCTTGCGCCAGGCTCCCGTGCACTTGTCCCTCGACGAGCAGCGGGTTCACCACCCGCCCGCAGTCGTCAACCGCGACGTACCGGAGGATCGTGATCGCGCCGGTGTCGGGATCGATCTCGACGACGGCGACGTGCGCGCCGGACGGGACCATGGTGCCCGTGGCCTCGAAGCGGACGGCCGCGGAGATCCCGGCCCGAGCATCGCCCGGGCGCGCGGCCTGCGCCACCTGCCCGAGCGTGAGCGCGCGCCCCGGCGCACCCCGAACGGCAACCCGTCCGCCGTCGACGGCGAGGTCGTCGGGCGCGGCCTCGAGCAGCCGCGACGCCACGGCGATGACGTCCCGGCGCACGGCATCCGCGGCCTGCGCGACGGCGGACCCGCCGATGGCGAGCGACCGGCTCGCAAAGGTGCCGATGCCGGCGGGGACCACGTCGGTGTCCCCGTGCAGCACCGTGACCTGCTCAGGGTCGACGCCGAGCGCGTCCGCCGCCACCTGGCTAAACGCCGTCTCGTGCCCCTGCCCGTGCGGCGATGTCCCGGTGAGCACCGTGACGCGCCCGGACGGCTCGAGCGTGACCGTGGCGTCCTCCCAGAGGTCGCCGCCGCCCGCGATCTCGATCCACGTGGAGATCCCGATCCCGATCGGCGGCCCGCCCGCCCGGCGCCGCCGGACCTGCTCATCCCGCCACCGCGCATACCCGACACGCTCCAAGACGCGGTCGAGCGCGCGACCGTAGTTGCCGGAGTCGTGGACGAGCCCGGTCGGGCTCCGGTGTGGAAAGCCGTCGATGAAGTTTCGGCGGCGGATCGCCGCGGGGTCGATGCCGAGGCGCGCCGCGACGGCGTCCATGAGACGTTCGATGTAGTAGGCGCCTTCCGGCCGCCCCGCGCCGCGATACGGCCCCGTCGGGGTCTGCGTTGTGGCCACGCCGCGAAGCCGCAGCCGGACGTGCTCGACGCGGTACGCGCCCAGCGCGACGCGCAGCGTGAGCGCCGGGATCACGGCCGCATCGGCCAGGCAGTACGCTCCCAGGTCCGCGAGAATGTCCCCGTCCACCGCCAGCACGGTGCCGTCGTGCGCGACCGCCGCGCGAAGCGACGCGCGCTGGCCGCGCCCGTGGGTCATGGCCCGAAAGTTCTCGAAGCGGTCCTCGACCCACTTCACCCGCCGCCGCAGCCGCCACGCGAGGTACGCAGCCAGCATCTCGTCGGGGTAGACGGCGCCCTTGGCGCCAAAGCCGCCGCCCACGTCCGGCGCGACGACCCGGACCCGGTCCGCGGCCACGCCGAGGAATTCGGCGATCTTCTGCCGGGCCTCGTGCGGGACTTGCGTCGACAGCCAGACTTCCAAACGACCGCGCGCCGCGTCGTACGACGCCACGATGCCCCGGCACTCGAGCGGTGCGGGCGCCAGCCGGGGCTGCCGCAGTTCCAGGGGGACGACCACATCGGCGCGTCTGAACGCGGCCTCCGGGTCTCCCCCGCTCGTCTCCACGGTAAAGATCACGTTCGACCCGGCCGCCGGGTGGATCACGGGCGCGGCGGGATCGAGCGCCCAGACCGGGTCCACGACGGGCGGCAGGGCCTCGTACTCGACGCGCACGCGCTCCGCCGCGTCCCGGGCCGTGTAGCGATCCACGGCGAGGACGGCCGCCACGGGCTCGCCCGCGTACCGCACCGTCTTGTCGGCCAGGAGCGGATGCCGCGCCGCCTGCACGCCGGGGAACATCGCCGCCGCGGGGAGCCGCGGGATCGGCGATGGCAGGTCCCGTCCGGTGACCACGGCCACAACCCCGGGCATCCGGGCGGCCTCCTGCGGGTCGATTGCCCGGATGCGCGCGTGCCCGTGCGGCGACCGGACGACCGCCATGTGCAGCATGTCGGGGAATCTCAGGTCGTCCACAAAGATCCCGGCGCCGGCCAGGAGACGCCGGTCCTCACGCCGCCGCAGGCCAGAGCCGACATACGGCATCGTTACGCGACCACCACGCTGCACCCGGTTTATGCCGGCGTCTGATTAGCGGCCGGCCTGCGCCGCCGCCTCGCTGCCCGCCAGCCGCCCGAACACGCCCCCGAGCGTCATGCCGAACCCTCCCAGGTAGCCCGACTCCAGGATATTGCCCGACATGATCTCGCCCGCCGCGTACAGGTTAGCGAACGGGCGCCCGCGCCGGTCCACGATGCGCGCGCGCTCGTCCACGCCCACCCCCATGTATGTGAAGGTAATGCCCGGCCGCAACGGAAACGCGTAGAACGGCGGCCGGTCGAGCGGCCGCGCCCAGTTCGACTTCGGCGGGTGCAGCCCGCGCGTCGCGACACCGTCGAGCTCCTCGTGGCGAACGACCGTGTTCCCCGCGGACGCACGGTTGTAGGCCGCCACGGTCGCGGCCAGCACGGCGGCGGGTACGCCGAGGAGCTCGCCCAGGGCCTCGATCGCCCCGGCTTGCACCGGCGGAAAGAGCGGCGGAAGGAACGCGCCGATCCCGTTGGCGTCCACGATGCTGAACGCGACCTGCCCGGGCTGGGCCGCAACCCGCGCACCCCACGTCGCGTAGCGCTTGGGCCAGAGGTCCTCGCCCTCGTCGGCAAACCGCTCACCGGACCGGTTCACGACGATGCCGAACGGGATCGAGTCCAGCCGCGTCGCGATGCCGCCATCGTACTTCGGCGCCCTGGCGTCGACGGCAATCGCGTGAAACCCCTTGGGATCTCCCACCCGCATCGCCCCGAGCTCGAGCAGCGCGGCGAGCACGCGCCCGTCGTTGTACGGCGTCCCCCGAACGGCGAAGTTGGTCACCGCATCCCCCCAGTACCGCCCCAACCACTCCAGGTTGGCCTCGAAGCCGCCCGACGCGATGATGACCGCGCGAGCGCGCAGCGCCGCCCGCCGCTCCCCGCGCTGCACCACGACCCCGTCGGTCCGGTCCCCGCTCGCGAGGATCTCTTCCACGCTCGCCTCGTACCACACGGTGACCCCGAGGCGCCGGCAGGTCTCATAGTAGGCATTGATGAGGGCTTTCCCGCCGCCGAGAAAAAACCGGTTCGTGCGCCCGAGCGACAAGGTGCCGCGCAGTGCGGGCTGCCAGGCCGCGCCCTGCTGGGTCATCCACGCGGGCAGCGCCTCCGACTCGCGAATGACAAAGCGCGCGAGCTCGCCGTTGATACGGCCGCCGCCCACCTGGCGGAGGTCTTCCAGGTACTCGTCCGGACGGTATTCTCCGGTCATGTACGCGTCGCCCGGACCATGAGCGCAGCGCACGTTGCGCGTGTGCCGGCTGTTCCCCCCGCGCAGGTGGCGCGGGGCGCGTTCCAGCACGATCACGCGCTGTCCCGCCCGCTGCGCGGCGATTGCCGCGCTCAAGGCGGCGTGGCCGCCACCGACCACGATCACGTCGTACGCGGTGTCCAACCTGTGCGGCTACGAGCGCCGGCTCGACGGGAGCCTACTCCACAAAGTGCAGCCCGGTGATGCTGACGCGACCGAAGCCGATCAGCGCGGCGGCCAGCATCGACAGTTCGACGACCTGGTCGTCGCGAAACAGCGCGCGGACTTCGGCAACCTGCTGGGCCGTGAGCCTCCCGGTGCCCGTGGCCATGGCCAGCGTGTAGCGGAGCGCGGCGCGCTCCCGAGGGGAATACGGCGCGTCCGCGGCGTCCGGCGTCATCACCCACCGGACCTTCTCGGGGGTCACGCCGCGCGACTGTGCGAGCGGGGTCACGAAGCTCGTGCAGTAATCGCAACCGTACACGCCGGCGATCTGCAACCGCACGAGCTCCTTCACCTCCACGGGCAGCCGGCCGTCCTCCTTGACGAGCGGCACGTAGAACGCCAGCCAGCGCTCGGCGAGCTCGGGGGCGTGGGCCAGCCCCCGGAGCACCCCGTCGGCGGTTCGCCCGCGGTAACAGGCGAGGTTCTCACCGATGCGTTCGTCCGGCAGCAGCTCGATGCGCGCTCCCACGACCCCACCTCCCTCTCCCTCCACCCGGCTGTCTTTCTATCGAATTCGGTCCCCTCTCCTGCCGCCACCGAGGCGCGCGGGGCGGCGCTCCGCGCCTCCGCGCCGGGGACCGACGGCCCACGCGGCGACAGGGAGGCCGCGGCGGCGCACCGAAGAGGCGCAACCGACGTCCGTTGCGGCCGGCGGGACTGTGCGGCCGCGACACCGGAGGACATGGGCACCCTGCGACCATGAACGACGAGATCGTGAGGCGGGTGGACGAGGCGCTCCACCCCGACGAAATCCTTGCCCTCGCCCGGCGCCTCGTTGCCATCCCCAGTCACGGTCCCGCGTGCGGGTGGGAAACCGAGGTCGGGCGCGCCCTCGCGGACTTTCTGTCCCGGGAAGGTCTCGACGTCGCCATGCCCGAGGTCATGGACGGCCGGCGCAACGTGTTGGCCGTGTTGCCCGGGGCGGCCCGTGGCCTGCCGGTCCTCATGCTGAACGGGCACCTCGATACGGTGCCGCCATCCGGTTCCATGCGGTATCCGCCGTTTGCCGGTGAGGTGCACGACGGCGCGCTGTGGGGCCGGGGCGCGGGGGACATGAAAGGCGCGGTGGCGGCGATGGCGTGCGCCATGGCGGCCCTGCAACGATCCGGCGTGCGTCCCCATCGGTCGATCGTCCTGGCCGCGGTGGTCGCCGAAGAGAGCGGCAACGACGGCACCGCGGCGCTGTGCGCGGAGGGCCCGCCCGCGTCGTTCGCGGTCGTGGGAGAACCGACCCGGCTGGGCCTGTGCCTCGGGCACAAAGGCGTGGACCGGTACGTGGTCACCGTTCGAGGCCGCACGGCGCACGGGGCCACGCCCGAGCGTGGAATCAGCGCCATCCTCCGCGCGGCGCGCCTCCTCGCCGGGCTCGAGACGCGGTTACCCGAGGTGTGGCGTGGTCAGGAGTCGGCGGACCTCGGACGCGCGTCGTTCAACATCGGCACCATCGGCGGCGGCGTCAGCCGCAATACGGTGCCGGACCGCTGTACGTTTACGTTCGACAAGCGCTGGGTGCCCGGCGACAGCCCCGAACGGATCAAGGCCGATCTCATGGCGGTCGCCGACGAAACCATCGGCCGCGACGCGGTGGAGATCGTGCGCGACGCCGAGTTCGATCGCGTCGCCCATCCGCCGCTCTCGACCGCGCCGGATCACCCGCTGGCCCGCGCCGTCGAATCCGCCATCGCCGGCGTGACCGGCGGCCCGGCACGGCGGGTGCACTTCGACGCGTTTACCGACGCGGCGATCCTGCACGAGGCCGGGACCGCGGCCGTCATCTGCGGGCCCGCGGACCTGGCGCACGCGCATGCGGACGACGAGCGCGTGGCCGTCGATGAGCTGGTCGCGGCGGCGCGCATCTACGCGCGCGTTGCCCTGCGCCTCGACCGCACGGCGCGCACCGGCTAACCCAGGCCCGGGTACTGCGAGCCTACCGCCGCCGCGGGCGAACGCGGCCCCATTGGCCGTCGTCGTCCCCACGGCCGCCGTCGTCGTGCGCCGCATGTTCTCCGTACGTTCGCTGCTCGAGCACGCCGGCCGAGGTGCTCCCACGCGCGGAGGCCGCCGCCGACCGCGTTACCGGGGCGCGGCGGGCCTAGCGATCGGCGTCCTCAAACAGCCGTTCCCCGCGAAATAGGCGGTGGGCGATCTGGTACGTTTGTCCCTCCGCGCGCACCGTCGGCGCATGGGCGGCCAGATATCTCGCCGCCGCCACGAGCACGTGGGTCCCCTCGGGGGTCCCCTGCACCTGCTGGTACTGCCGGATCGCCGCCTCCATCATCTGGATCGTGTGGAAGTTCCGATCCTCGCGAAGCAACGCGCGGCCGAGCGTGGAGAGTAACGCCCCGACACCCCCTCCTCCGGCGATGTAGGCCTCGACGAGGCGCGCGGCTTCCTGGACCTGTTGCTGCCGGTCGAGCACGTCGAGTAATTCCGGCAGCAGCCGCTCCGCATCGCGGCCGGCTCCGTCGGACCGCGGCAGGCGGGCCGGCGGGACATTGAGAAAGCGGTCGAGATAGACGCTCATCGCCGCATCGAACACACCGCGGAGCAGTTCGGGGGAGTCCACGCGCCGTAATCCCTGGTGGACGGCGTTCGCAAACGTGAAGGTGTGCAGCGCCGTGTCCCAATCGCCGAACTCATTTGTCTGCGGGAAGCGGGCGATGCGCAGCGCGGCGGCGTAGGCCACGGTGCCGGCCAGATCGGCGGGACGCGCGCCATCGCGCAGGGCGTCCAGGAGCGCCCGCGCGATCCCGGCCGGATCGTCCCCGAGCAATACCGGCACGAGCTCCGCGCGACCGCCCCACGCGGCGTCCCGTGCGCGCCCGGCTTCCAGCACGGCGGGCAGCTCCGCAAATGCGCTGTCAAGGATCCTAATCAGATCCACCGGATGCCGCCACTCGTTCGACTCCTCCATCCGCGCGGCCTCGGCATAGCCTGACGCCAGGCTGGCCAGCACGGCTTCCGCGTGTTCCCACCCGGCCAGGTCCAGCGCCTCGAGCGCCTTGTTCGTGAAGTCGAGCGCGTGCCCCGTCGCGATGTACCGGTGATCGGTTGCGGCCGCAAACAGCAGGTCGGCCGCCGCGCGGCCGCCCTCGCGTCCCCGGACCGCGGATACGATGCAGCGCTCGGCCCCTTCCGCGTCGCGGACCTCCACACACTGCCGGAACCATCGCCGGATCACTCCGAGATCTGCGGGCTCCCCCGGCAGCGGCCGCAGGCGGAATCGCGGCGCCATCCCCTGGCAATCGCGCGCCACCGCCGCCAGGCCGTGGTAGATGGCCCGGGGCCGGTCATCGGGGTAGAGGTGCGGCATGAGATTCATCATGCACGTGTGGATCGTGAGGCCCTGGCCCCAGCCGGCCTCCCGGTACCGCGCGCCGAATTCCAGTCCCGCGCGAAACGGGTCCGCCGCGGTTTGGTCGCTCGAGACGAGCGCCACGGCGGCCTTGGCGATGACCAGGGGGATATTGCGCTCCAGGCCGTCACGAAGCCGCGCGCGGTGGTAATCGAGGGGATCCTCGTGGAGCGCCAGATCTACCCAGACGTCGCCGTCTCGGACCTCGGTGGCGAACACCCGCACGTCGCCCGCGAACGGATCGAGTGTGCCGCCGCTTGAGACATCAAAGCGCGCGTGGTGCCAGTGGCACGTCAGGATGCCGTCGTGGACGGTGCCGCGATCGAGCGGGAACCCCATGTGCGGGCACCGGTTGTCGACCGCCCGCACCTGATCGCCGTCGGCAAAGAGCACGAGCGCGTGGCCGTTCACCTGGATCGCCAGCCGTCCACGGGCCCGGACATCCGCGGCGCGCGCCGCGCGCACAAATCTCGGTGCTGCCATGTGCCACCCCCGCCGGCCGGGGCGACCGACCGCGGCCCCGGCTGCTCGCGCCGAGCGCTACGTTCCGTTGCCCCCATTATCCGACACCGCGCCGCGGGCTGCACCGTACGGGCGGCGGCGCCGCTACGGGCCGCGACCAAGCAAGGCGTCTTTGAGCGGGGCGCGCCACGCGTGCGCCAGCGGATCGTAGACGCCGAAGCCGGCGGCCAGTTCCCAGTAGGCCCACGGGAAGCCCCGGGCTTCTGCCTGCTCGCGCATGAATCGCGTGTACGCCACTCGCGACGGCATGTCCGCTTTGCTGTAGGCGCCAAATTCCCCGAGAAAGACCGGATAGCCGGAGCCGTCTGACCATGTCTTCGCCGCGGTGAGCGGCGCCGCCGCGGCGGCGCGCTGGCCGGCGTCGCAGCAGGTCACGCCGACCGGCGGGACCGGGTGCACCCACTGGGCCCCTTGATGCGTAAAGTCGAAGGGCCGGTAGTCGTGGATCGTCGCGATCAGGTCTGCGTCATCGGGCAGGCGAAGCGACGGGAGGGCCGCCGCCTGGTTCCAGTCCACGGGGCCGATGACCACGATGCGATCGGGGTTGGTCTGGCGGACGACACCGAGCGCCCGCGCGGCGAGATCGTTCCACCGCGCCGCCGTCAGCCGGCGGTGGGGTTCATTGTAGAGCTCGAACAGCAGGCGGCCGGGTTCGTCACGGAAATGGTCGGCGATCTGCCGCCATAGGATCAGAAACCGCACGTCCACGACCGCGTCGTCGACCGCGAACTCTCCGCGGTCGAGCGGATCGCCATCGAGTTGATGGTAGTGATGCATGTTCACCACGACGTAGAGGCCACGGGCGAGGAGCCGGTCGACCACCGATGTGACGCGGTCCAGAAACTCCGGGTCGATGGCGAACGGCGCCGCCGCCTCCGCGTGGTTGCTCCAGCGCACGGGCAGACGCACCGTGGTGAAGCCCGCCGCGGCGACGGCATCGATGAACTCGTCGCGCACGACGAGTCCCCACGCCCCCTCGTCCGGCGCCTCCAGCATGTTGCCGAAGTTTACGCCGCGGCCCATGGCCGCGGCCGCCGCCCAGACGGCAGGCGGCGCGCCCGGAGGACGATCGGCCGGGGTCGGGGGAAACTCTCCGATGCCGGGGCTCGGTTCCTGGGCCAGCGTGCGGGCCATGGGGCCGGCCCATAGGGAACTGAGGAGAACGAGGACCACCGCAAGCGCCGTACGGACCGAACGCGGCACGGTAGTCGTCACGACCCTGAGATCAAGGTGTCAGTGGCCGGCCGCGGGTCGTGCCGGCGGCGAGCGGGTGGCTTTGTACCCTGCCGTTCGCGCCAGCGCGCAGGTGGAATGCCTTCCCAACTGCGGAACGCGCGGACGAAGGAGCTTGCGTCCTCGTACCCCAGAAGGTACGCGGCTTCTCTCAACTCAAGGAGAGGGTTGTTCAGATAGTGGCGGGCAAGCTGGTGACGGGCCTCCTCCAGCACGCGCTGGAAGCTGGATCCTGCGACTTGAAGGTGCCGCTGCAGGGTTCGCGGACTCATGTGGAGCGCGTCGGCGACGTCGTCGATGCTGGGACGGCGGCCTGTGAGCTTTTGCCGTATCGTTCCGCGCACGCGCTCGGCAAAATCTCCGTCACCGTTTTGGTCGGTCAGTTCCTCCTCGAACTGCGGCGCGAGCATCGCAAGCAGTTCGGCATTGCGGGTCACGAACTGCCGTTCGGCATCGGCCGCGCGTAGCACGATCGCATTGCGGGGAGCACCGCAGACCACGCGACAGCCAAAGTAGCGCTCGATGGAATTCACGTGCGGGCGAGGGTGCACGAACTCGACGCGCAATGGCGATAGGGAAGCGCCGGTCCCGTGGCGGGCAACCGAGAGAACCCATGCGAGGCAGCATTCGGTGAGCACCTGAGGCTCGACCTCGTCCGCAAGAAGCCACCGAAACTGGATGCTCCACTCTTCTCCGTCCATCTGCTGCAGAATTTCTTCCGGACAGGTGAGTTGTTTGTAGCGCGCCATGTGCCGCACGGCTGATCCGAGGTTCTCCGCCGAGAGCGCGGCGAGCGATATCGGCTGAAAGCGTTCGATCTTGGTTTCGGTGCCGAGCAGGACGCCGATCCCGGGGTCTGCGCTGACTTCCCCGATGGCGCGCCAGAGGGCGAAGAATTCCTCCGTCGTGAGAAGCACGCGCGGCTGATCGAACAGGCCTTGGGGAAGACCGGCGGTCCGCAGAACCGCCGAGGCACGGACCCCCAGTTCCCCCAACTTGAGAAGCAAGCTCCCCGAGACACGAAAGTGTTTGCTCATCGGTCGCTCCGTCCCGGCGATGCCACCGTGAGTGCGGGATTCAACGCCATGCTGAGGCCATCGCCGACGATATTCAGGAGGAGCACCAGCACGAAGATCGCGGCGCCGGGGAACGTCGGCACCCACCAAGCGGTCGTGGCGTACTGGAGGCCGTTACTCAGCATGCCGCCCAGGCTGATCACGTTCGGATCACCGACCCCGAGGAAGCTGAGGGAGGCCTCGCTGAGGATGCCGTACGACACCAGCAGCGCCATCAACGCCAGGACCGGAGGAAGCGCGTTCGGCAAGATCTCCCTGAAGACGATCCGGGCGTTGGACGCGCCCGCGGCCCGGGCGCTCTCGACGAACTCCGTGGCTTTCAGCGAGAGCACCTCGGCGCGCGCAATCCGGGCTATCTGCGGCCAGCCTGTGAGGCCCAGCAGCATGATGACGGTGATCAGGCGGCCGCCGAACAGAAACGCGACGATCAACGCCAGGAAGAAGCCCGGGAGGATGAGCAGAGCATCGGCCGTTCGCATGAGCAGGTGTTCGACCCAGCCCCCATAGTACCCGGCCACGAGGCCACACGTCAGACCGGCCGACATCGCAATCGCGGCGACCGCAAGTCCGGCGATGAACGACGTCTTGATCCCGTAGGCCATGCGCGTCAGCACGTCGCGGCCGAGATAGTCCGCCCCAAACGGATGCGCGGCCGAGATGGCGCTCAGTGTGTCGCCCGTCATGGCGTTGGGATCGCGCGGCAGGATGGCGGGCGCGAGCGCGCCGACGGCACCGACCAGCGCCAGCACCACCAGCGCGGCGAACGGCATTCGCTGCCGTCTCAGGGCCTGCCATGCAACGCGGAGCCGGCGAAACCGCCCGCGGTCCGCGGCCGCCGGCAGCGCTCCACGGACGGACGCGACTGCCGCGCTACGCGTAACGGATCCGTGGATCGATGATCGCGTACGCAACATCCACCGCGAGGTTTGCGAGGATCACCGCGGCGCCGACGACGAGGAAGAACCCGAGCACAACGGGGTAATCGTGCTGCAGGATCGCGGTGTAGATCACCCGCCCCGTACCGGGCCACGCGAAGACGATCTCCGTCATCACGGCGCCGGCGAACATGGTGCCGAGCTGTACGCCGAGCACGGTGACGACGGACCGCATCGCATTCCGCAGCGCATGCCGGTAGAACACTCGAAACTCGGACAGGCCCTTCATGCGCGCCGTCATGAGGTAGTACTTCCGTGATTCCTCGAGGACCGCAGCGCGCGTCAGGCGTGTGAAGGACGCAGAGTACCACCAGGCGAGGACGCCGAGCGGGAGCACCATGTGCCAGGTCACGTCCGCCACTCGGGCAAGACCGCCCCCGGTAGCGCCGAGCGTGGCCATGCCCTGCGTCGGGAACCAGTGGAGCCGACTCGCGAAGACGACGATGAAAATGACGCTCAACCAGAACGGTGGGGTCGCGTAGCTCACCAGCGAGACGGCGCCGATGGCGTAATCGGCACCCGTACCCGGCCGGCGCGCCGCCGTCATGCCGAGCACAATCCCGGCGACCGCGGCGAGCAGGACGCTGGGGATCATCAGCAACAGGGTGTTTGGCAGCGACTCTCCAAGAATCGCCGCGACGGGTTGAAAATTGATCTGCGAGTAGCCGAGATCGCCGCGGAGCATGTTGCCCATATACACTGTGTACTGGGTCCACAGGGGACGGTCGAGCCCCCAGGCATGGCGGATCCGGGCCAGCGCGTCGCCGCTGACGGCTTGGCCGCCGTAGAGATACGTCACCGGGTCGCCGGGCGCCACGTGGATCAGGACGAACGCCGTGCTCACGACCAGCCCGATCAGCACAAGGCTCTGGACGAGTCTCCCCGCGACGTATCGATAGCTCACCGGCGTGGCTCCCGATCAGGCGCCGCGCGTCAGGTCACCGGCGCGCCGAAGCTTCCCAGGTCTCGACGATCTCGGACGAGCGGGTCGGAACCGCCAGCCGGCGCAGGAACCGCATCGCGTCGTCGTGATACTGCGGCTCCATCGGCCCGACGCAGTCCTCCGGCACGACCGGAAAGAACCCGATGTTCAACGCGTGCCAGGCCGTGGGCAGGATGCCGACCTCCGTCGCGATCCCGGTGTGGACCAGGGTTCGGATGCGGTTGAGGCGGAGGAACAACTCGAGCGGCGTGCCGATGAACGCGTCGATGCGGAATTTCCTGATGATGACCTCGCCGGGCTGTGGCTTCAACTCGTCGATGGTGGCCCACCCCGGCGTGTCTTCGACCAGACCTTCCAACGCCTTTCGCTGCTCGGGGTCGGTCAGCCGCCGGTAGTCGGCCCGAATGCGCACGTCCGTGTAGCTGCCGAAATCGGGCAGGTTGGTGTACTGCGTGTACATCACCCGCACTCCGTGTCGTCGCGCGTCCTCGAGAAACCGGACGAGCGGCGGCAGGATTGTGCCCACGTCGATGCGCCGGCCAACCTTGTCATAGGCCCAACCCGCGGCGGTATTGTCCTTTTGCATATCATGGACGATCACGACGGTGTGCCGGGGCTGGACGATCTCCGCCAGCGACTCCGGAATTTCGCGTCCCTGAAACGTCAGCACGGTGGTCTCCCCGATCAGCCAGTGATCCGCGCGTTTTCGACGGACTCCATTGTCCCGGTCAACGAGTCGACGCTGTGCAGCCCGGTGATTCGGCTGTACCAGAGATCAATGCCGTTCGCCGTGTAGAGCGGGATGATGGGTACCTCCTCGTGGACGACCTCCTGAATCTTGACGTACAGTGGCGCCCGCTTGGCGCGGTCCGTCGTCGCCCGCGCCTGTGGGATCCACTCCGTCACTTGCGGGTTGTCCCAGGCCGAGAAGTTGGTGCCGCCCGCGTGGGCATTCTTGCCGTTCACGTACTCGCAGATCGCCGCGGGATCCATCTGCTTCGAAATGAAGAGCGTCCAAACGCAGGCGGCCGTGTCCTGCTGGCGGATGCGGCCGATATACTCGCCGTACGTATACGTCTTGATGTCCGCGGCGATGCCGACAGTCCGGAGCATTTCCCGAAGCGCCTCGGACAACTGGACGCGGAAGCCTTCCGTGGCCAGGATGGTGACCGGGAACCGCGCACCTCCCTTGCGCGGGAAGCCCGCCTCGTCGAGCAGGGCGTTGGCCTTCTCCACGCTGTGGTCGTACGGCTTGATGTTCGACGCGTGCGCCCATTTGGTCGCCGGCGTGTCCGGCACCAAGGTTTCTTCGGGTTTGCCAAATCCGAACAAGAGTGACTTCACGATGAAGGCCTTGTCGATCGCGTGGGCCAGCGCCTGCCGCACCTTCACGTTGTTGAACGGCGGCTTCGCCGTGTTGATAAACAGATTCTGCACCCAGTTCTGCTCGAACACGGTCGCGACGAGACCCGGCGGCGTCGCCTCGAGGATTTTCCGCATCTGGTCGTACGGGGGCCCGCCCGGAATGCCTTGCGACAACACCACGTCGAGGTCGTGGTTGAGGAACGAGAGCAGACCCGTCGACGCGTCCGGTGCGACTTTGAAGAAGACCTGGTCGACGTATGGCTTCGGCTTCCGGAAGTAGTTAGGGTTACGGACAAAGCTGATGTGATCACCGTGCTGCCATTCGGTCACGATGAATGGTCCCGATCCGATCGGCATGTGCAGGTACTTGTTGGTGTGGGGATCGCCTTCCGACCAGAGGTGGGCCGGCAAGATGCCCATCGGCGAGACAAGCGGCATCATGAGCACGTTGGGGCCGTCGAACCGCAGCACCGCCGTATACTTGTCCGGCGTGTCGACTGTCCTCAGGTTCGAAACAAAGCTGCCGAGCGTGGAACCGAGCTTCGGATCGACGAGCATCTCGTAGGTAAACTTCACGTCCGCCGATGTGAGCTCCGTGCCGTCGGTGAACTTGATCCCGGGAATCAGCTTGAACGTGAAGGTGTCGCCCTTGTCATTCACGGTCCAGGCGCTCGCCACGCCCGGGATAGGTTGCCCCGATGGGCCGACATCCACCAGCCCGTTGTAGACCAGGCGGTTGGTCTCCGGCCAGTTCGTCGACTCCAACACGGGGTTGAAACCGTAGACCGGTTCGGATTGAAGGATGCGCAGCACTTTCGGTGCGGCTCCGTAGGCGTAGCCGTGCTCCCCCAACCACGCAAACGATCCCGCCGCAAGCCCGGCGGCAGCCGCGGCCGCGCTTGTTCCCAGCAGTTGCCGCCTCGTGAACCGCGCGCCGGCGTGTCTCGCCCGAGCGCTTCGTCTGGCGCTCACATCTGCACCGCACGATCCGCGGCGTCCTTGATCTGCCGCGCGCGCTCCGGCCCGACGACCGGTTCGAGACTGGTGGACGTGCCGCCGATGCCGAACACGTTGATAGCCGGCTCGCCCGTCGCCCGCAGGATGTAACGGAACCCCTTGGGCAGGTAGATCGATTCGCCCTCTCGGACGACGACGTCGCCGCGCTCGCCCCCGTCGCCCTCCCAGATCAGGCGGATGCTCCCCTTCGCCACATAGAAGGATTCCTCGCTCTTGCCTTCCCACTTGAGGTCCGCCATGTCGGGGTCGTGGTGGCAGACGCCCATGCGGAGCGCCTCGCTCCCGACGGTCTCGCGGCAGACCAGGTACCGAGTATGCATGCCTCTGGTCAAATCCATCGGAGGGATGTCGGCGACCTTCAACTTCGCGACTTTCGGCATCTCGTCCGCTCCCTTCTTCGAGTTGGTTTCGATCCTTACCGCTGCTGCCGGTCGGGCTGGAGCAGCCCGCCAATGCTCCAGTTCTCGCGCTTGACCTCGTCGATAATGACGTGCACGGCGTCGGCCGGGTTGCCCGTGACCCGCGCCACGACCTCGGTCACACCGCGCACCAGCTCCCGTTTCTGATCGATCGATCGCCCCTCATACATCTCGATCCTGACGACTGGCATCTCGCTCCCTCCCTCCTGTCTGCGGCGTCAGGGCGCCGCACTGATGCGCGGCGCCACCTCGTCTGCAAATCGCCGCAACACGTCGCCGACGGGGCGGCCCGGTGCGGCGTGCGGCCGGACAACCAGCCGCGTCACCCCGGGGCGGATCGCCCGAGACAACTGGGCGGCGACCCGATCGGCATCGCCGGCCAGCACCATCCGCTCAAGCGCCTCCCGCGGGAGCAGATGGCTGGCATCGGCGGCGCCCCGGAGGTCCCGCCTCGATGCGAGGTCGACGAACGCCTGGGGGAGTGTGATGCCGAGACGCTCGAGATAATCCCAGTGGCCGTAGCCCGCCGCCACCCGCATCGCGACCCGCCGGCGCATGACCGCTTCCGCCTCCGCCGGATCGTCGCTGATGCACATCTCAAAGCGAAGGGCGACGTCGACCTGCGAGATCGCCCGCCGGCCCTTTTCCACGCCGCGCTTCACGCAGCCGATGTAGAAGTCCACGGTGGAGGGCAGCGCCGTATTCGCGATCATGACGCCGTCCGCCACTTCGCCCGCGAGCTCCGTGATCCGCTCACCCTGCGTCGCAAAGTAAATCGGGATCTCGGTTCGGATCGGGGTAAACTGCAACTTGCCTCCGCTGAGCGAGATTACCTTGCCCTGGAACGTGATGTCTTCGCCCTGCAGGAGCCGCCGGATGAGGCCAACGGTTTCGCGGAGCGCCGTGACCGGGCGCTCAGCTCGAATGCCCAGTTCCTGAAATCCCGTAGAGCCGACGCCGAGGCCGAGCAGCGCCCGCCCGCCGCTCATCTCGTCGAGCGTGGCGATCGTCGAGGCGGTGACCGCGGGATGCCGCGAGTACGGGTCGGTCACGCCCGGGCCGAGGTGGATTCGGCTCGTGTTCGCCGCGATCGCCGCAAGACCGAGGTAGCACTCGCGGAACATGCGAATATCGGTGTACCAGACTTGGTCGTATCCGAGGGCCTCGCTGAGCTTTGCGAGGGCGACGAGCTCGCTCACCGGATACTCGGCGTTCAGCAGCACGCCTAACGCCAGCGTCATCCCCGACCCCTCTTGGCGTTTAGGCAATAGTATAGAGGTTTGCTGACGGCTCCGATATGCAAAACACGCCAGTTTGGCGTGGTTTGCATACATCCCATCAGTTCATCGGTGATGCTTCGTGCCCGGGACAATAGGCTGGGAACCCGGCGCCGCGTTCGGAGTGGCCGCGTCCGCCCTCCGGCATCCCTGCCAGTGAGACCTGGCTGTCAACTGCGCTCCCCGCGTCGAGGTCGAGACGCGCGTCGCGCGGACGCGTGCCGGGCTCACAGGTCCTCGACCGGAACCACCACAACTTCAGGCCGGTGTGATGCGATGGCGGCCTTGAGCGCAGGTGCGATCTCGTCGGGATGCGCGATGCGCGCGGCCCCCGCGCCGTAACCGCGCGCGACCGCGCAATGATCCAACTCGGCGATGGCCACACCGGGGTACGCGGCCGGCTCCACCGGCGTGCCGAGATAGCGCTCGATCGCCCGCCGGACGGCAAGATACCCGCCGTTGTCCAGTACAACCACCACGACCGGCGCGTCCTCGCGGGCAGCCGTCCACAGCGACTGCGCGCTGAAGTGAAACGCGCCGTCGCCGACGATCGCCACCACCGGGCGTGCGCCGGCGGCGAGCCGCATCCCGATGGCCGCCGGAACGCCCCACCCAAGCGCGCCGCCGCTCGTGTGGTACCATGCGGCGTCCGGGGGCAGATCCAAGTGGTTGAGCATCGCGGGGGACGACCGGACGGCTTCGTCCACAAACAGGGTGCCACGCGGCGCGACGCGGCCCAATTCGGCCGCCAGGCGCGGAAGGGAGATCGGCACGCCGCGCCACCGCGCTTCGCGCTCGGCGCGGAGCCGGTGCTCCCACGCGCACCGCAGACTCGCCACCCGCGCGCGCCGCTCGTCTCGCCGCCGTGGATCCAGCCCGCCGAGCACCGCTGCGGCATCGGCCAGATCCCGCAGCGCGGGGCCCGCGTCGGCCGGCATCCCCACGGTCGGAGGAATCTGCCAGCCCACCTGGCGCGGATCCGGGTGCGTGTGTATCAATTGGGCGCCCGGCGGCAGTCGCGGACTGTGCGCGCCCGAAAACGGAAAGAAGACCCGGCATCCGATTGCGGCAAGCACGTCACACCCTTCGAGCACCGCAGGCTCCTGCTCGTACAGACCGACATAGTGAGGATCGGCGGCGGGGAACGGAAGCGTCGACAGTTCGGTGACGTCGGGGATCACCACGGGCAGCGCGAGCGCCTCGGCGAGCCTTTTCGCTTCCCCCGACGCCGCCGACACATCATTCCCAAGGAGCAGCACCGGCCGGTGCGCTTGCAACAAGAGACGCGCCGCGGCAAGGGTCGCCGCGCGATCAGGCCGCCGGCCGTGCGGCTCGAACTTCTCGCCCCCGGCGCTGCGCGGCGCGATCGGACCGTCCGCGCCGGCGGCCGCCGGCGTCTGCGCAACCGGCTCCCCGAGCATGTCCTCCGGGATGGACAGGAACACCGGCCCGGGCGGCGAGGCGGCGGATACATGCAACGCGCGCCGGAGATCCTCTGCCGCGGCGGCGGATGAGAGACTCTGCCACGTCCACTTCGTGCAGGCGGCGAAGAGAGCCGGCAGGTCGGCAAACGCGCAAAACCCGTCTTGCGCGAGGATCACCCGCTCCTTGTGGCCGGCGGTCACGACGACGGGCGAGGCGTCGCGCCAGGCGTTGTAGACTTGGCTGAGGCCGTTCATCGCGCCCACCGACGTGTGCAGGCTTGCGACACCGACGCGTCGACTCGCGCGCGCGTAGCCGTCGGCCATGGCGACGGCGATGCTTTCGTGGAGCGCCATCACGTAGCGGACGCGTCCGTCGCGCCGGAGCGCGTCGAGAAGGCTCGCTTCGGTCGATCCCGGCAGCCCAAACAGGTGACGGACGCCGTGCGCGGCAAGCGTGGCCACCCACGCCGATGCGGTCGTCATCATCCGTTGCCTCCCCTGCTGGGCGCGCGGCCGGGCACGGGCGTTTCCTCCCGTGGTTCCGGCCGATCGCGGCAGCGACGGCGGCGCGGCCGCATGGGAACCGCAGACCCGGGGTCAGCGGGTGCTTCCCAGTTCTCCTAGGCCCTGGCTCGTTTCCCCGTCACAGCGCGGATAATCAGCAGCAGAATCACGCCGCCAATGAAGGCGACAATGATGGAGCCGATGTTGAGACCGGTCACACCGCCGTGCCCTAAGAATCGAAAGATCAACCCGCCGATGAATGCGCCGACGACGCCGATGATCAGGTCGCCAACGATACCCCCGGGGCCTTCGCCCGGCACGACCATTCTCGCGAGCCATCCTGCGATGATGCCGACGACAATCCAGGCCAAAATGCTCATCCTGGTCCCTCCTTGGTGACGAATGAGAAGCAGTCAACGCATAGCGCAGATCAAATGAGTGGAGAGAAGCGTGGAACACGCTGCCTATTCCTCCGGACCAAACGCAATCCCTTCGTCGGGCCACCGCGGTCTTGCGCCACCCCGGAGTCTACCGGCGATTGCAGACCTCGCGGCCAACCGCGTCTATACCGTCTGCCTCGGGGGCATGAAGACAGACAAACCTGGTCAGCGCCTCACGAACAGGCAAACCCGGAGTAATCCGGGGACGCAAAGTCACAGGGCCACGGATTCCGTGGCCGGCTGGGCCGCCGAACGAGGACGCTTAGATCCCCGCTTGCAGGGGGAGGGTGATGTATGCCTCGGCGGACCACGTTGCACCACCACATGGAGGAACCCGGCCCCGCCGGCCCGCGCACGGCCCGCGGCAAGAAATTTGATGCGTCGCTCGACATCCTGTGCAGCTTGGAACTTTCCGCGCAGGCCGTCGAGTTCTTCCTGCGCACCGCCTACGAACGGCGCCGATTGCCGCATGAGCTCATCCGGGAGCTCATCGAGGAACACGTGAAACGCGTCGAGGCAATGGTTACAGCATCATGGAATTCGGGCCATCCCGTGTGATGAAGACGCCCGAACACCCGGAGCCCAGGTCTTCACGCATCCGAGCCCGGCGGGACATCTCCGGCGTGTAGCGGCCCGGTTCCCTCCGCCCCGCCTCCATGAGACACACCGGCGTGGGCCCCGGCCGTTCCAAGATCCGGCCCCGGCCGTCCGGGTGACGAAGAGGGAACACGGCGAACCCTGTCGCATCCAGGTTTGTCGCCGTCACGCTCCTGCGCCAGATGATTGTCCGGTGGGGGGAGATGTGCTGAATCGGGACACGGGTCGAGCGACGTGGCTATTCTGGGTCATGCTCGGGGCGACCGTGCTCGGAATCTCGGCACTGGCGTACTGGGTGCGATAGATACGAGCGTAGGCGTCGCCGCGGCCGCGCACGAGGAGGAGTTGCGATGGAGGGATCCCGTACGAAGCCGCACGTTGGGAGCCGCCTCGCGCCGCCAGACCGCGCCGGCCTTCCCGGGTCGGTCCGAGCGGTGCTGGATAACGAGACTGAGCGGTTCGGGGCGCCGCTCAACACCACGATGGTCCTGGCCCATCACCCCTCGCTGCTGATCGCGTACAAGGCGTGGAGCAAGGCCATGAGCGAGACGACGCTCATCCCGGACACCCTCAAGTATCTCGTGTATGTCCGTGTCGCCGGGCTCAACGGATGCCCGTTCTGAGTAGACATCAACACCGCCTCGGGCCAGGCGGCCGGCATTTCGGACGAGAAGTTCGCCCACCTCGATGAGTATGCGACACATCCACTCTTCACGTCGCTCGAGCGGCAGGTGCTCGCCTATGCCGACGGGATGACGATCTCGGGCCGGGACACCGACGACGAGGCCTTTGCCGCTCTTCGCGAACACTTCTCGCCGGAGGCCCTCGTGGAGTTGACCGCGCACATCGCGTTCGAGAACTTCCGGAGCCGCTTCAACCATGCATTTCGGATCGAGGCGCAGGGCTTCTGCAGGATCCCGCAACGATAACTCCGCAGCGTCGGAGAAGGACGCCTCGTACACCATGGGGCGTCCTGATGTCACGACAACGGTCCGGCCGCCCCTGATCTCGCGCTGGAACAGGAGTCGGACCGCCATTCAGCTCGCGTGGAGCTCGATTCGCGGGTCGATGAGTGCGTAGCTGAGGTCGGTCAATAGGTTGATGCCGATGACGGCCGCGGCCACGACGATCGTGATGCCCATAATGAGCGGATAATCGTGCGCGTAGGCCGCCTGCACGGCCAACTGCCCCATGCCGGGCCAGGCAAAGACTTGTTCGGTGATCGCCGCTCCGCCGATCAGCAGCGGTAACGCCAGACCCACCATCGTGACCAGCGGGATCAAGCTGTTGCGCAGGGCATGGCGATACAACACCATCCGTGCGGCGAGCCCTTTGCTGCGCGCGGTGCGAATGTACGGCTGGGCGAGAACCTCGATCATCGCCGTCCGCACATACCGCGAGAAGCCGGCCATGAACGCGGCCGCCAGGACGACCGCGGGCATGAGGAGATGGCGCAGGAGGTCCGCCGCCGTCAGGGCCGCTCCCGCCGTGCGCATACCCGCCGCGGGCATCACCCTCAGATCCACCGCAAAGACGATGATGAACATCAGTCCCAGCCAGAAAACCGGCATCGACACGCCGACGAAGCTGAGAGCCGATACCACGTTGTCCAGCAATGACCGCGGACGGATGGCCGTCGCGATTCCCACGGGAATCGCGACGGCAAGCGACAAGGTAAGCGCGGACCCGCCGAGCAGCAATGTCGCCGGCAGACGAACGGCGATCATTTGTGTGACCGGGAGGTCCGATGTATAGGCGATGCCGAGATTGCCGCGCGCCAGTTGCGCCAGCCAGTCCGCGAATTGGACGTAGAGCGGTTTGTCCAGGCCGAGATTCGCTTCGAGCTCCTTGATCTGGGCCGCCGTCATCTTCTGATCGTTCATCAGGATCCCGGGTCCGCCGGGCGCGGCGTGGATTAGAACGAACGTGATGAGCGCGACGAGGAACAGCAACACGACTGACTGCGCCGCGCGGCTAATGATGTAGCGCGCCACGTCGCAACGCCTCCCGCCGGTCTGAGCTTCCGGCGGGCCGGCCGCGCGGCCGGCCCGCCGTCACACTAAGATCAGCCCAACGTCCACTTGTACGTCCAGTACAGCGCGTCCCGGATGCCGACCGTGCCAAAGCCGTGCACCCGGGCGCTGAATCCTCGGATCTCATTCGGGAAATTCAAGAACACGTCCGGCTGCATGTCCTTCAGCCGTTGCTGCAACTTGTCGTAGATCGGCTTGCGTTCCGCGGGGGTTGAGAGCCGCACCCCCTGCGCGAAAAGCTGGTCGGTGACCGGATCGTCGAAATTCGGATGCTGTGCGTCCGGGCCGTCGTGCTGGCTATCGTACCCGCCCTGCAACGCGTTGGGATCGTTCGGCGTGATCCACCACTCGACCGCGGTGTCGAATTTCAGATTGCCGAGCATATCGTACCAATTGTTGAATTCCTCGAAGTCCATCTGGGGTTGCATACCGAGGGCCTGCCACTGCTGTTGCGCGATCAGGCCGAGCTGCTTGCGCGTCGGGTTCCCGATGTCGACCAGGATCTTGAAGGTATACGGCTGCCCGTTGAGGGTGAGTACCCCATTCTCCATCTTGGCTCCCGCTTCTCGCAGCAGCTCTTTAGCTTTGTTGAGATCGTACGGCCACGGCTCGAGTCCGGCGTCGAAGGCCCATCGCATCGGCGGGGAGACCGGGCTGGCGATGAGCCGTCCGTGACCGAGCATGACGTTCCGGAGAATCTGCTGTTTGTCGATGGCGAGGGCCATGGCTCGGCGCACCCGCGGGTCCTTGAACAGCGGGTTCTGGTCGTTGATGCCGAGGTAATAGTAGTTGGTTTGATTCGCATAGGACATCTGCACGCCGCCGCCGCTGATGGACGCAATCTGCGACGGCTCGACCATGACGAAGTCCAGTTCGCCGGCCTTGAGCTTGGCGATCTGCGTGTTGACGTCCGGGATGATCTCATACACGATCTCGGGAATCTTGGGCGCGCCGTCCCAAAATTTGTCAAACTTGACCAGCGTCAGATGGTCGCCCTGCACAAACTCCTTCCACATGTAGGGGCCGCTGCCGATGGGGTGCTCAACGAATGCCGTCGGCTTGTTGAGATCCTGCCCCTTCAGCGCGTGCTCGGGCAGGATCATGATGTTGTACTGCAGCATTGTCAGGAACGGTCCGTACGGTTCCTCCAGGCTGACCTGCACGGTGTGGGCGTCGACCACGTGGGTCGTCTTGAGCGGCCCCAGGTTGGTCCGAAACGTCGCGTTGATCTTCTTGTCCATGATCGCATCGAGCGTAAATTTGACGTCCCCGGCCGTCACCGGTTGCCCGTCGTGGAACAGGACGTCCCGCAGATGAAACGTATAGGTCAGCCCGTCCTTGCTGATCTCCCACGACCTGGCGAGATCAGGCACCGGCTGATCCGTGTGCGGGTCGGGACGCACCAACTGGCCGAAGAGGTTCTTGTTCAGCAAGATCGACGAAAGCCCGCCGGGGAGCGTGACGGGATTCGGGGTTGGATTGCTAATCAGCGGAAACAGGAGCGCATTGGCCGTCGGAGCCGTGGCCGCTGCGGCCGCGGCCGTGCGGGGGGATGCGAGAGAGCCCCCCGCGGCAGCGACGCCGCCGAGGACCGCAGCCCGCGCGAGCAGAGCACGCCGAGAGAAACGATACACATTGTCGCTCATAGGAATCACCCCTTTCGATGTCGCCACCCGATTGCCGTCCACACCGCGGCGACGGGCGCCGTCGGCGCGTCGGCCTTCGACCACTCCAACATCAGTCCTCCACCGTGAACACGTCGCGCAACCCTTCGCCCAGGAAGTTGAACGCCAAGACCGTCAGCAAGATCAGCATGCCCGGGTACACGGCGAGTTGCGGCGCCTGCCAGATGAAATTCTGCGCGCCGCTCAACATGTTGCCCCAGGTTGGAATCGGCGGCTGGACCCCCAGCCCAAGGTAGCTAAGCGCCGACTCGGCAAGGATGGCGGCACCGGTACCCAGGCTCGCCGCGACGATGATTTGCGGACCAGCCTGCGGGAGGAGATGCTTGGTCATCATGCGCTGAGGCGACGCGCCGAGCGCGCGCGCGGCTTCCACAAAATCCATCCCCTTCACCCGCAAAATCTCACCACGCACCAGTCGAGCCACCCCCATCCACGACGTCAGGCCAATGGCGAGGATCACGTTTTGCAGGGTCGAACCGAAGAAGGCCATCACGACCAGCAGCAGAAAGAACGTCGGGATCGTGAGCATGGCGTCGGTGAGCCGCATCAGCACGGTGTCGGGCCAGCCGCCAAAGTACGCGGTTGTCAGCCCGACCGCAACGCCGACCACCACGGAGACGATGACAGCGGCCAGCCCTACGGTCAAACTGACCCGGCCACCGTAGACGAGGCGGCTCAATACGTCGCGGCCATTATCGTCGGTGCCGAGCGGATGGGCTGGACTCGGCGCCGCTAGAAAGGCGCTGAGGTCCATCGTGGTCGGTGAGTCCGGCGCGACGTACCCGGCTAGGATGGCGATCGTGTACGCCGCGAGCAGGTACCCGAGGGATGCGACGGCGAGCGGGTTGCGCCCAAGCCGCGCTGAAGCCTGTCGTACCACACGCGTTCGTCTGTACTCGCTGCCCACGGCCCGAAGCCCGCGTCAAGGCGTTCCCTAGGACATACGCCACGAACGCTTCACAAGATCCGTGGCGTCACGGTCCCCAACCCCATCACACATCGCTGCATCCCTCAAGATGCCGCCGTCTTGAGCGTCTTCCAAGACTGGCGGCCGATCTTCGGACCGTACTTCTGTTTCGAGTGGAAGGGCCCGCCGAGGTCCGCTTCGGCCAACAGACGCAGGACTTGCGATTCGCGGAAATGCAGCGTGAACGTGCGGACGTCGCGAAAGGCCCGCTCGATTGGAAACGATTTGAACGCGCCTCGCGCACCGCACACGTCAAAGGCCTTGGCCGTCACCATCATGGCGGCCTGCTTGGACGTATGCAGGGCGCGCAGTGAGGCGAGCTCGGCGTCCGCGTACCGGCCCTGCTCCCAGAGCCAGGCCGCGTACCACATGGATGTGCGCGCAGCCTGGAGCGCCGCGTCCATTTCGCCGAGCGTGTATGCGGTCACGTTGTCCTGCATCAGGAATGCCCGTTCCCGGAGGTACTGCCGCAGGAAGTCGAAGACGCCCTGGGCGGTCCCGATGTGGTTGGCCACGTAGGCGAGCGTGAACGTCCGGGGGTCGTGTTGCACCCAGTCCCCCGGCTCCCCGAGGACGTTATCAAAGGGGATGAACACGTCATCGAAGGCAAGACTCCAACTTATCGTCGCGCGCATTCCCATCGTGTCCCACGTGTCCGTGAGCGACACGCCGGCGGTCCCCTTGGGAATGATGGCGGTGGTGCACCCCTCGGCCAACCCTTGCGTGCCGGGCGCCAACACGTACACGAGGCAGTAGTCCGCCGCCGGCGCCAACGAACCGAAGTGCTTGACCCCGGTCAGACGGAAGCCGCCATCCACCGGGCGGAGCTCCGACTCGTACCGTCCCGAGTCCATCCGTTTGGGGTCCGTTTCGCTGCCGCACGATGCAATGAGGGCTCCCCGCGCGACGACCTCTCCGAGGATGCGGCTCCGCTGCTCGGGATTGCCGAGAAAGCCGACGATCCCGCTGGCATGGGAGTGCACCTGCAACAGCTGCGCGGTGGACGCCGCGCCGGCAGCGATCGTCTCGAGGACCAGGTAGAAAGGGAGAAACCGGTCTTCCTGCCAGAAGCCGTGCCCGCCCAACTCCCGCGGCACGGTGAGGGTGAGCAGCCCGGCTTCTCGGAGTCTCGCGAAGTCCGCCTCGGGAAACGCCGCGGCTTCATCATAGGCTCGCGCGCGTGTCGCGAACTCCGTTGCGAGCGCCCGCGCTCTATCGACGAGATGTTGGTCGTCTTCGCTCAGGCGAAAGTCCATCGAACGACCCTCCCCGCTTACACCTCGTGATAGACCCCATCTTGCACCACTTCGGCCGCTGGGAGACCCTCCATTGTGTAGTTCCACAAGAACGGTAACACGCCGCTGATCGCCTTTGAAGTACTCCACCGACCTGTATACGCGCCCTCTGGCGGCCAGACCGCTCATCCGCTTTGAGAGGCGATGGAGAACTATCGGGGCTGGCGCATTTCGTGACGGCGTGACCGCGGAGTCGGCTTACGTAGAGATGGCGACGGGAGGAGCGGACTCCGGCGTCAGCGATTAGACGGAGCCCGCCGTTTGAAACTCCTGACCCTCCGCGTCGCCACCGGCATTAGTATCCTGTGTATGCCGCCGAGACGCAACATGCCAATACCGCGGGGATGATCAAGTTAACCGACAAAAAGGTGATCGCGATCGCGGCGAAACGGCCGGCCGGGGTTCGCCAGCGGAGCGGTCTTGGGGCGCGGACGCCCTCCGGATGCGCAATGCGGCATCAAGGGAAGGCTCCCGGGCAACATCATCGCCACGGTCATGAGCAGCCATCCGCCGGTGAAGACGGCCAGCCGTACCGCGGTGAGGCCCCCCACCGCCAACCTCGCGATGGCTGAGCAACGGCGCAAGGGTGAGGCGCCCCAGGCCGCGAGTACCACCCACGCGAAGAGCACGAACGTCTCGGCGATACTCTCGAAACTGGGCGTCCGCACGCGCGGAGAAGCCGTGAGGGAGGCGGTGCGGTCAGGCCTCGTCCGGTTCACCTCGGAGCGCCACGAGTAGCGTCCGGCAAATCCGATAACCCAAACGGTTGGTGTTAGCCGAACCCGCCGCCCGCGACCCTGAGCCCCGGCAACCGGGAGCACCGTCATGCTGATCCCGCAAGGGTCTCCGGGTTGGACCCATTACGGCTTGGCGCGCCCGGAGGGATTCGAACCCCCGACCCGCTGCTTCGAAGGCAGCCGCTCTATCCGTCTGAGCTACGGGCGCGTCGGACGACGAGTTGCCGAGGAGTACCGCGCCCTCGTCGTCGCGGTTCCCCTCGTTGTCGTGGTGATTACGACGTAAGTGTACCATAGCCCCTCGCGGACGATGAGCCCGACCGCGGCGTGCGCCCGAACACGATGCCCACGGCCGTCGTGAATGGCGCGCCCGCCACGGTGCCGCGTATGTCCGCGGCTCGCCTGCGGGCGTGGGCGCCCTTGGGACGCGCCCTCGCCGCCCGCGGGATGGCACACTACTGGCGCCGCACGACGGTGACGTACGTCACGACGTCCCATGCGTTGCGAACGCCGATGAAGATCAGCAACAGGACCGCCCCCGCGAGGATGAAGACCGCCTGCGCCGGCGCGGCGGGGAGCGCGATCGCACCCGCGGACAACGCTCCGTAGGCCACGAGGGGAAGAATCGTGTACCACATCCAATCCTCCAGGTCCGCGGTGTACTCGGTCAGCCGCGTCGTCCGGCGCATCACGTGCGCGATGTACGCGACACCGCACAGGCCGATGAACGCGGTCACCACGCCGGCAGGCGTCACCGAACGCCACGGCATGAGGAGAATGGCCGACACCATCAGCGCACCCGCGAAATGCATGACCGTCGGCGTGCTGAACGTCGCGATGCCGTCGTGGGTGGCGCCGGATCGCATTCGGTCGGTCACCAAGCTGATCACGACGAACATCAGTCCGGTCAGCGCCGCGGCCGACGAGCCGGTCATGACGTAGAAATTCGACCACGCGCTGAGGACCGGTGACGCGGTCTCAGGCATCGCGCCCCCGGAAGGCCCCTGCTTCCAGCGCTGCCGCCGCCTCTATCGCGGCGCGCTCGCCGGTGTCCAGCGCACCGTTCACCGTGCCGCTCTGACCGTCCGTCGAGGTGGCTTCCCCCGCGAAGAACAGCGTGCCGTCGATCGGAGCGCCGAGCGTCTCCCGAGCACACGCGCCCCCGACGGCAACGTAGCTGTACGCGCCGCGCGCGAACGGATCGCGGCTCCAATCGTGGGTGCGCCCGCCCTCGAACTCTTCGTGCGCGAGCTCGGGCTCGTTGAGCACCGCGCCAAAGCCCGCCCGCGCGCGCTCGATGAGCTCAGCCTCCGCCAGACCGCTGAGCGCGCCCGCCTGTGGACCGCCGGCCCAGGCCACCACCAGCCTGCTGCGCAACGGCACCTGCGTCCAGTAGGCCGGGAACGGCTGCCCCTCGAAGCGAAAGAACGCGGCGTCGCGGAAGCGCCCGTTCTGTATACGCTCCCAGAATGCCGTCCGAAACCACAGGACGACCTTGACGGCCCGGCCCATCTCGATCGTCTCCAGCGCCTTGCGCTTGGCCGACGGGAGTCCGGGCTCGAACGCGACTGCTGCCTCGTCGCCGCCGCGGCGCAAAACGCCCGCGGGGAGCGTCAGGATCGCCGCGCGCGCCCGGACGGTCCGCCGGCCGCCGGCGCGGCTCGCTTCGGCGGTGACGGCGCCGCGACGCCACGAGAGGCGGCGCACGGTAGCCGACAGGCATATCTCGACGCCGGCCGCGACGCAGGCGTCGCGGAGGTACTCGAACATCGGCCGGTACCCACCGACCGGCCGCGCGGCCGCAAAATCGACGCCCGAACGCCACTCCTCCGCGATCGCGCGCACGCTGGCGATCGCCGGGTCCGCGGCATCGAATCCCTCGACGAACGCGCGCGCGGCCGCCGCCGCCTGACGCGTCGCCGGGTCCCCTTCGCACCGGCGCAGGAACGTGTCCACGCTCTCATCGACGGCGAGCGTCCGGGCGGCGTCGAACAGGTTGGCGGCGAGGGTGAAATCCCCTTCGTGGCGCTTGAGCGCGCCGTCCGCGTAGGTCCACGTCTCGCCGGCCGCCTCGACCGCCGACAGTCCGGCGTCGCGGAGCAGCCGCCGTGTCAGCTCGGCTCGACCGTGAATGAACTCCGCGCCCAACTCGGCCGGCGTCCCACAACGCGCCGCTGAGTACGACCATACGCGGCCCCCGATGCGGTCGCGCGCCTCGAGCACGATGACGCGCAGCGGCCGCGCCGCGAGGCGTCGCGCCGCCGCCAAGCCCGCGGCCCCCGCGCCGATCACGATGACGTCTGCGTCCATGCGCGGGCGCTGTTCAGCAACCGCCTGGCGTCAACGACGGCGACGGACTCATCCGACGGATCACGGCTCCCTCCTGTGGGGGAACGTCGCTGCGGCCGCGCTGAATCTTGGGCCGCGGGCGAGGATCGGCGAGACCGTACGGCAGCGCCCCGGCAAAACCCTCTGGAGCCAGGCGAGCGTCACGCGCGTGCGAGCCGCGTGGCGACTATAATTGGAATGACGTGTTGACGCCCCTCCCCGCCCGGATCGACGCCGACCGGCTGTGGTCGCGTCTCATGACCATGGCCGAGGTCGGCAAGACGACGGGCGGCGGGGTCTGCCGGCTCGCGTTGACCGACGAGGACCGGGCTGCCCGCGACCTGCTCGCGGAGTGGTTCGGAGCGGCGGGGCTCAGCGTGCGTGTCGACGACCTCGGCAACATGTACGGCCGGCGGGCCGGCGCCGATCCCGACGCGCCGCCGGTGGTCTTCGGATCCCACCTCGATACCGTGCCGACCGGCGGCCGGTTCGACGGGGCCCTCGGCGTGCTCGGTGCCGTCGAGGTCGTGCACGCGCTCAACGACGCGGGCTGCCGGACTCGCGCTCCCCTCGAGGTGGTCAACTGGACCAACGAGGAAGGCGCGCGCTTCCAGCCGGCGATGTTGGCCAGCGGCGTGCTCTTCGGCCCGCTGCCGTTGGAGGCGGCCTATGCCGCGCGCGACGCGTCGGGCCGGACGTTCGGGGAAGAGCTCGACCGGATCGGCTACCGCGGGAGCGCCGCCAACCGCCTCGCCCGATGCGCCGCGTACCTGGAACTGCACGTCGAGCAGGGGCCGGTCCTGGAGCGCGCCGGGACGCAGATCGGTGTCGTAGAGGGCGTTGAGGGCATCTCATGGAGCCGGGTGCAGATCCTGGGGCGCGCGGCGCACGCGGGCCCGACGCCGATGGCCGAGCGCCGGGACGCGCTGGTTGCGGCCGCGCGGCTTGTGCTGCTTCTGCGCGACGCCGCCGGGGCGCTTGGGACCGTCCGGCTCACCGTAGGACGCCTGGACGTGCTCCCAAACACCGTCAACGTCGTGCCCGGCGCGGTCGAGATGACGCTCGACATCCGATCGCGGCGCGATGACGACCTGGAGGCGGCGCTGCGTGCGGCCGATCGAGTCTGCGGCGACGTCGCGAGCGCCGACGATGTCACGGTGCGCCGCGCGGAGTTCTGGCGCAGCCCCGCCACGCCGTTTGCGGGACGGGTGATCGCAATCGTGGCCGGGGCCGCCGCGGGGCGAGGCTACACCGCGGCGCGCCTCTGGGCCGGAGCCGGGCACGATGCGAAATACGTCGCGGATCGGTTCCCGGCCGGCATGATCTTCGTGCCCAGCGCAGGTGGGCTCAGCCACAACGAAGAGGAATGGACCTCGCCGGAAGACTGCGCGCGCGGCGCGGCCGTGCTGCTCGACACGGTCCTCACGCTCGCCGAACTCGATCGCACCGCCTGAGCCGGCACGCCGCCAGCGGGCCGCGCGGACCGCCGGATCGCATGTGCCCCCGGCCCAGGCGAGCCTAACCGCGGAGGTGGAGGCGTGAAGGACGATCCGCCGGCCGCCGCCGGCTGGCGATTCGACGAACTCGGCCACGCCGGGGCGGAGCATCTGGACGCGGCGTATATCGCGGCCTATGAGCGCAAGGCGGGCTACGATCCGGCCCCGGACGTCGCGCGATTCCGGGCGCTCGGCTTGGACCGCGCCGCCACGCTTGTCGACCTGGGATGCGGGACCGGCGTCTTTGCCCTCGCGATCGCGCCGTTCTGCCGCCGCGTGGTCGCGGTCGATGTGTCGCCGTCGATGATTGCCGCGCTGCGCTCACGCGCCGAGCACCAGGGCGTCACCAATCTCGAGCCTGTCCGGGCCGGGTTTCTCACGTATGCCCACCGGGGCCAGCCCGCGGACTTCGTCTTCTCCCGGCACGCGCTGCATCATCTGCCGGACTTTTGGAAGGCGATCGCGCTTGCGCGCATTGCGCGCATCCTCCGCCCCGGCGGCGTCTTCCAGCTTCGCGACCTGTTCTACTCGTTCAGCCTGTTCGAGGCCGATCGGGCGCTGGAGGGGTGGCTCGGCCGGGCGTCGGAGCGACCGGACGTCGGGTGGACGCGCACGGAGCTGGAAACGCACATCCGCGAGGAGCATAGTACGTTCACCTGGCTCCTGGAAGCGATGCTCGAGCGGGCCGGCTTTGTCATCCGAGCCAGGGAGTACAGCGAGTCGCAGACCTATGCCGCGTACACGTGCACACGCGCGCCGCTGCGCTAAGAGGCCCGGGCGGCGCTGCCTCCCGCGCGTGGAGCGGCGCCGGGTCGTCCGGCGCTACGGCAACGGCGTAGCCGGGCGAGACCTGACCGACCCCCAGATCATGTCGTAGAGCTCCTCGGCGGGCCGCTCCGCGTTGACGGACAGCAGCAGGCCGCGGCGCCGATAGTGATCGATCAACGGCGCCGTCTGCGCGCGATACACGCGAAATCGGTGCAGGGCCGTATCGGGGGCGTCGTCTCGCCGCGCCACGAGCTCCGCCCCGTCGAGGTCGCAGCGCCCCGCCGACCGCGGCGGTCGATAGTCCACGTGGTAAATGGCGCCGCAGATCGGGCACAACCGCCGCCCCGTGAGCCGCCGCAGCAGGATGTCTTCGCCGATCTCGAAGTACACGACGGCGTTGAGCGTACCGCCGCGGGACGCGAGGAAGCCGTCGAGCAGACCGGCCTGCGCGGGAGTTCGTGGGTAGCCGTCGAGCACCCACCCGGAGCCGCCCTCCGCCTGTGCGAGCGCGGCCTGAATCATCGCGTCGACGATCTCGTCGGGCACCAGATCGCCGGCCCGCATATAGGTGAGCGCTTTCCGGCCGTATTCCGTGTGGTCGCGGACCGCCTGGCGCAGGAGGTCGCCGGGCGAGATGTGGCGCATCCCCGCGCGCGCCTGGAGCGTCTTGGCGAGGGTCCCCTTGCCCGCGCCCGGGGGGCCCACAAACACGAGGCCGATCGCGGCGCGGCCGGCAGGACCGCTCCCCCCACCCGCGGACGCCGCACGAGTCAGGAACTCGGTCATCGTTCGCCTCCGATCGTGGTCTCACGCACCCGTGAGACGGGAGTCTCGCGACGCAACCGGGCCGCGACTTGTGCGCTTCAAGCGTGCGACGGCGATTGTCCGGCACGCATCGATCTGATGCCCGCGCCAACCGCACCGTAGTTTTACCCGTGCCCGGCGGCGCTTGAATCCACAGAGGGGGTTCACGAGGCGGACCACCCCCCGGCGACCGGAGGGCTCCTCCGGCACCGCGCGAAACCAGAACCCGGTTTGGCCATCACTCGCGGGACCGCCGCGTCCGTGCAGAGGAGGAGATGATGCCCACGAACGTCCGTGAGACCGTGGCGCAGGAGTACCGGTACGAGCTCTTAACCTGGCCCGAGATCAACGAGGCTGTCGCCATGAACAAGGTCGTCGTGTTGCCCGTCGGCTCGACCGAGCAGCACGCCCCGCATCTGCCGCTCGACGTGGATGCGAAACTGAGCTCCGCCGTCGCTTACGAGGCCGGCCGCCGGGCGCCGGAGGAGATGCTGGTCCTGCCGCCTGTCGCGTACGGATACTGCCACCACGTCATGGACTTCCCGGGCACGATCACCATCGAGCCCACAACGTTCGTCCGCTTCCTGCTCGACATCACACGCTCGGTCGCCTACCACGGCTTCAAGCGGCTCATCATCCTGAACGGACACGGTTCGAACCATCCGCTCGTGGAGGAAGCCGGCCGGCAGACGATCGTCCAGACCGACGCGCTGTGCGTGACCCTCAGCTGGTGGCAGCTGGTCGGCGCGTTCTGGAACAAGGAACTCCGCACCTCGGTCGTCCCGGGCGGCTGCGCGCACGCCTGCGAGCTGGAGACGTCGATGTACCTGCACGTGGACCGGCCGCACGTTCGCGAGGCGCTGATCGACGGACGGCTGCCGGAGTACATGCAGTTCCCCGGGGAGCACGAGTGGCACGTCACGGATCTGACCGCGGCGACGGGCCCCGCGACGCTCATCGAGTGGACGTCGGCATACACGGAGACCGGGGTGATCGGGGAAGCGCACAAGGCCACGCCCGACAAAGGGCGCCGCGTCTTCGACCATGCCGTGACGCGGATGATCGCGCTGGTCCGTTGGTTGCGGAACCGGCCGGCCCCGCCGCGGCGGGACCATCACGCGCAAGCGCCGACGTTTGCGCTGCCGTTCGGCTGGTAGGCGCGCCCCTGTCCCGGGGCGCCCTTAGAACAAGCGCAGCCGCGGATCGAGCAGATCGCGCAGGCCGTCGCCGAGCAGGTTGAATCCGAGCACGGTGATCGCGATGGCGCAGCCCGGCAGGACGGCGATCCAGGGGTCGATCAGCATGTATTGCCGGGCGTCGCTCAGCATGAGACCCCATGACGGCGTCGGGGGTTGGGTTCCGAGGCCGAGGAAGCTGAGCGCGGCCTCGGTAAGGATCGCCGTGGACAGCGACACGGTCGTCTGCACGAGCAGCGGCGCGGAGATGTTGGGCACCACGTGGCGCAGCATGATGGCGGGCGTCGAGACCCCGACCGCCCGCGCCGCCTCGATGTACGGGAGCTGCGCGACGGTCAAGGTCGGACCGCGCGCCACCCTCGCAAACGTGGGGGCGTACACGATCCCGATCGCCAGCATGACATTGGTGAGGCTGGGCCCGAGGACGGCGGTGATCGCGATGGCCAGCACCAGCGCGGGCAGCGCAAAGAGCACATCCATCGCGCGCATCGTCACGTTGTCGAGCCAGCCCCCGTAGAAGCCCGCGAGCAACCCCGCCGTGCCGCCGAGCGCCAGGGCGACGAGGACCGCGAGGACGCCGACATACAGCGACACGCGGGTGCCGAAGACCAGCCGGCTGAGCTCGTCCCGGCCCAGCTGGTCGGTGCCGGCGAGATACGGTCCTCCCGGCGCCAGCAGCGGCTTCGCGATCTGCGCCACGGGATTGTTCCACGCCAGCAGGGGGGCGGCCGCGGCGACGATGGCGACGGCGCCGACCACCGCGGCGCCGATCATCGCCGGGGGCGTGCGGCGCAGCGCCCGCCACCACCGGACCCGGCTCCCGCGGGCGCCGAGCCAGGAGACGGCGGTGCGGGCGCCGGCGTGACCTTCAGCCACTGACGTGCATCATTGATACCGGATCCTTGGATCGAGATACGTATAGGCGAGATCCACGGCCAGGTTCACCACGATGAACGTCAGGGCGAAGAGCATCACGGTCGCCTGTACGACCGGGTAATCCCGCTGGTAGACGCCGTTGAGGAGCATCCACCCCAGCCCCGGCAGGCCGAAGATCTGCTCCGTGATCACGACGCCGCCGAGGAGGTATCCCATCTGCAGCCCCAGCACCGTGATGATGGGGATCAGCGCGTTGCGGAGCGCGTGACGCAGCAGGACGCCCGCGCGGGTCACCCCTTTGGCCTGGGCCACCTTGACGTACTCCTGGCCGAGGACCTCGAGCATCGAGGACCGCGTCATGCGGACGACGACCGCCGCGAGGCCGAGCGCAAGGGAGAGGACCGGCAGGAACATCTGCTGCAGATCGACCCAGGGCTGCGTCCACGGCGGCACGTAGATGAGCGCGGGCAGCCAGTGAAACAGATAGGACGCGGCGATGATCAGCAGGACGGCGATCCAGAAATTGGGCAGGGACAGGCCGAGGAGCCCGATGACTTGCACGGCGGTCTTGACCCGCAGGCTGCCGGAAACGCTCGCGAGGATCCCGAGCGGAATCCCGACGCCGGCGACGCCGGCCACGGACAGCACCGCCAGCTCGATCGTGATCGGGAGCCGGGACACCAGCAGCTGCCCCACCGGCTGCCCCGATCGAAACGACCACCCGAAGTTGCCCCGCGCCATGCTGCCGAGCCAATACGCGTACTGGACCGGCAGCGGCCGGTCGAGCCCGAACTCGTGCATCACCGCGGTGCGTTGCTCGGGGCTGAGCTGGCCTTCACCGCCGCCGAGGATATCGACGATCGTGCCCGGGATGAAATGGACGAGGAGGAAGATGACGACCGAGACGCCGAGCAGCGCCACGACCGTCCACAGCCCGCGCCGGAGCAGGTATCGCACGCCGGTACGATGTGGCCGGGGCGCGCGGCCCCGGCCACGGACCGCGGCTCAGCCGCTGAGCCAGGCGGTCTTGAGGAAGATCCGGCGCCCCGTGAACGACTGGGCGTACCCCTGGAGCTTGGTGGACAGCGCCTCGATGTTGTACTTGGCGTACCACCACCAGTTCGGCGAGTCCTCGAGCAGGGTGCGCTGGATCTGCACGTACAGGCTGCGCCGCTGATCGTGGTTCGAGATCGCCCGCGCCTCCACCATCAGGGGGTCGAGCCTCGGGTTCCGGTAGCCCCCGTCGTTGAGCGTCCCCTTCGAGGAGAAGTACGGGTAGATGTAGCCGTCGGGCCCGGGCCGGAACGTGTTCGCGGACGCGAAGATGACCCCGCCCTCCTTCCCGCCGGTCTGCAGCTCGCGGTTGTGCGCGGCCACAAACGCGCCCCACTCCATCTGCACGACGTTCGCGGTGACGTTCAAGCGGCGCAGCGATTCCTGGACCACGAGCGTGCTCGCCACGAATTCGGGATACTGCGGCGAGCAGCTCATCTCCACCGTAAATCCGCCGTTCGGATATCCGGCCTCGGCGAGCAGCTTCTTCGCGCCGTCCACGTCGGCCTTGAGGTACGGCAGCGTCCTCGGATCGAGGGACCAGTCGCCGTATCCCGTGGGGATCGGCCCGGAGGGCACCGCCGCCCCGTACGCGGCCTTTTGGATCACCTCGCCGGTATCCACCGCCATGCGCAGCGCGCGCCGCACCCGCGCATCGTCGAGCGGCTTCTTGCTCACGTTGATGTAGTGCAGCGAGACCCAGGCGTTCGGCGACTTCATGACCGTGATTCCGGAGGCGTTTTGCAGCTGCGCCGCGCCCTGTGCGCTCAGCGCCGCGTACTGGATTTGGCCGGCCCGGAGCGCGGCGAGGCGGGCGTTCTCCTCGGTCAGGATCTTGAACGTCATGCCGTCGAGGTACGGCAGCGGTTGGTTCCAGTAGTCGCCGTTGCGGGCGTACGTGATGTGATCCTGCGGCGCGTACTCCACGAGCTTAAACGGCCCCGTCCCGATCGCTTTGATCTTGAGATTCTCCCGCTCCGCGAACCCCCTGGGCATGATCCCGGACGCCCGCAACCCGGCGAACGAGCCCAGAAGGTCGGGATACGGGGCGTCCAGGTTCATCTGCACGGTGAGCGGATCCACGACCTTGGTCTCCTTGATCGCGGACAGCCAGGAGATCCACGGCGAGGCGGTCTTGGG
>JAJPJL010000067.1 GCA_021324255.1 Bacillota bacterium
ACGCGCCCTTTCCTGAGGATCTCGATCTTTTCCACGCGGGGCGAGTGCAGGGGAAACGTCCGCTCCACGCCGATGCCGTGGGAGATGCGGCGGACCGTGAACGCCTCGCGCGTCCCGCCGCCCCGCCGCCCGATCACGGTGCCTTCGAAGGCCTGGAGCCGTTCGCGTCCGCCCTCGGCGACCCGCATGTGCACGCGCACGGTGTCGCCGGTGACAAACGACGGCAGCCCTTGCTTGATCTGCTGCCGCTCGATCGCCATGATCTTCTCCATGGTGGCCCCCTTTTGCACCCGTGACAGCGCATTATAGCATGCGACCGGTCGCGGTCACAAGGTTACGCGCGGCGATGCTCCGCGGCGGCGCGCCGCAACTCCGCCAGCAGCGCGCGTGCTTCGTCGTCGAGCGCGGCGTCGTCCAGCAGGTCGGGCCGGCGGTCGAGCGTGCGGCGAAGGGCCTCGCGCTTGCGCCACCGCCGGATCGCTTCATGGTGGCCGCTCAGCAGCACGTCCGGGACCGCGAGCCCGTGGAATTCGACGGGGCGGGTGTACTGCGGGAAATCGAGCAGGCCCGCGGCAAACGAGTCCCCCGCGACCGACGCGTCGTCCCCGACGACGCCGGGACGGAGGCGCACCACGGCCTCGATGATCACCATCGCCGCGAGCTCCCCGCCGGTCAACACGTAGTCGCCGATGCTGACTTCTTCGGCGCCCACGAGCGGCGCCACGCGGTCGTCCACGCCCTCGTAGCGGCCGCAGAGGAGCACGAGGCGCCCGGCCGACGCGTACGCGCGCGCGCGGGCCTGCGTGAACACCGCGCCCTGGGGGCTCGGCAGGAGCACCACGGGCTGCGTCACGGGATGGGCCGCGCGAACGGCCTCCATCGCGCGGACGAACGGCTCGACCTTCATGACCATGCCGGCGCCCCCGCCGTAGGGCGCGTCGTCGACGCTGCGGTGCCGGTCGGTGGCGTACGCCCGCAGGTCCCAGACCGCGAGATCGATCACGCCTCCCTCGCGCGCGCGACCGAGGACGCCGACGCCGAGCGGGCCCGGGAACAGCTCCGGGAAAATCGTCACGACGTCGATCCGCATCACATCCACTCCGGAGGGCGGGCGATGATCTCGCCCGCCGCCACATCGATGGCCTCGATCACGTCGCCGACGGCGGGCAGCAGCGTCTCGCCGCCCTCCGGCGTCCGCACGACGTAGACGTCGTTGCTACCCGTGCGCAGGACGTCGGTGACCTGCCCCAGCGGCGCGCCCTGCGGGGTCCGCACGCGAAGCCCCACGATCTGGAAGACGTAGAACTGGCCCGGCGGCAGCGCGCGGACCTCGGACGCCGGGATCCCCAGGGCGACGCCGCGCAGCCGGTCCGCGGCTTCCGGCGTGTCGATCCCGGCCAGCTTCATCACGACGAATCGCCCGGCCGCGTGCGCCGACTCCACGCGCACGGCGCGCCCTCCCTGCCCGTCCAGCAGGATCACCGCGTGAAGCGCGAGGAGGCGATCAGGGAAATCGGTCACCGGCACGACCCGCACCGCGCCCCGCACCCCGTGCCCCTTCGTGATCTCCGCGACGATCACGACATCCGGCGGCGCCGGCCGGAGCGGCTCCTCGTGGCGGCGGGGCCGGGGCACCTACCGCGTGGCGGGGGTAATGATCCCGCCGGACGGCGGCGGCACGACCGGCACGGCGGGCGACGACACCCCCTCCCGGATCTCGAGGACGATGCCGTCCTTGACGATGAGCTCGGTCCCGGCGATCTTCTCGAAGAGGTTGTCGCCGACGTTGATGTCCACCGTGCCGTCGATGGTCCCCTGCGTGAACTCCGAGTTGAGCTCGAGCTGCTGCGCCTCGCGCAGCCGCGCCTGCAGCTCCATCCGCGCCGAGTCCTGGCGCGCGCGTTCGAGCTCCAGTTGCTGCCGGATCACCCTCGACTGCGGGTTCACCTGCCGTTCTAGGTCGAACCGGCGCGATTGCACGTCGATCTGCTGCACGATCGCGTCCACCCGCTTGATCGCGTCCTCGAGGTCCGCGATGTACAGCCGCTTGAAGCTCTCCGTCACGATCGTTTTGATGATCACTGGCCGCTGCACCGTGATCGACGCCATGCCCACTCCTCCTCCGTGGTGGCCCCGCCCTCGCGCCCGCCCGTCGGGCCGGCCTAGGGGCGGAGCACCTCGACGTTGACGCGCTTCCCGCTGCGCGTCGCCGCTGCCCGCGCGAGCGTCCGGATCGCCTTGATCACGCGGCCGCCGCGCCCGATGATCTTGCCGACGTCCTCGGACGCGACCTGCACCTCGATCACGGTCTCCTGCGGAGCCTCGACGAGGCGCACCGCCACGGCATCCGGGCGCTCGACCAGCGAGCGCGCCAGCAGCTCGACGAGCGCCTTCACCGGGTCGCCTTGGCCCGGGACTCCTGCCATTGGCGGAGCACACCGGTCCGTTCCAAGATGACGCGCGCGGCATCGGACGGGCGCGCGCCCTTGCGCAGCCACGCGATCGCCTTCTCCGCGTTGACCGCCATCGTGGACGGCTCCGTCCGCGGGTTATAAAATCCCACCGTCTCGATGTACCGGCCGCTGCGCGGGCTGCGCGAGTCCGCAACCACCAGACGGTAGAACGGCTGCCCCTTGGCGCCGCGCCGCATCAACCTGATCTTGACGCTCATTCGCTACCCCCTTGTTGGACGATCTGCCGGCGTCGGGCCGGCTCCGTTGCCGGGCTACGGTTGAAATGGAAGCGGGAGCTTCCCCTTGCGCCGTCCCATGCCTTCGATCTGCCTGAGCATCTTGCGCGCCTCGGCGAACTGGCGCAGCAGCCGGTTCACCTCCTGCACCGAGGTCCCACTCCCGCGGGCGATTCGCCGGCGGCGGCTCCCGTCGATCGTATCCGGGTGCCGCCGCTCGCCCGGCGTCATGGAACCGATCATCGCCTCGATCCGTTTGAGCTCACCCTCGTCGACCTGGGCGCCCTTGAGCCGCGCGCCCAGGCCCGGAATCATGGCCAGCACCTGATCCAGCGGCCCCATGGCGCGGACTTGACGAATCTGCTGCGTGAAGTCTTCCAAGGTAAATTCGGCCCGCCGGAGCTTCCGCTCGAGCTCCTTGGCCTGCGCGGCCGTGACCTGTTCCTGCGCACGCTCGATGAGGGTGAGCACGTCGCCCATGCCCAGGATCCGCGAGGCGACGCGATCGGGATGAAACGGCTCGAGGGCGTCCAGGCGCTCGCCGGTGCCGATGAAAAAGATCGGCCGCTCGAGCGTCGCCGCGACGGACAGCGCGGCGCCGCCGCGCGCATCGCCGTCGAGCTTGGTCAGGATGATGCCGTCCAGCGGGACGGCGGCGTGGAAGCCCTGCGCCATGCGGACGGCGTCCTGCCCCATCATGGCGTCGAGCACGAGCAGGGTGTAGTGGGGCGCGGCCGCCGCCCGCACGCGGCTCAACTCCGCGACCAACTCCTCGTCGATGTGCAGCCGGCCGGCGCTGTCCACGATCAGGATGTCGGCGGCGAGTTCCCGGCAACGGGTCACGGCGCGCGCGGCGACGGCAACCGCGTCCTCGCCGCCGGCGGGCGCCACGACCGTCGCCCCGGCCTGCTGCCCCACGATCTGCAGCTGTTGCACGGCGGCCGGGCGGGAGAGGTCGGCGGCGGCCAGCACGGGTGTCCGCCCGCGCTTCCTGAGGTGGGCCGCCAGCTTCCCCGCGGTCGTCGTCTTGCCGGTGCCGTGCAGCCCCACGAGCAAAATGACGGTCGGCGGTTGCGGCGCGGGGGCGATCGCGTGGTTCGCGGTCCCGAGGAGGCGCGTCAGCTCGCCGAACACGATCTGCACGACCTGCTGGCCCGGGGTGAGGCTCTTCCATACCTCTTGCCCGACGGCCGCCTCCCGCACCCGCGCGACGAAGGCGCGGACCACGGCGACGCTCACGTCCGCTTCGAGCAGCGCGAGCCGAATCTCCCGGAGCGCCGCGTCGACGTCATCCGCCGACAACGAGCCGCGGCCCCGCAGCCGGGTGAGGATGCTTCCAAGCCGGGACTGTAGCTGCTCAAACATGGCGTGCCTCGTAGACGCGAAAGCCGCCGCCGCGCTCCACCTCGACGACGCGCGAAAAGATGTCCCGCATGAGCCTGCCGAGCGTCTGCGCGCCCTGGCTCGTCCGCGCGACCAGGTACAACCGTCCGCCGGGCCGCAGGCGCTGGCGCGCCTCGCGGAGCAAGCGGAGCACCGTGGCGCGGCCGGCGCGGATCGGCGGGTTCATCGCCACGAGATCGAACATCCGCCCGCCGACCGCCGCGCACCCGTCGCCGCACACCGCGTCCGCGTTCGGCGTCTCATTTAAATGGATGTTCTCGGTCGCCAGCGCCACCGCACGCGGGTTCACGTCCACGAGCGTCACATGGGCCGCGGGGGCGCGGTGCGCCAGGACGATCCCGACGACCCCGTACCCGCAGCCGAGGTCCAGCACGTCTCGCGCGCCCGTCGGATCGACGGCGCGGAGCAGGAGCCGCGTCCCGCGGTCCACGGCGCCGCGCGAAAAGACCCCCGCCGCCGTGCGAAACCCGAACTCGCGATCCCCGTCCACCCAGCGGATGAGCCGCGGGCGCACCTGCGCCGGCGGCAGCGGTGAAAAATAGTGCGGCGCCGGCCGGTTCATAGGCCCGCCTTGAGCGCCCCGAGCGCCTTGCGCAGCGGTTCGATCTCCGCGTGGCGCTCGGCCAGGCGCGCCGCTTCCGCCTCGAGCCGTGCCAGCCGCGCCCGCATCCGCGCGGCCCGCGCCCGCCCCGCCGCCACCGCGAGATGCCGCTCGAGCCGCTCCATCTCCGCGATCGCGCGGCGGAGCGTATCGAAGACGGCCTGCCGCGTGACGCGGTGGCGCTCGGCGATCTCGCCGAGCGAGAGATCATCGTGATAGTACATTCGCACGAGCCTCCGCTGCCGCTCGCTCAACAGGCCGGCGTACGTGTCGAAGAGCCCGATGACGACGGTGCGCTCCTCGAGCGACCGCGCGCGGCCGTTGGTGACAGCAGATGGACCGGATTGTAAAGGCATATTGCTTGACACATTGTAGCATAAGAACCCGCCGGCCGGAAGGGCGCGCCTAGTCCCGCGCGCGCGGAGCGGGGGACGGGCCGGCGTCGCCCGCCAGCAGGCCGTCGATGAAGGCCGCGGGATCGAACGGCTGCAGGTCCTCGATCCGCTCCCCCAGGCCGACCAATTTGACGGGCAGGCCGAGTTCCTGGGTGATCGCGACCACCACGCCGCCTCGCGCGGTCCCGTCCAGCTTGGTGAGCACCACGCCGGTCACGGGCAGCGCGGCTTGGAACTCGCGCGCCTGCGCAATCCCATTTTGGCCCGTCGTCGCGTCCAGGACGAGCAGCGCTTCCACCGGCGAGCCCGGCAGTTCGCGCCGCACGACGCGGTCGATCTTCTTGAGCTCTTCCATCAGATTGGTCTTCGTGTGGAGCCGCCCGGCGGTATCCACGATCAAGACGTCCGCGTGGCGGGCGCGCGCGGCCTGCGCCGCGTCGTACGCGACCGCGGCGGGATCCGCGCCCTCGCGGTGGCGGATCAGATCCGCGCCGGCCCGCGTCGCCCACACCTGGAGCTGATCGGCGGCGGCCGCCCGAAACGTGTCGCCCGCCGCTAGCAGCACCTTGCGGCCCTCGCCCCGCAGGCGGTGCGCCAGCTTCCCGACGGTCGTGGTCTTGCCCGAGCCGTTCACCCCGAGCAACATGACCACCGCGGGTGGCGGCGCCAGGGCGAGCGGCGCCCCGCTCCCGAGCGACGCCATCAGGATCTCGCGCAGCGCCTGGCGCGCGGCATCGGGCGCCCGTGCGCCCATCCGGGCCTGATCCTTGAGGCGCGCCAGGACCGCGTCGGTGGTCTGGACCCCCAGGTCCGCCTGCAGCAACGTCTCCTCGACGGCGTCGTAGAACGCGGGATCGAGCTCCCGGCCCATGAGTCCGTCGAGACGCGCGGAGAGGGCCTCTCGCGTGCGCGAGAGGCCCTGACGAAACCGGCCGAACCATCCTCCGACGTTAGCCAACGGGCTGCCCGACGGCGAGGCGGTCACGGTCCTGCAGCCGCATGGACACCATGTGCGAGATGCTCGGCTCCTCCATCGTGACGCCGAACATGACGTCGCAGACCTCCATCGTGGCCTTGTTGTGCGTGATGATGATGATCTGGGAACGCTCGGCGATCTCGCACAGCACCTGCGCCACCTTGCGGGTGTTGGCCTCGTCGAGCGCCGCCTCCACCTCGTCGAAGACGCAGAAGGGGCTCGGGCGAACGCGGAGCATCGCAAAGATGAGCGCCAGCGCGACCATGACCCGCTCGCCGCCCGACAGCGCGCTCAGGCTGCGGAGCGCCTTGCCGGGCGGCTGCACCGCGAGATCCACGCCGGGCTCGTCGCTGCCGTCGATCTGCACGAGCTCCAAGCCGGCCCGCCCGCCGCCGAAGAGCCGGACAAACAACTCGGAAAACTGACCGCTGACCGCGCGAAACGTCTCGTCGAACTGCGATCGGATCACGCCTTCCAGCTCGCTGATCGCGGTCCGCAGCGCGACGAGGGTCCCCTGGACATCGCCCAGGTGCGCGCGCAGCGCGGCCGCGCGTGCCGCCGCTTGACGGTACTCCTCGATGGCGATCAGGTTGACGGGACCGAGCGCGGCGATGAGGCCCCGGAGCGCCTCGACCCGGCCGAGGGCTTCGTCCCGGTCGAGGGTATCCGCCACCGCCTCGGCGGCGCGGTCGTAGGGCTGCCCGAATTCCTCCTCGATTCGCCGGCGCGCGCTTCCGATCTCGGCCTCGACCTGGGCCTGGCGCAGCTCCACCCGGTGCGCATCCTCGGCGAGGGCGTCACCCCGGCTCGCAACGTCGCGCCGCTCCTCATCGAGCGCGGCCCGCCGCCGGGCCACCGCGGTGCGCTCGTCATCGAGGCCCCGCATGCGGTCCTCCAGTTCGGCGGCGTCGCGCGCAAGGACCTGGCAACGCGCCCGCGCGGCCGCTTCCTCCGTGTCGAGGCGCGCGGTTTCGCCGTCCAGCTGCGCGGCTTCCTCGGCGAGCGCGTCGCGGCGCGATGCCGTCCGCGCGGCCGCGCGCGCCACCTCCTCCGTCCGGATCCGAAGGGCCTCGCGGCGGCCCCCGATCTCCGTCAACGTCATGCGCAGCCGCGTCGCCTGTTCCCGGGCGGCGCGCGCCGCCGCCGCGCTATCCCGGAGCCACGCCTCGAGGCTTGTCGTCTCCTCCTCCAGCGCGGCGAGCCGCGCCTGGAGCGCCTCCGCCTGCGCGCGCAGCCCGTCCCGCAGCGTCTCCTGCGCTTCGGCCTCCTGCCGCGCGGCATCGCACTGCCGCGCCGTCTCCGCGGTCTCCTCCGCGATCCGCGCGATCTCGGCGTCCAGGAGGGTCAACTGCCGCTCCGCCTCGGCGCGGCGGTCCGCCGCCCCGGCAATCGCGGCGTCCGCGGCCCCGACAGCGGCTTCGAGATCGCGGACGCGCGCGGCCGCAAGATCGACCTGTCTCCCCTGCTCCGCCACCGCCGTGTCGAGACGCGTCAACACCGCGCGGGCCTCGTGGATCTCCTCCGCGCGACCCACGACCGTGCCGCGCTGCGCGTCCGCCCGGCCGACGGTCACCATGCCCTCGCAGGACAGTTCCTCCCCGGCGAGCGTCGCGATCGGTCCGGGGTGTCCGGCGGTGCGAGCGCGGATCGCCGCGTCCAGATCGTCGACCACGAGCACGTCCGCCAGCAGCCCGCGGACGGCCTCTGCATACGGACCGGAGACGCGCACGAGATCGAGCGCTCGTCCGCGCACGCCCGGGCTCGTCGCCACCGCCGGGCTGAGCGGCCACGGGGTCCTGGGCTGCGCCAGCGCGAGCGGCCAAAAAGTCACGGCGCCGGCGTCCTCGGCGTTCCTCGCGGCCTGGAGCGCCCGCACGTCGTCGACGCACGCCACGACCAGCGCGGACAGCGCACGGCCGAGCGCGGCCTCGATCGCCGCGCGGACCTCGCGCGGCACGCTGAGCGCTTCGACGACCGTGCCGTGGATCGCGGCAAACTCCTCGGGGTCGCGCTGGCGCGCCAGCAGCAGGTCGCGCGCTCCGGCGTCGTACCCTCGATAGTGCGCCTCCGCCTCCTCCAGGTAGCGCAGCCGCGACCGCACCGTCTCCCGTTCCACCTCGGCGCGGTGCATCCAGAGCCGCAGGTCCTCCCGCGCCGCCGACTCGCGGGCGTGGTCCCGCCGGCGTGCCTGTAGCCGTTCTCGGGCTGCCGCCAGCTCCTGGGTGGCGCGGTCCAGCGCCGCGGTGAGCTCGCGACGGCGTTCCGCGCAGGTGGCGCGCCGGCCGTCGAGATGCGCGAGGTGGTCCGCGAGCGATGCGAGGCGGTCGCGGTACCCGGCCGCTTTGGCCTCGACGGCGGCAAGCGCGTTGCGCGCCTGCCCGAGCGCGTCCGCCACGGCGCGCGCCTCGGCGCGGCCGGCGTCCAGGTGCGCGTCGGCCTCGGCGGTCTCGCGCTCGACCCGCGCGACCTGCTCCTCCGCGGCCGTCACGGCCGCCGCCGTGCGGTCCCGCTCCTCCGCCAGACGCGCCCCGGCATCGTCGAGCAACGCCTGTTCCCGCGCCAGCTCCGCTCCCTCGTCCCGGATCCGCTCCGTCTCGCGCGCGATCCGGTCGCGCTGCAGCTGAATCCCGCGACGCCGCTCGTCGAACAGCCGCAGGCCGGCCTCCTCGGCAGTGCGGCGTTCGGTGAGGTGCACCAGCGCGCGTTGCGCCTCGTCCCACTCGCGCCCGGCGGCCGCGGCGCGCCGGTCGAGCTCCGCCTGCTCCGCGTCGAGCGCCCGGAGCGCGACCGCGACCTCCCGGCGGCGCGTCGCGAGCTGTTCGAGCTGGTCCCGCACCCGGTGTTGCGCGCGCGCGAGGCGCCGGACATCCTCCACCTGCAGCGCGAGTTCCGTGGCCCGCAGCTCGTGGGTGTAGGCTTGATAGCGCTCTGCGGACTCCGCCTGGGCCGCCAGCTGCGCGACATGCGCGTCTTGCTCCCCCAGGATATCCGCGACGCGGACGAGGAGATGGTCCGCGGCCGCCATGCGCCGCTCCGCGTCCCGCCGGCGGCGCTTGTACTTGGCCACCCCCGCCGCCTCCTCGAGGATCATCCGGCGCTCCTCCGGGGTGGCGTCCAGCGTCCGGTCGACCTCGCCCTGGGTGATCAGCGCATAGGAGTGCCCGCCGAGCCCGGTCCCGAGAAACATCGACTGGATGTCTCGCAGCCGGCAGGGCAGGCCGTTGACCAGATACTGGCTGTCCGCGGCGCGCAGCGCGCGCCGGGTCACCGTGACCTCGGCGAACGCCAGCGGCGTCCGCGGCGCGTCGTCCGCGTCCGAAGGCAGCGTCAACACCCCATCCGTATTGTCCAGCGTCAGCGTGACCTCGGCCATGCCGAGCTGCCGCCGGCGGTCGCTGCCCGCGAAGATCACGTCCTCGTTCCGGACGCCGCGCAGGGATCGAAGGCTTCCCTCCCCGAGCGCCCACCGGATCGCGTCGAAGATGTTGCTCTTGCCGCTGCCGTTCGGCCCCACGATCGCCGTAATCCGCGGTGCGAGCTCCAGCGCGGTGCGATCCGCGAACGTCTTGAACCCGACGAGCTCCAACCGCCTGAGACGCACTCCGATCCTCCCTGGACGTCAGGCTCGACCGCTCGCTGCCGGCGCCGCGCCGGCCGCGACGGCGGCCTCGTACAGCGTCACCAGCCGGTCGGTGATCAGCGCCTGCGCGTACGCGGCCGCGGCCGCCCGCCCCCGGCGCCCCATCTCCGCCCGGCGCTCGGGGTCGCGCAGCAACGCGCGGATCGCCTCCGCGAACCGCGCCGGGTCGGCGGGCACCAGTTCCCCGGTCTCGCCGTCGCGCACGACGTCGGCCGCGGCACCGGCGCGCACGGCCACGACGGCGAGCCCCGCGGCCATCGCCTCGACCACGGCGAGGCCGAGCGTCTCGGTCTGGGACGGGAAGACAAACAGATCCGCGCTGCGGAGGATCTCCACGACCCGCGCGTGCGCCATCCCGCCGGCAAAGACCACGCGGCCCGACAGCCCGAGGCGGCGCGCATGCTCGGCGAGGACCGCGCGCTCCGGGCCGTCGCCGACGAGCACGAGTCGCGTGTCCGGCGGCACCGCCGCGTACGCCTCCAGTAAGAGCGGCACGCCCTTCTCTTTGGCCAGGCGGCCGACGCACACCAGCAGCGGCGCCTCCGCGGGCACCCCAAGCGCCGCGCGGACGCCCATGGGCGGCGCCCCGGCAAAGGCCTCGGGCTCGATCCCCACGCTCGGGATCACCTCGACCGGCGCCCGCACGCCGTACTCGCGGAGCCGCGCCGCGAGCGACGGCACGGACGCGAGGACCCGGTCGCACCGGTTGCAGTACGCGGTCGTATAGGCGAGCACGAGCGGCCGGGTGAGATCGCCGATGAGCGGAGCGTAGTGCGCGTACTCGGCGTACATCGTATGGTAGGTAAACACCACGGGACGGTGCAGCATGCGCGCGACCCACAGCCCGACCCCGCCCAGGAGGAACGGCGAGTGGCTGTGCACGACGTCGAGCCCCAGCGCTCGAATGCCGCGCAGCTGCGAGGCGGAGTACGGCACCGCGAGCGGGAAATCCGGGTGACCCGGCGGCGCGACCGACGGCACGCGGTGCACGTCCGGGTCATGATCGACGTAGCCTGGATACGCCGGCGCGATCACCGATACGCGGTGTCCGCGGCGCCGGAGATGGGCTCCCGCAGCCTCGACGGCGCGCACGACGCCGCTGCGCCGTGGAAGATAGCTATCGGTGAAGAACCCGATGTGCACCCAGTTACTCGTCCCCTCGATCGGCCTGGCGGTCCAGAAACGCGAGCAGCGTCGACAGACGAAACCGGCGCTGTCCGCCGTGGGTTCGAAGGCAGACCAGCTTCCCCTGGTCCGTGTAGCGGCGTACGGTCGCCTTCGATAAGTTTAGCACCGCGGCCGCCTCGTACAGGCTGAGCTCCGGGTCCAGGAGCCGCCGGATAATTTCCTCGCGCGACTCCGTGATCGGACGGCGTCCCCCGCGGCGCCGGGGATCGGGCGAGCGCGGCGCTGCCGTGCCCGCGTGCGGAGCGGCGGCCCCATGGAGGGACACCGCCGACGGGGCTACGCGTGACGCCACTGGGTGCATCGAGAGCGAACCCGGATCTGGTGACGGTACCGCGCGCATCGTCCCGTTTCGTGGAAGCTCGCGAAGAACGCCGGGGCCCTGCCGGTACCTCGGGGCGGTGTCGGGCGGCCCTTCGAGCAGCGACACATGAAGGGACACGTGCATCTGCTGGGCGAGGTAGCGGTACCAATCCTGTAGTCGCTGCGGCATCGTCTGCTCCGATGAGTGCTGCGTAGGTTTTCTGATGTTAAGTTTGGGCGTATTTCGAGGTTCACGCGAAAAATCCTGCAGGGATCTTGTGCTCGGATTACGCCCGCGTCCGCAAGCCGGCGTCTCCGGCGGCGACACCTCGGCCGCGCGGCGTAGCTCTCGGCGCGGTGCGCGCCGGCACCGCCGTCACGCGCCGGACGAATCTGCCGCGCGAGCGCCCTGCGGCGGCCCGACCACCCGCGCGTCGCGCAGCCGGTCGATCTCCCCGGGCGCGTACCCGGCCTCGGCGAGCACCTCGTCCGTGTGCTCACCCAGGAGCGGCGGCACGCGCCGGATGCGGCCCGGCGTGTCCGTCAGCTTGATCGGGAGCCCGAGCATCTTCACGGTCCCGTGCACGGGGTGCGGCATTTCGACGAGCATCTGCTGGTGGCGCACCTGCGGATCGCTAAAGACCTCGTCCAAGCGATAGATCGGCCCGGAAGCCACGCCCCGTTCGTTAAGATACGCCACCCATTCCGATGCCGTGCGCGCCTGGAAGGCGTCGGCGAGGATCTGGTTCAACTCGGCGCGGTGCGCCACCCGATCGTTGACTGTGGCGAAGCGCGGATCGGCCGCCAACTCGGGCCGGCCGATGGCGGCGCACAGTCGTTTCCAGATCTCCTCGTTGCCCGCGCACACGTTGAACGGCCCGTCCTTCGCCCGGTACACGCCGAACGGCGACGCCAGCGGGTGATCGTTGCCGGCGACGCCGGGGGCGCGGCCTGTCTCGAAGTACATCCCCGCGCTCCACGTCAACAACGCCACCATCGCGTCCACGATGGCCACGTAGACTTCCTGCCCGCGCCCCGTGCGCTCCCGGGCCAGCAGCGCGTAGAGCACCCCGCGGCAGGCCGCCGTGGCGCACGTCAGGTCGGCCAGCGCGATGCCCGCCCGCGTTGGTCCGGTCGGCTCCTGGCCGGTGATGCTCATGAACCCCGACATCCCCTGCGCGACCTGGTCGAACCCCGGACGGGCACGATAGGGTCCGCTCTGGCCGAAGCCGGAGATTCCGCAGTAGATGAGGCGCGGATTGGCCTCGCGCAGCGCCCGCGCGCCGAGCCCGAGCCGATCCATGACGCCCGGGCGAAAGTTCTCGATCACGACATCCCCGCCGCGCGCCAGCCGGCGCACGATCTCGCGGCCGTCTTCGGTCGTGAGGTTCACCGTAATGCTGCGCTTGTTTCGGTTTGCCGCGGCGAAGAAGTAACTGTTGCCGACCAGATCGCGGCGCAGCGTCTGATAGCGTGAGTGATCGCCGTCGAGCGGCTCGACCTTGATCACGTCGGCGCCGAAGTCCCCGAGCTCCATCGTGCAGTACGGGCCGGCGAGGAACCGCGTAAGATCGATGACTCTGATGCCCTCGAGTGGAAGCATGGGTGTCCGCCCTCCTCAACCGCGACGGGAACCGGATGGCGCTCGCTCCTGCGCATTTCTGCAAGCCGGCGCGCTCGTCCCTGCCTTGGGTCGAACGGCGCGCCCGCGCACCCCGGAGCGTTGCCGGGCGCGCCGCGGAGCGCGTAGGAAGGGCCGGCACGGGCCTGGAACCGTACCTTCCCAATGAGATCAACGGGAGAGCTCGGCCGCATCCCTGCGAACCGCAAGGCGCAGGCGCTGGCGTCGCTCCAGCCGGACGGACCGTTGTCCTTCGCCGTCGGAAAGGGCTGGCGGGCGCTGCAGCGTGGCGAGTGGACGGAGGCGCGCCGGCAGTTCGAGCGGTCGCTGGCGGTCGAGGAAACAGCCGAGGCGTGGGAGGGTCTCGCCTGGGCGGCATGGTGGCTGAGCGACGCGACGCTCCTGTTCGACGCACGCGAGCAGGCGTACCGGTCGTACCGCGCGCGCGGAAACGATCGCGGCGCCGCCCGGTGCGCCATGTGGCTGGCGATCGATTCCGTGGAGTTTCGCAACGATGGGGCCGTCGCAAACGGCTGGATGCAGCGCGCGCGCCGCCTGCTCAAACGGCACGCGCAGTCCGTCGAGGCCGCGTGGCTCGCGGCGTGCGAAGCGCACCACGCGCTCATGGCGGACAAGAACCCCGTGACGGCGCAGCGGCTCGCCACGGAGGCGGCGAGCATCGGCGAGGCCCTCCGCATCATCGACGTGGAGATGTTGGGGCGGGCGCTCGAGGGGCTGGCGCTCGTGAGCCAGGGGCAGGTGCGGGACGGCATGCGCCTCCTGGACGAGGCCACGGCGGCCGTCGTCGCGGGCGAGGTGGCAGATCGCCAGGCCATCGGCCTGGCGTGTTGCTACCTCATCTTCGCGTGCGAGCGCGTGCGCGACTACGCGCGGGCCGCGCAGTGGTGCGACCGGGTCAAGCAGTTCTGCCGGCGCTGGCGGTTCACGATGCTGTTCGCCGTGTGCCGCACGCAGTACGCCGGCGTCTTGATGTGGCGAGGACAGTGGGCGGAGGCTGAAGCGGAGCTCCAGGCCGCCGCGCGGGAGTTGACCGCAATTCGGCCGGCGCTCGCGTCGGCGGCGACCGCCCGGCTGGCGGACCTGCGCCGCCGTCAAGGGCGGTGGGACGAGGCGGCGGCGCTGTTCGAGCGGGTCGAGACCTCGACAGTCGCCTTGCTCGGCCGCGCGGAGATGGCGCTCGATCGAGGAGATCCCCGCGCCGCCGTCGAGTTCGCGGAACGCTATCTGCGCCGCTATGCGCAGGAAGCGCGCGCGGAGCGCGTCTCCGGCCTGGAGGTCCTCACGCGCGCGTGCGCGGCGCTCGGGGATCTTGTGCGGGCGCGGGACGCGCTCCGGCAGCTTGAGGACACGGTACAAGCCGTTGCCGCCGAGCCTCTCCAGGCCTTCGTCCGCTTTGCGACAGGCGCCGTGGCGGCGTGCAGCGGCGACCACGCGGAAGCGCGCGCGGCGTTTGAAGATGCGGCCGACCTCTTCGCCCGCTTCGAAGCCCCGTTCGAAGAGGGGCGTGCACGCCTCGAGCTCGGCCGCGCCCTCGCCGCGACACGGCGCCGGGATGCGGCGGCGGCAGAACTGCGAACGGCGGCGGGCCTCCTCCGAGCGCTCGGCGCGGCGCGCGAGGCGGACCGCGCAGACGCGCTGCTGCGACAGGTCAGCTCCCCGGGGACGCAGGCGGCGGATCCGGTGGCCCGCCTGACGGGCAAGGAACTGGAGATCCTCAAAATGACAGCCCAGGGGCTGACCGACAAGGAGATCGCGGCCCGGCTTCACCGCAGCGAGCACACGATCCACCGGCACGTCGCCAACATCCTGTTGCGGCTGGACCTCCCGTCACGGACGGCGGCCGTGGCGTACGCGCTCCGCGAGGGCCTGCTGTAGGCCCCTGACACCCCTGGGTGCTCCTGCCGCGCCGCATGGCCGGTTTCGGCCATGCGGACTTTTGTCCTCGTCTGGCACGAAGATGCGAAGCGCTGCCGCCCCATGCGGTCGTACACTGATGCCGCAGGCTCCCGGATGCCGCAGGCTCCCGGCACGCGGTGTCGGTCGCCGGGGCCGAGCAATGATGTGGAGGGGCGCCGATGAAGAAGGTAATCTGTCCACCGTGCGGCACCGAGATCCGCGGAGAAACCGACGATGAGTTGGTCCGTAAGGTGCAGGAGCACGCGAAGCGTGAGCACGGCCGCGATCTCACGCGCGAGCACATCCTGGCTGTGGCCGAGGCGGCCTAGGCCGCGGCCATGACCGAGGGGCTCGTTCAAGACCTGAGATCGCGCGTCGCCGGCGAGGTCATCGCCCCCGGCGACGGCGGCTACGATGCCGCGCGAGCGGTGTGGAACGGCCTCATCGATCGCCGCCCCGCGATTGTCGTGCGCTGCCGGGGCGTCGCCGACGTCCTCGGCGCGGTAGAGTTCGGCAGAACCCGCCGGCTCCTCGCCGCCGTACGGGGCGGAGGGCACAACGTCGCGGGATTCGGCACCTGCGATGGCGGGATCGTGATCGACTTGTCCCCGATGAAGGGCATCCGGGTCGACCCGGTGGCGCGGACCGCCACGGCGCAACCCGGGCTCACGTGGGGGGAGTTTGACCGCGAGACGCAGGCCTTCGGCCTCGCGACGACCGGCGGATTGGTGACGACGACCGGCATCGCCGGGTTCACGCTCGGCGGGGGCATCGGGTGGCTGATGCGGAAACACGGCCTCACCGTGGACAACCTGGTCGCCGCCGACGTCGTCACGGCCGACGGCCGCCTGCTCACGACCAACGCGGCCAGCCATCCCGACCTGTTTTGGGCCCTGCGCGGCGGCGGCGGCAACTTCGGCGTGGTCACGTCGTTCGAGTACCGCCTCCACCCCGTGGGGCCCATGGTGCTCGGCGGGGCCGTGCTGCATCCGGCTGCGCGGGCGCACGAGCTGCTCCGATTCTACAACCGATGGGTTGCCACGCTGCCAGACGAGATGACGTCCATGGTGGCGTTTATCACGGCGCCACCCCTGCCGTTCATCCCGGAGCCGCTTCACGGCACGCCGATGGTCGCCGTGGCCGTGTGTTACGCCGGTGCGGTCGACGAGGGGGAGCGCATAGCGCAGCCGCTGCTCTCGTTTGGTCCACCCGCCGTTGCGCACGTCGGCCCGGTGCCGTACCCGGTGCTCCAGGGCATGTTCGACGCCAGCGCGCCGCACGGGATCCACGCATACTGGAAGACCCACTACCTCGCGACCCTCGGGGACCCGGCGATCGACGCATTGGTGTCGCAGACCGAACAGATGCGTGAGTTGTCGCCGTTCACGACGCTGCACCTTCACCACTTGGAGGGAGCTGTCAGCCGCGTCGATTCGAGCGCAACGGCTTTTCCGCACCGGCACCCGCGATATGCGATGAACATCGTGGGCCTCTGGACCGCTCGGGAACGGCCGGATTCACATATCGCCTGGGTGCGCGAGACGTACGACGCCATACGACCATTTTCGACCGGGGCGCCGTACCTCAACTTCCTCGGCGACGAGGGCGCGGACCGGGTCCGCGCGGCCTACGGCCCGGCGGCGTACGAGCGGCTGGTCGACGTCAAGAACACGTACGATCCGGGAAACTTCTTTCGGGTGAATCAAAACATCCGGCCGAGCGTCCTCACCGCGGGGTAATCGCGAAAGGGCGGAAGCCCGTCAGAGGAGCGCAGGCAACCGGCCGGCCCATGTCGTCGAACATCGAAGACACGGCACTAGTGCCGATCCAACTTGATTGACAGGGTGCGATATGATGGGGGCGACTGGTCATGGCAGCATTCATCGTCGCAGCGGAGGCACCCATGCATCCTCTCACCCTTCG
>JAJPJL010000051.1 GCA_021324255.1 Bacillota bacterium
AACGACGCACGACGCTTGCGGAATACGCCCGGCATCAAAGTGGTCTCGCCGAGCGTTCTGGCGCGCATCATCGGATTGTGGCCGAACCTGCGGGCGGAGCACCTCAAACAGCTTCGGGTCCGCGAGGCGTTGAGTCTCGCGGCAGACCGTCAGCGTATGGTTGATGAGATCGCGTTCGGCGAGGGAGCCGTTGCACGCGGGCCGATTGCCAGTACGTCGCCCTACTTTGATTCGAGCCTACCCGTCATCCACCGCGATGTCGCTGCCGCGAACAAGCTGCTCGACGAAGCCGGGCTGAAACGTGGTGCGGACGGTACTCGCTTCACGGTGCGGTTGCGGCACGTCGCATCTCTCGACACGTTCGCCAAAACGGCGCAGATCCTGAAGGAAAACTACGCCGATGTCGGCGTGCGCGTCGATATCATCGCTGCCGAAGTCACTACGACGCTCACGGCGATCTTCGTCAATTCCGACTTCGATGTCGCCGTGTACTCCGCGCCCATGGGGCCGGAGCCGGGTCTAGCCCTGACGCAATATCTCAGTTCCCAGGGGCTGACGAAGGCATTCTTCTCAAACGCTCCGGGCTATCAGAACCTTCGCGTCGACCAACTCATAGCCGAGTCGGTCGCGACGATCGACCCGACGAAGCGGGCCGCCATTTACCGGGAGATCCAGCGTATGATCATGGTCGATCTCCCCGTCATTCCGCTGTGGGAGCCGCGATTTCTCACGGCGTACCGGACCGACTTCGAGAATGTGTTTACGCAGCCCGACGATCGCTACATCAACTTCACCCGTACGTGGCACCGATCTCGATGACGCGTCATTGCGCTAGCGTCGCAACCGCATGAGCCGGTACTGGGGGCGCAGGTTACTGCAGGCGATCCCCCTGTCGCTTGGTGTTGTTGTCTTGACCTTTGTCCTCATTCATGCAGCACCCGGCGATCCCGTCGCAACGTTGGCCGGCGAGCAGTCGACGGCTCAGTACCAGGCCCAGCTTCGGCATGATCTGGGACTGGATCGGCCGCTGTACGTGCAACTGGTCCGGTATGTGGCCGCCATCGTCCGCGGCAACCTCGGTTACTCGTTTACGTTCGGCCAGCCTGTGCTCGCGCTGATCCTCGCGCGCACGCCGGCGACCCTCCTCCTCATGGCCACGGCGCTCGTCATTTCCACGATCCTGGGCGTGGCGCTGGGCGTGGAAACGGCGACGCACGCGAGATCGCCATGGTGGAATCTCGCCTCGGTCGCGGCGGCCATCGCCTACAGCCTGCCGGCGTTTTGGGTGGGTGAGATCCTCATCCTCATTTTCGCCGTGCAGTTCCGGTGGCTGCCCATCGTGGGCATGACGTCCCTCGAAGGCTACTCTGGACTCGCGCACTGGCTCGACCTCGGTCGTCACCTGGTGCTGCCGACACTGACGCTCGTGAGTTTCAATCTCGCGCTCTTTGCGCGGTTGACGCGCGCCTCGATGCTTGAGGTATTGGCCCAAGAGTACGTTGTCGTGGCGCGTGCCAAGGGACTGACGCCGCGAAACGTCGTCTACAAGCACGCGCTTCGAAGCGCGCTGCTGCCGGTGATCACGATCGTCGGGCTCAACCTCGGCACGATGCTCGCGGGTTTCGTCCTCGTGGAGACGGTCTTCGGGTGGCCGGGGTTGGGGCGGCTCACGTTCGACGCCGTCGGCGCTCGAGACTATCCGGTGATCAGCGGGTTGTTTCTCTTGACCTCGGAAGCGGTGATCGCCGCGAACCTGCTGACCGATCTCCTCTACGGGATCGTGGATCCTCGGGTTCGCTACGCGTAGCCTCGGGATGCCGCGCCGCAGGGCACCCTATCTCAGGAGCCGCCCCGCGATGTTGGGAGGGTCGATCGTGGCTCTGCTCGCCCTTGCGGCTCTGTGTGCGCCGCTCCTGACCCCATACGATCCCTTGCGGCGCGGTGGGCTCGCTCTACTCGCGCCCCGCGCGGGCCACTGGTTTGGCACGGACGATCTGGGGCGCGATACGTTCACCCAGGTCCTCTACGGGATGCGCGTCTCGCTGATGATCGGAGTCACCTCCGCCGCCACGGCGGTCGTGATTGGCGTGCTCGTGGGCGCATGTGCGGGCTACTTCGGCGGCGCGGCCGACGATGTGTTGATGCGGCTGACTGAACTCTTCCAGGTGATCCCCCGCATTTTTCTGCTGATCCTGATGGTGGCACTGCTCGGTCAACGGCTGGTTGTCATCACCACGGCGATCGGTGTGTTGAGTTGGCCCGGCACGGCCCGACTCGTGCGGGCCGAATTTCTCTCGCGCCGGGAAGCCGAGTATGTGATGGCAGCTCGGGCGATCGGCGCGGGCGCGGCACGGATCATCTTCCGCCAGATCCTCCCGAATTCGCTCGCGCCCGTGGTGGTGAACGGCTCGCTGCTCGTAGGCGGCGCGATTCTCCTCGAGGCCGGCCTCGCATTCTTCGGCTTGGGTGATCAGAACACCATCAGTCTCGGGCAGATGATCTATGCTGCGTTTCCGCTCATGCGCGATGCCTGGTGGGCCAGCTTGTTCCCCGGGCTCTTTCTTTCGCTTATCGTGGTGGCGTTCAATCTGGTTGGCGACGGGTTGAACGAGATGTTCAATCCGCGCGCACTCCCGCGGTAGGGCGGTATCGGACAACACGGGTTAGGAGGAACGGCATGGCCGACATCACGTACGCGGAGGCCGTGGATGCGTTGATCTCGGCGGCGATTCGGCCGAAGAAGGCCGCGTTGCCCAACGAAACTCTGTGCGCGCTCCACGCCGCCGGGGCGGCGCTTGTCACGGAGGCCATGCCGCTCGCGGCGGCCCGCCGCCTGGTCGACGCAGCGTGTCCAGGCCGATGGATAATGTTTCTCACCGGCGTGTACGATCCGATCGCGCTGCCATTTGGAGAGACCGACGGTCCACCCGGCGTCGCGATTTTGGCGCGGGCGGTCGACGGGCTCGGCGCGAAGCCGGTTGTCATCTGCGAAGAACCTATCACGAGAAGTGTCGAACTCACGTCCATTGCGGCCAGGCTGCTTCCCGTGCGGGACCCCGAGCATGCTCGCCGTAAGGCGCACACCGTGCTGCTCGAGCCGTTTCCGGTGGCTTCTCTCGAAGCGTCGCAGCAGCAGGCCCGCGAGTTGCTAGCACGCTACGAACCGGCGGCCATTGTCGCGATCGAGCGACTTGGGTGGAATGTCAAGCGCCGCTACCATTACGCCGGCGGCACGGCGCTCCCGCAGCAAGCGTACGTGGAGTGTATCGTGGAGGCGGCTCGTGCGGCCGGCATCCCGACGCTCGCGGTGGGAGACGGCGGCAATGAGATCGGGATGGGCAGCATTCTCGAGCGCGTGCACGAAGTCGTTCCCGCGGGCCGACGATGCCAGTGTGCGTGCAACGCCGGCACGGCCTGCACCGTTCCGGCCGACACGCTCGTAGTGGCGAACACGTCAAATCTCGGCGCCTACGGGATTGCGGCCTGCATGAGCTTGCTGCTGGACCGCGCCGATCTGATCCACGATCGCTCCATGGAGGTGCGGCTGCTCGACGCCGCAGCCGCGGCCAAATGCATGGATGGTGGGTTTGTTTCTCCGAGTGTAGACGGCGGGGAAGATTCATCACTGGCCGTGGTCGAGCTCCTTCATCGAGTTGTCGACTTTGCATGCCGATAGCCAGAGCCGGCTCCGCGAGCGAGGCTCACGATAGAGGAGCCCAGGTTCAAACCGTGCCGTGCTCATGGGCGAATCACTTCCCAACCGTAGCGCGCTCTTCTCAAGAGGAGGGCGGCCGGCGCGCTCCGTGTCCACGGACAATGGCCAGGGCGTGACCTTATACCACCCATCCCGCCGCGTGCCCCTCACGCGTCGCCCAAAGCGCGTGGTGCGACACGATCCCCTGCGAGTAGGAGCGCCGTCCATCCACGAGTAACGTGGCGAGCGAATCTAGAGCGCGGTTTTGGCCGGCAAACACTAATGAATGGGGCAACAACAAAGTTCGCGTCACGCTATGAAGATCGACTTGAGATCGAGCACCAACCCCGGCAACTCCGGAGCGAGCGACAGTGTCGCGTATTGGTCGAAGGATGTCTCGGTCATGTCATGTCCCGGTTGGCGCTGGATCGTGCGGGGCCGGTAAGTGTAGACCACGCGATTCTGTGGGTCGATGAGCACGGCAATCCGCGCGCCGTTGATCAAATATGCCTGCATCTTGGCGTGGAGATCGCCGATCCGATCGCTTGGTGACGCGACCTCGAACACGGCATCCGGGCAGAGCGGCGGAAATCCTTCTTGCTCACTCGCCGACAGCTGGTCCCACCGCTCGCGCGCAACCCAGGAGGCGTCTGGGGACAGCAGCGATCCGTCACCGAGCCGGAAACCTGCGGAGGAGTCAAAGACTACGCCCTCTGTTGTACGGTTCCAGTCACGCAGCTGCCCGAACACTTCACCGCTGCAGCGGCTGCTCTTGCCGCCCGCCGGCGTCACGATCAGCTCTCCCTTTGCGCTGCGCTCAAACTGGTACCCTGGGTTGTAGCGGGAAAGCGCCAGGATCTCATCGTCAGTCACCGGGTGCGGTTGCTTAAGGGTGATCGCCATGGGCGCCCCTCTCCTCTGAGCGTGTCCGCTGCTATAGTATCATCTCTGGGGTCCCCAGAAGGCTTGACCGGACTTGGGTTGCCAGATGAATCAAGTCTTTAGGCCGCCCGTCCGACATGATGGCACCACCGGTCGATAACGCGGTCGAGTTTGTCAAACCGCGGCGCAACGGGGCGGTGTCTGGTCCTGCTGCTGGGGCCATGGTGAGCGCGAGCCCTGAACACAGGATGCGTGGGTGCACTCTTCGGATGAACACGGCGATGCGCGGGCCAAGCGGGACCGTCAGCGCCGAAGAGGCGAAGGGCGCGCCACGATGCCGTTGGAAGAAGTCGACGACTCCGGCTTCGCCGTCGCGGCGCTCCAAACGCCGTCGTGCATGCTCCGGCTGGCATAGGGAACCCGGGCGGTGAGCGTGAACCTAGACCGCGCCGGGGGGTCCGGTTCGTGACTCCGCGATCCGCGGTGCGCCCGGTGGAGACCGGCGCGGCGCGCCCCTAAGGCTGCGGAAGGGCGGGAGGCCAGCGGGTGAGCTACTACACGCATCTTGAGTGTTGCGAGTGCGGACGGACGCACCCGACCGATCGATGGCTCGGCGTGTGCTCGTGCGGTCGCAGCCTGTTCGCGCGATACGATCTCCCGCGCATCCGGGCCGAGGTGCGCCGCGAGTCGCTCATGCACCGTCCGCCGACGATGTGGCGGTACCGCGAGTTCATGCCGCTTGGCCGGGACGAGCCCGTCGTAACCTTGGGCGAAGGCTATACACCTCTGGTTCCGCTGGGCACGGTGGGACCTGCCGGCGGGCTCCACCGGTTGTTCCTGAAGGACGAGGGCCGCAATCCCACGGGTGTCTTCAAGGCGCGCGGGGCGTCGGTCGGCGTGTCCAAGGCCCGATCGCTCGGCGTACGACGGCTCATCGTGCCGACGGTCGGGAGCGGCGGCTCCGCCTGGGCGGCCTACGGGGCGCGCGCCGGCCTCGAGGTCGCCGTGACGATGCCCGTCAGTGACGCGCCGATGATCGCGCGGAAGGACTGCGTCGCGACCGGAGCCCGCGTCATCTTGATCGATGGAACCACCACCGATCTGTTCCGGATGAGCCAGCGGGCCGCCGACCGGTACGGCTGGACGCCCATCATCGCGCTCCGCGAGCCGTTCCGAGTGGAGGGGAAGAAGACGATGGGGTTCGAGCTGGCGGAGCAGTTTGGATGGGAGCTTCCCGACGTGGTGCTGTATCCGACCGGCGGCGGCGTCGGACTCATCGGGATGTGGAAGGCGTTTGAGGAGTTGCAGGCGGTTGGCTGGATTGGCTCGAAGCGCCCGCGCCTGGTCGCCGTGCAGGCGGCCGGATGTGCGCCGGTCGTCCGTGCGTTCGACGCGGGCGCCGACGCGTGCGAGCCCTGGGAGCGGATGGATACCGTCGTGCCGGGTGTGAAAGTCGCCAAAGCATTTGCCGACCGGCTCATTCTCAAGGCCATCCGCGCCACGGGCGGGGCTGCCGTGGCGATCGAGGATGCGGAGACGCTCGCGACGCAACGTCGTCTGGCGCTCGAGGAGGGGCTGTATATTTCCCCCGAGGGGGCGATGACGGTGGCTGCGGGGTTTCGCCTGCGCGATGGCGGAGCGATCAAGGCACACGAGACGATCGTGGCGTTCAACACGGCTGCGGGCATGCGGTATCCGCACTTGGTCCGGGACGACCTGCCGGTCGTTCGGGCCGGCGACGAGATCGTGCTCGCCGAATCTCCGAGAAGCGACCGCGTGGCACCGGCAACCGGGTGAGCGTCCGCACGTCGTCCAGTCCGGGGGGAGCGATGGCTACGACGTCGCAGTCCGGTCAGCACTACCGCTTGGCAAAGGCCGTTGGCGTGTTCGTGATCATGGCCTCTGCGCTGTCGCACGAGTACGGCGTCACGGTCAACTTCGCCGCGACGCAGGCGCTGAGCGTGTACCCGCTCGTCCAAGGTCTCGTTCCGTGGGCCATGCTGGCCGCGGGAATCGTGTTGATCCCGAAGGTCTATCTCTACATGCGGTTCTCGCGCTACGCTCCCCGCGCCGGCTCGGTGTATGTCTGGATCGGCCGCAGCCTCAGCCTCCCTGTGAGCTTCGTGCTCGACTTCCTCAACTGGGTGTCGCTCACCGCCGCCATGGGCTTCATCGCCTTTGCCTTTGGCACGTTCCTTGGGCAGGCGCTCAAGTCCGCGGGGATCCCCGCCGGCGGCGTTTTTCTCACACCGGCCGGCCACATCGTGCTCGGCGCGGCGCTGATCTGGGCGATCTACTGGGCCCACGTTTCGGGTGTCGGTCTCTACGGCATGTTGGTGACGGTGTTCTTCTGGATCATCGCCGCCTCCGCGCTCTTGATCGTGGGGTACGGATTCGCGACGCCGCCCGAGCACTTCATCCGGCTTGCGCAACTCAAGACCGGTGTCACGATCACACCGCCGTCATCGACGCCGGCTCCCTCGGTAGCCGCATTTCTCGCCGTCACGGGGCTCCTGGTGGCCGCGTACGGCGGGTTGAACGGCGCGCCCGCGTTGGGCGGCGAGGCGCGCGACGCCGAGCGGACGGTCCCCCTCGGTTTGGTGTTGGGATGGCTCGCCGCACTCGTGCTCTACACGCTGGTCGTCGCCGCGCTCTTTCACGCCGCGCCCTGGTGGGCGGTCGTCGCCCTGCTGCAAAACCACCAGGGTGGTCTGGCCACGGCCCCGGGTCTGATCAGCCTGACAGCCCCGCCCGTGCTCGGCGTGCTCCTCTCGCTGGCCGTCGCCTTGATCGTCGCCAAGACCGCCGTCCCACAGATGCTCGTCTGCTCGCGCCTCGTGTTTGCATGGGCCGAGGATGGCTTGTTTCCGGCGGCGTTTCTCCACACGTCGCCCCGAAAGGCGCCGGACGCCGCGCTTCGCCTCACCGCGGGGCTGGCGACCGTGTTTATGTTGCAGTCCGCGCTCGTTGGCTGGGCGATCGCGATTGTGATTCGGGCGATGGTCATTCTCATTGTCCTCGGCGTCGTGGCGATCGGCGCGTTGAACCTCCATTACAATGGCCGGTTCCGCGGCGTCGCGTGGGCTGAAGGGGTAGGGACCGGCCCGGGCGTCGTCGTGGCGGCCCTGGCCGCCCTCGTCGTGTCGGTCGTGCTGTTGCGCAGCACCGCGATCGTGCCCCATACGGCGGTGGTGTTCCAACCGGTCTTTCAAGGCGTGATCGCGGCGCTCATCGGCGCCGGGATCTACGCGGCGGCACACGCGAGCGCCGAACGCCGGGGGTTCAGCCTGGCACAAGTGGCGGCCGAGCTGCCAACCGAGTAGACGTCGTGTTGCCGGCGGCGTCACCGCGGCTCAGAGGCGGGCAATCGCAGGACGGTGTCCGATGGCGGGGTCTCGTGCTGCCGACGGCGGGATGGCCGCGGTGGATGACCGTGTAATGGTGACGTGTGACGCGCAGTGGCCTGCACGGTTTCACCGGGGAGAGCGACGCTTCGCCCTGCCGCGGGAGCCATGGGCGTGGCCGTCGCGCACAGCGGCAGTACCATTGTGGATGCGGGTTCGCGCGTGATCATGCGCGCGCGGGTGAACTGCGTCGACGCGGACACCGTCGAAGGGTCGGTGGAGCCGACGTTTGTGCGCCGTGGCAGGAGGACGCGAAAGCCGGTTGAGCCCGGCCGCCGAGGGCCCGGAAGACGGCCGGTGTTGCTGCTGTGCGCCGTTCTCGCGCTGGCCGTGGCGTGGCCGCCACCGCGCGCCGGGGCTCATGCCGACGGGGTCAGCATCACGCTGCCGCTGCCGGACGTCCGCGCGAACCTGGCCCGCGGGTTCGAGTTCTACGTGTCGGTGGGCGGCGGGTTACCCCACCGCGTGCTCGTCGACACCGGCTCGACCGGGGTGGTTGTTCCCCGCGGCGCCCTCGGACCCCGGGCCGTCGAGCTCGGGCGGCGCGGCCGGGTCGAGTATACGAGTTCCGGGAAGGTCTTCGAGGGAACGTACGTGCGCGCGCCGCTCACGCTCAATGTCGGCTCGTCGGGCGACGAGCAGCCGCGCGTGGAGACCCTGCCGGTCGAGGTGTTGGCAATCGACCGCCAGACCTGTGCGCCGGGCTACCCGCGGTGCACGATCGACGCCGATCTGAGCCGTGTGGGGATGCTCGGCGTGGGGTTCGACCGCGATACGGGATCGCCGGCGCAGAACCCGTTCCTCCAACTCGCCGACGTCCGCGCCGGGCGCATGGCCCCCGGCTACATCATCGCCGCGGACCACATCACGCTCGGTATCACGGCCGGCGACACGGCGGGGTTCCGTTACATCGATCTGCGGAGAAGCGCGGTGCGCGTGGATGACTGGTCGGCCGCGCCCGGATGCTATGGGTTCCCGGAGGTGGCCGGCTTCGGGTATGCGTGCGGCACGATCCTGGTGGATACCGGCATCAGCGGCATGATTCTGCGGATGCCGCCCAGCCGGCGCCCACCGGCTCTGAGCCCCGGCGGACCCGGCGGTCAGCGGGCGTGGTTGCCCTCCGGCACCGTGGTCAGCGTCGTCGCTCCGTCGCCGGAGGGGCCGGTGCTTCAGTACCGGTTTGCGTACGCTCCGTCGCCGCACCCGGTGCCGCCCATCGCGCCGACGTCGATCCGGTGGTCGAGCCTGGGCGACACGATCTTCGTCAACACCGGGCGAGACGTGCTCGCCGTGTACGACTATCTTTACGATGCTGGGCGCGGCCGGATCGGCTTCAGGCGGCGATAGCGTCGAGGCGGCTCACGCGGCAGGGATCAGGGCGCGGCCCCAAGGACGTCCACTCTCGTAAGCGCACAGGAGGACTGCGATGCGCGATCGGTCGGCGACGACCCTGGAGAACCTCCCGCAGGGCGATGGCAGCCTCGCGATCCCGGAGGTTGCACGGGGACATGAGCGGCCGCACGGAGATCACGCCGCCGAAAACGCCGGCCCGGCGCTGAGGACGGCCGGCTGATGCGGCGCTACGATGCGATCGTCGCCGGCGTCGGCGGCATGGGCAGCGCCGCCGTCTACCATGTGGCCCGCCGGGGCAGGTCCGTGCTCGGGCTCGAGCAGTTCGACATCCCCCACGACCGCGGCTCGTCCCACGGCATCAACCGCATCATCCGGCTGGCGTACTGGGAGCACCCGTCGTACGTGCCGCTGCTGCGCCGGGCCTACGAGCTGTGGCGCGAACTGGAGAACCGCGCGCAGGAACGCCTCCTGATCATCACGGGAGGCATCGACGCGGGGCCGGAAGACTCCCCGACGGTGAAAGGCTCGCTCTTGTCCTGCGCCGTCCACCACCTGCCGCACGAGACGCTGACGGCCGCCGAACTGCACCGGCGCTTCCCCGGCTACCGGTTATCGCGCGACATGGTCGCGGTGTACCAGCCGGACGGCGGCTTCGTGATGTCGGAGCGCGCGATCGTCGCGCACGTGATGGCCGCAGGCGCTCGGCGCGGAGGTGCGTGCGCGGGAGCCGGTGCTGCACTGGGAACCCGACCGCGACGGCGTGCGTGTGCGCACGCCGCAGGGAACGTACGCGGCAGCACGGCTGATCATCACCGTCGGCCCGTGGGCCGGGGACCTCGTGCCGTCGCTCGCGACGAGAGCCGTCCCGGAGCGGCAGGTGCTGCTGTGGGCGCAGCCGCTCAGGCCGGAGCGCTTCCAGCCTGCCACGTTCCCCGTGTTCAATATGGAAAGCCCCGAAGGCCGCTTCTACGGATTTCCCGTCTACGGCGTCCCGGGGTTCAAGATCGGCAAGTACCACCACCGTCTGGAGCGCACGGACCCGGGCGCGGTCGACCGCGAGATCCACCCCGAGGACGAGATGGTGCTGCGAGAAGGCATCCGCCGCTACTTCCCCGACGCCGACGGCCCGACGATGGCGATGAAGACATGTCTGTTCACGAACACCCCGGACGAGCACTTCATCCTCGACCGGCACCCCGAGCATCCCAACGTCGCGATCGCGGCCGGCTTCTCCGGCCACGGCTACAAGTTCTGCAGCGTCGTCGGGGAGATCATGGCCGATCTCGCGCTCGGGGGCCGCAGTGCGTTCGATCTGAGCCTGTTCGAAATCCGGCGCTTCACCGCGACGTAGCGGCGGCCATTGGGCACTCGGGTTGCGCCGCGCAACGCGGCCGAATCCCGCCGGCCAACTGGGGCCGTGGGAATCTCGTGGTATGTACCCCGCTCGCACCGTCCGTTCGGGCGGCAAAGCCCCTGACGCCCGTGCCCGCCCGCGGCGTGATGAAGGTGCTCGCGACACCGGCCCGCCTTGCGCTACCGGAATCCGCTGAAAGCGATGCCCTCGGTGATGTGCCGCCGGAAGAACAGAAAGACCGCGATGATCGGAATCGCGCTCACGGTGGCGCCGGCGGTGATCGCGCCATAGTCGATCGTGTACCGCTGTTGGAAGAATGCCAGGCCGACTTCCATCGTGTACATGTCCTGCGAGCTCGCGATGATGAGCGGCCAGATGAAGGCCGTCCACGCCTGGATCGCCGCGAAGATCGCCACGGCCGCCATGGCCGACACGGCGGCCGGGACCGCGATCCGCACGAAGATCCGCCACTCGGACGCGCCGTCGATCCGCGCGGCGTCCAGCAATTCGTCGGGCAACGCGGTGCGGAAATACTGCCGCATGATGAACACGCCGAAGCTCATCACGAGATAGGGTGCGACCATCCCAGGATAGGTGTTGATCCAGTGCCAGTCGCGCATGGTCAAGTACAGCGGCACCATGTACGTCTCTAGCGGCAGAATCGCGGTCGCGAGGAACAGCATGAAGATCGCCGTGTCGCCGGGGAACCGGAACTTGCCGAAGACATATCCTGCCGCCGTCGATGTGGCCACGATGACCCCGGTAGACATCGCCGTGACGATGAGGCTGTTGAGGAAGAACCGCGCGAACGGCGCCGTCTGGAAGGCCCGCACGTAATTGAGCACCGTGGGCGCACGGGGCACGAGGTGCGGAGGAAAGGCCAGGATTTCGGGCGCCGGCTTGAACGACGTGCCGAGCATCCACAGGAACGGGAAGACCATGACGACCGCCCAGGCAATCAGCAGCGCGTGTGTCACGCCGAGCTGCAGGCGGGCGCCCATCAGGTCCGGCTCCGCAGCACCCGGAACTGCACCAGCGTGAGCGCGAGCACGATCGCAAAGAAGACCGTCGCTTCCGCCGAGGCGTAGCCCATCCGGTAGTATCGGAAGGCGTTCTCGAAGATGTCGTAGATCAGCACGCGCACCACGCTGCCGGGCGACCCCTGAATGTCGGCCGCCATGATGTACACTTGCGTAAACACGTTGTACGCGCCGATGGTGGAGATGACGGTGACGAGCAGCACCGTCGGCATCAAGAGCGGCAGCGTGAGGGACCGGAAGAACCGCCAGCCGGTCGCGCCGTCGATTAGCCCGGCCTCGGTGTATTCGGCGGGAATCGCGCGCAGCCCGATGATGAACAGGACCATGTTATAGCCGAGCGTCTTCCACACGGACATGATGATCACGGCCCACAGCGTGGTCCGCGGCTCGAGCAGCCATCCCACCGGCGGGATGCCGAGGAGCGACAGCAGGTAGTTCAGGACGCCGTACCGCGCGTCGTAGATCCACTTCCAGACGACCGCCTCGGGCACCGTTGGCGTGATAAACGGCAGAAAGTAGATCAGTTGATAGGCGCCCTCGAATCGCAGCCGCCGGGCGAGCGGCAACGCGACCAGCAGCGCAAGCACCACGCTGGCGGCGACCGTCATGGCCGCAAACGCGGTCGTGTTGGACAGCGCCAGCTGGAAGTTGGCATCGGCCAGCAGCGTGCGAAAATTCTCCAGGCCGACGTACGGCTTGACGCGCGAGATCAGGTCCCAGCTGAATACCGACAGCCGCAGCGTCTGGACGATCGGGATGACGCGGAAGATCAGGAAGAACGCCGTGGGAACCAGCAGCATCCCGTAGCAGAACACGTAACGGGATAGCGCCACGCGGCTGACCGTCCTTCGCCGGGCCGCGGCGGCCGGAATGCCGGGCGTGTGGCATGTCATGGTGGCCGGCGGCGTACCGGCCGAGGGGAGCGCCTCCGCGGCCCGCGGCGCTCCCGGAGACTGGCCGCGATTCCAACTGTTAGGGGGCGTAGATCCCGTCCCTCCTGAGAATGCTGTTGGTCTCGTCGGCGGCCGCGTGCAGCGTGCGCGCGATGCCGTCCGGGTTGTTGGCGAGGCTCTTGTCGCGATAGGCGGCGACGAGCCGGTCGGCCAGCTTGGTCTCGATCTCGTCGAAGTCCTTGAGCGCCGGCATCGACCAGTACACGAAATCCTTGTTCTGGAACAGGAACGCCTTGTACTGCGGAATCTTGACCAGCACCGGGTCGTAGTTGACGTCTTGGCGCAGCGGAATCCAGCCGACGTCCTGCAGTAGCTGGCGCTCGTACTGCGGCTGCGTCAGGAACTTGATGAAATCCCAGGCGGTCGAGGCGTTTTTCGAGCCCTGCGGCACGTACAGGTTCACGGGGTTGAAGATCGTGCCCCACCGTTTGTCGCGGGGCATCGGCGCCGCCATGTACTTCAGGGACGGCGCGTTCTTCGCCACATCCCCGACCACCCACGATTCCCGCTGGAACATCGCCGTCTGCCCGAGTTCGAGCGCCTCGGCATCGTGCTTGATGTCAAAGCTGTCGAACGGGGTCACGTAGAGCGCGTCGATGTACATCTTGAGCGTCGCACGGCCGGCGTCGTTGTCGTAGCCGGCGTGGCACTTGCCCTGCGCGTTGCAGGTCAGGATCTCCGCGCCGCGCGGCCACGCCAGGATCGCCCACTTTTCTGCGACGCCGCTGCCGGCGCCGAAGAGACGGAGGCTCCAGCCGCTCCGGGTGATGCGGCCCTGGGCGTCCTTCTTGACGAGCTTCCTGGCGTCTGCGACCATCTCATCCATCGTCCGCGGCGGTCCGGCGATCCCGGCCCCTCGAAACATGTCGGTGTTGTAAAAGATGGCGCCGATGCCCGCGAACCATGGCACGCCGTACACGTCCGGGCCGACCGTCGCGTGATGCTGCGCCGCGGCGCCGAAGCTGCGGCTGCGCACGAACGACGCGATCTCCGGCGGCGCCTTGGCGATGAGTCCCGCATCGATGTAGCGGAAGACCGTCGTGTCGTCGACCTCCAGCACGTCGCCCGCGGTGTCCGCCGGCAGCGAGGCCGCGAGTTTCCGCTCGTAGTCCCGCAACTGCGTCGCGAGCACGGTCGTGTGCACGTTCGGGTGAGCGCGATCGTAATCCGCGGCCGCCCGCTGGTACACCGGCACGATCTCCGGGAAACCGCCCCAGACCGATAGGTTGACCGTCGCCGCCGCACCCCCCGGCGCCGCGGCCATGCCGAGCCCCGCCGCGGCGACGGCGACCGCGATCCCTACGCGGCGGATCTGGTGCCACACTCGTCGCATCTGCATTCCCCCTTAGCGCGGCCTGCGAATTCGGGTGCCGTATGCTGCGACATCGCGCCGGTCGAAGCCGGTCGCGGCATTCACGCGCGCGGGCGAGCAACGGCTGCGTGACGGACACGGGTGGTGAGCTCCCGCGACGCCCGCCCAGCGTCTCATGCACGCCTTCGGCGATTCCTCACGCGTTCCTTCGCTCCTCGGACGGCGCCGTGGCGCCGCGCGCCTCCGGCGCAACACGGAGCCACGGACGCGGCCGAGGATCGGCACTCGCCGAGTCGCACGCGGCTGAGCCAGGGTCCCACGGTGCTGCTTACGCGTCTCCTTCGGTACCGGCGATGATCTGAGAGGGGCGGCTCGCTACGAAGACGCCTGGCCGGCGGGGCCACCGCCGGCCAGGCAAGGCGCGTTTGTGTGATACAATAACCTGTGCTCGGTAATACGACATCGGAGGCAGTTCATGCCAAAGAGCGTGCGGTTCCCGGAGGCCCTCGAAGTCCGCCTGGCACGCACCGCCGAGCTCGAGCGGGTGTCCACGTCCACGTTGATCCGCCGGGCCGTTGAACGGTACTGCGATACCGTCTTGTCCGGCAGCACGCGCGAGCGCCTGGCCGACGTCATCGGCACCGTGCAGTCGACCGGAGGACGGGCCCGCCGGTCCGGCGCAGCATTCCGCCGCCTCCTCCGGAAGCGGCGCGGATGATCCTGACGGACGCCGGACCGCTCGTCGCGATCATCGACAAGGGCGAGCCGGACCACCCGCGGTGCGTTGCGGCCTTGGAGACTATCGCGCTCCCCTTGGTGACGACGTGGCCGGTGTTTACCGAGGCGATGTATCTGCTCGGTGACGCCGGCGGATGGGCTGCGCAGGAACGCTTGTGGCGCCTCCGGGATCGCGGCGACCTCGAGCTGGTTGACCTGCCATCGTCCCTCGTTTCTAGGTCAAGCGCCCTCATGCACAAGTATCACAACGTCCCGATGGATCTTGCCGACGCGACGTTGGTTGCCCTCGCCGAAGCGCGCGGGTGGACACACGTGTTCACCCTCGACTCCCATTTCCACGCATACCGCCTTTCGAGCCGCCGGCGGTTCACACTTCTTCCCGCCTGAGCCGAATCGGCCGGCCCGCGACCGGGCACGCGGCAGCCGTCCATTGTGTCGTCGCGCGTGCCGCCGGGTCCTCGTTTCCACGACCGTCGTGTCGACGCGCGCGCGGCCGCCGTACTTGCCCGCGAGTTTCAGCCGCCAGCGACCGGCGACCAGCCGGACGTTGATTTCCGCGCCGGCGCCAAAGCGCCGGGCGGTGGACCGGCATGCACGGCCCACCACCCGGACAACTTTTTCGGGGTCGCGACAGACCCCGCGGCTTACTTGGGCTTGAAGATCGCGAACACCGCGCCCTGACCGTCCTGACAGACGGCGAACCGGCCGGTGTTCGGAATATCCGTGGGCGGCATGAGAATCTTGGCGCCCAGGTCTCCCGCCTTTTTGACCGTGGCATCGCAGTCCGAGACGCCGAAGTACGTCAGCCAGTGGGGCGGAACATCCTTGAGCCGCGGGGGCCGCGCCATCATCCCGCCGACCCGCGTGTCGCCCACCTTGAAGATCGTGTACGTGCTGCCCCCGCCCATGTCGACCTGGTCCGCGGTCCACCCAAAGACGGCTTTATAGAACCGGGCGGCGGCCTCGGTGTCCGGCGTCATGAGCTCGTTCCAGCACATCGCGCCGGTCTCATTGACGACGTCGGCGCCGGGGTGCGTTTTGGCTTGCCAGAGCGCGAAGTGCGCGCCGGCAGGGTCCTGCAACGTTGCCATCCGGCCCGCGTCCATGACGTCCATCACGGCCATCTGCACCCGGCCGCCGGCCTGTGCCGCCTTCTTGGCGACGTCGTCCGCGCTGGTCACGTTGACGAACGGCAGCCAGTGCGGCGGCGCGCCATGCGCAATCGCCTCCTTCGGCAGCGCGGCGAGGCCGCCGACGCTCTTTCCCTTCGACCGGATGAACGTGTACGTCATCTCCGGACCGGCGGGAATTTCCTCGAACTCCCACCCGAACACGCTCCCGTAGAAGCGCTTGGCCGCCGCGGTATCGGTCGTTCCGAGCTGCGCCCACGAAAAGACGCCGTGCGCGTACTTGGTCGTTGTCGCCACGTCACACCTCCTTCGTTCGTCGACCTGTAGTCGAGCGACCGGCTGGAAATCGACACCTCCTCCGGCAAGAATCTGGTCAACCTGGGCTTCCTGCGGACGGGCGGGCGCCCGCCGTCCTGCAAGGGCGCCCGTGGCCAGGCTAACGGCCGACGCGGTAGCACTCAGTGCTTCGTTCGTATCTCACTCCTACGGTCAAGGTGAATGGGGATGGCATCTCCTCTCCGCCGACGGGCGCCCGCGCCGTGACCGTCCCACGGTATGACCGTGCCCGAGCACGAGGGCGCCAACCGGGCCGCCGTCCCCGAGTTCGGGGGACGCATCCTACGCGGCCGTTGCGCAACGCCGGCTTGCCGGCAACCTCCCTCGGAGTTGCGCCCGTCCCTGTCCCCATGCGCTGCAAATTGCGGCCCTCTTTGCATTTTCATCATGCCTGCTAAGGTAAGGCGAGGTCGTTTAGCGCTGTGCAACCGGCAGTCTTCGGCTGCGCGGACGTCGACTCGGGGGGTGACGAGTGGGTTCGGTGCCGCTCGCGGAGCGTGTTCGCCAGGCGCGGCTCGCGGCAGGGTTGACGCAGGCGCAGCTGGCCGGCGGAGAGGTGGCGGTCCGCACGATTTCGCGCATCGAGCGCGGGCACGTGCGCGCGTCGCCGCGCGTCCTCGCCTACATCGCCGGGCGCGTCGGGCGCCCCGTGCGGTACTTTGTCGACGACGCTGTGCCGCCGCCGGATACGCTGGAGCTGGACTACCTGCTCGCGCGCGGCACGGCGCGGCGTCTCAGCGGGGACCTCGATGGCGCCCGCCGGCTCTTTGCCGCGGCGTCGGCCCTCGCGGCTCGCTCCGGCGATCAGGCCCGCCACGCGCTCGCCCGCCTGGAATGCCTCGCCCTCGACATCGAGCGCAATCACGGGCCGGAGCACGCCGCCGCCTTGTCCCGGGCGCAGGCCGAGGCCGCGCGCTTCGGTCACGCCGAGGCGGTGGCGCGAAGCTACGTCGAACTGGCGGCGGTCCTCGAACACCAGGACCTCGAGGACGAGGCGCGGGCGGCGCTCGACGCCGCCTCGCGGGTGCTCGACGGCCGCTTCCCAGACGTTGCGATGCTCATCGCGGCGGCTCGGATCCGCATCGCCGTCGCGGCGGGCCGCGATACAGATCAGCCCGCCCGCGACCTCGAGGTGCTGGGGCGCGCCTGCGATCCCCGGAGCCTGGCCGATGCCCACGAGACCACGGCGGAGCGCGCGCATGCCGGCGGCCGGATCGGTGAGGCGCTCGCGGCCGCGCAGCACGCGCTGGCGCTGCGCCGGTGCATCACCGCCAAGACGCATGAGGCGAACGCGCGCTCCTGCCTGGCGCACGTGGCACGCCGGTCCGGCCGCACGGACGATGCGATCACCCAGCTGATGGCCGCGTCTGCGCTCGCTCGGGAGGTCGAGGATCGACTGATGGAAGTGGAGAGTCTCGTCAGCCTGTGCGGTCTCCACGCCCGGGCGGGCAATATCCGCGACGCGGCCCGAACGCTCGAGGAAGCGCGAGCTGCATTTCTGCGCGCCGCTGACGAACGCCCGCCGGTCTGCGCGACGCCGTGCGCATCCACGGCCGGCGCAGGCGACAGCGAAGGCCGGCGGGACGGGTGACGCCGAACCGGCGCGTTCGTCCATGATGCTGAGTAGGGCCTGCCGCACGTTCTCGCCGCGTGATCCTTTGGGGTCGAACGAAGCGTAACGATCGTGTAGACCCGGCAGGGCGGGATCGTACGCGGCCCGAAACCGGCCCTGGGCTCGTGATTCGATGGGTGGCGTTGTAGCGAGAAGCGGCGCCACAAGCCTCGGAACGCATTTCCATAGGAGGTAGCCGCACATGGATGGGGATTCCGATCAGCCCGGCGGCCCGGCGGTGAGCCTTACCGACCTGGGACGGTATGTGGTCGAGGAATGGGCGGAAGAGTATCGGGAGGGCCACCTCAGCCGTCGCGAGCTTCTGCGCCGTATCGGCGTCTTTGCGGGTGGAGCGGCGCTGGCCGCGCCCATCCTGAGCATGCTCGGGGTCGCGGCGTCGCCGGACGAGTTGGCGGCGGCCGCGGCATCTCCGGCGCCGCCGCTTGCGGCGCAGACGCCCATCGTGGCGCCGGACGATCCAGCGATCCACGCAGCGATGACCACCTATCCGTCGGGGAACGTCTCCGTGATCGCGTACCTCGTGCAGCCGGCGGGCAAACCGACGGCTCCAGGGGTGATCGTGATCCACGAGAATCGCGGGCTGCTGGCGCATCACATGGACGTGGCGCGGCGCGTCGCGAAGCTCGGCTACGTTGCGCTCGCCCCCGACCTGGCGTCCCCCATCGGCGGCACCGCGAAGTACCAGGATCTCGCACAGGTCTCGACGTTTCTCGGCCAGACGCCGCCCGAGCAACTCGTCGCGATGCTCGACGCGGGGGTGCGCCATCTCGGAAGCCTCCCCGGCGTGCGGCGAGACCGGCTCGGCGCGATGGGCTTTTGCTTCGGCGGCGGGCTGACCTGGCGGCTGGCCATGGAAAATGGGGACCTCGCGGCGATCGTCCCGTTCTACGGCGCTAACCCGCCGTCGCTGGACGGCGTGGCGCGCATCCGCGGCGCGGTGCTCGCGTTCTACGGCGCGCTGGACGCGCGGGTCGACGCCGGTATCCCGGCGATGCGGGCGGCGTTGCAGCAGGCGCACGTCACGTTCGAGATGGTGGTGGAGCCCAACGCCGGCCACGCGTTCTTCAACGACACCGGGCCCGCCTACAACCGCGCCGCCGCGGCCGATGCCTGGTCCAAGACGGCGGCATGGTTCGCCAAGTACCTCGGCGCGTGACCGCGGCCGCACGCCCTGCCGTGGGACGCCGCGGCGCGGGCGGACGGCGCAGGCGCCCGGGCTCGGGGCGCTCTACGCAGGGCCCGGGCGCGCGCCCCGCGAATGCGACAGCGGGGTGCATCAGCCGGGACCCCCGGCTCGGAGGGGACGATGGTCGTGCTCGCTCGCCTGGGGATGGCCGCGTGCATCGTGCTCGCCATCGCCGGCATCGCCCGTGCGCAACTGGGCGCGGACGACTTCCTGATCGTGCCCGGGCAGCGGATCGGGCCGGTGCGGGTGGGCATGGCGCTCACGGACGCGGAGACGCGCATGGGCGCGCCCAAGTCCGCGTTCCCGGCCGCGAACAACCAGGGGACCATCAACACCTGGTTCGCCACGGTCCGTAACCGCGACGGCACGATGTCGATGGGGAGTACCGGCGGGCTGTACGCGGTTGTGGATGCCGCGGGCGTGATCCGGCAGGCCGGCGTCCATTACGATCCGCGCTTCGTCACCGCCACGCACCTGCACACGGGCGTCTCGGAGGCGGCCGTGCGCAGCGCGCTGGGCGAGCCCTCCAACGTGTACAACGAGCACGGGTACCATGAGCTGGCCTATGTGATGGCCGGCATCACGTTCTCCGTGGTCGATGATCGCAAGACCCGCGGGTATCAGAGCGTCTACGAAATCGTCGTGTACGCGCCGCAACACTGACGAGGTCCGGACATCATCACGCCGGGCCCCGCCAACGCGGCGCAGCCGCAGGCCGACCGGGGGACCGAGCGATGCCCAAGCTCAGGTTTGGGATTTGGCTGCCCACCTACGCGTGGCCGGACCCGGATCCGGCGCGGCTGCCGCGGCTCACCGAGACGATTGCCAAGTGTCAGCAGTCGAACCTGGACATCTGGGTCATCGATCACCTGCTCACGGCTCCCGGCCTCTATGGACTCGCCTGGCTTGAGCCGATGAGCGTGCTCACCTACGCGGCGGCGCTCACCACGACCGTGCGGCTCGCGACCGGCATCCTGGTGCTGCCGATCCGGCACCCCGTGATGTTGGCCAAGGAGATCGCGACGCTCGCCCACCTCTCCAACGGCCGGTTTGTGTTCGGCATCGGCCCCGGCTGGCACGCCGCGGAGTTTCGCGCGACCGGTTCGCGCGTCGAGGAGCGGGGCGGGCGGACCGACGAGATGCTGGATGCGGTGACCCTGCTCCTGAGCCGGCCCAACGCGAGCTATCACGGCCGGTACTATCACTTCGAGGAGGTGACGATCGACCCGCGGCCCCCGAAGCTCCCGGAGATGTGGGCGTCCGGAGGCGGGCGGATTCCCGACCCGGGGGAGCACGACGTGCCGTTCATCGCAAGGCCCGTGCTCGAGCGCATCGTGCGGTGCGGGCACTGGCTCTCGCGGTGCTCCGGCACGCAGGACTGGGTCAAGCGCGATTGGGCCGCGATCCAGGCGCATGCGAGGACCAAGGGAGTGGACCCGTCGGCGATCACGTTCGGACACTGCAATTTCGTGCATCTCGTGGAGACGGACGATCACGCGGCGGCCGTCGAAGCGTCGCGGGAGCCGTTTCTCCGGGTCATGGGCGCGCACCGCTCCTACGACCACCTGCAGCAATGCTACATGATCGGCAGCATCGATCACATCAACGCGCGGATCGCCGACCTCGTGGGGGCCGGCCTGCAATACCTCGTCCTGGGCCCGGTCACGGACGATCCGCGGCAGATCGACCTCCTCGTCCGTCACGTGGTGCGGGCGTTTGCCTAGGGCGGCGTCCTCGCGTTGAGGGCACGTCCTGGGGGCGCGCCGTCGATGTTCGGCGAGAGGAGATGGGCGGGCCCGGCCGCGAGCCCCCGCCGGAGCTCGACGGTTCACGTCGTGCGGCGGCGCCGCCAGAGCCCTTCGCGGACGTAGCGCCGTGCCGCGCGAACCCCGATGAGCACCAGGTATGTGGGCGCGGCCGTGCCCCGTCGCGAGGACCGCCGGCTCCTCGCCGGCGGTCGCTTTGTGGACGATCTTCGCGTCGACGGGTGTCTGCACGCGGTCCTGTTTCGCAGCACCCAGGCGCACGCGCGGCTCCGAGCCGTCGACTTGACGCGCGCGCGGGCCCACCCAGCGGTGGTGGCCTGCTACGCGGCCGCTGACCTGGCCGGGTCATTGCGGCCGCTCCCCGCCGTGGGGATGCCGCCCGCGCCGCTCGCGGCGCGCGTGGACTTTCATCTCCGGACGGCGCACCAGCCGTCGCTGGCCTCCGGCAAGGTGCGCTACGTGGGGGAGCCGGTCGCCGCGGTCGTCGCGACGCGACGCGATGCGGCGGAGGACGCGCTCGCGTCGATCCACGCGGACTACGATCCGCTGCCGCCCGTCGTCGACGTCGAGCAGGGCCTCCGCGCCGGCGCACCCCGCATCCACGATGAGTGGGCGGACAACGTCGCGGTGGCCTTTGCCGTCACGGTCGGCGATCCGGCGCAGGCGTTTCGGGACGCTCCGGTGCGGCTTCGCGAGCGGTTCAAGGTGCCGCGCTCCACGGGGCTGCCCATGGAGCCGCGCGGGATCCTGGCCGACCCGGACCCGCTCGGTGGCGGCGTGACCGTCTGGGCGTCGACCCAGGTGCCGCACCTCCTGCAACGGGCGCTCACGGAGGCGCTCGGCTTGCCGGCCCGGCGGGTGCGGGTAGCGGCCCCCGATGTCGGCGGCGGGTTCGGGACGAAATGCTCGGTCTATCCGGAAGATATCCTCATCCCCGTGATCGCGGTGCGGCTCGGGAAGCCGGTCAAATGGATCGAGACGCGGCGCGAACACCTGCAGAGCGCCACGCATTCCCGGGAGCAGTGGCACGAGGCCGAGATCGCCGCGTCCGCCGAGGGCACGATCCTGGGATTCCGGGACCGGTTTCTTCTCGACCAGGGGGCGTACAATCCATGGGGCATCGTGCAGCCCTACAACACGATCGCGCACATGCTGGGACCGTACCGCGTGCGGCACGCGGCGTTCGAGGCCCGCTCCGTCGTGACCAACAAGACGCCGCACGCGCCGTACCGGGGCGCCGGCCGCCCCGAGGCCGTGTTTGTCATGGAACGCATGCTCGAGCTGCTGGCGCGCCGCCTGGGGGTCGATGCCGCGGCGCTCCGCCGCCGCAACACGATCCGCCGGGACGAGATGCCGTACGATGTCGGGCTCCTCTACCGCGACGGCAACGGGCTGGTCTACGACAGCGGCGACTTCGCCGGCACGCTGGAGCGCGCCCTCGAGACGCTCGATTACGAGGCGTGCCGCCGCGAGCAGCGTGAACTGCGCGCGCGGGGCGTGTACCGGGGCATCGGCATCGCCGCGTACGTCGAGGGGACCGGCGTGGGGCCGTATGAGAGCGCCGCCGTCCGGCTCGACACGTCCGGCCACGTGACCGTGGCGACGGGCGCGTGCTCGCAGGGCCAGGGGCACGAGACAACGTTCGCCCAGATCGCCGCGGACGCGCTGGCCGTCGGCCTGGAGGACGTCACCGTGGTCGGCGGCGACACGCGCGAGGTACCGGCCGGCGTGGGGACGTTCGCGAGCCGGAGTCTCGTCGTCGCCGGCAACGCGGTCGCCGAGGCGGCCCGGATGGTGCGGCACAAGCTGCTGCGGGCGGCGGCCACGCTCCTGGAGGCGCGCGAGGCCGATCTCGACCTCGCCGCGGGGCGCGTCGTGGTGCGCGGCACCGGTCGCGGGTTGCCGCTCGCCGGAATCGTGCAGCAGAGCCTCCCCACGTTCCAGGGGGCCGTGGTCGCGGACCCCGTCTTCGAAGCCTCAGCGTATCAGACGGTGCCGACCGTCACCTACGCCAGCGCCGCGCACGCGGCGCTCGTTGAGGTCGATCCGGAGACGGGCGCCGTCCGGGTGCTCCGCTACGTCGTCGCCCACGACTGCGGGCGGGTCGTGCATCCCAAGATCGTCGAAGGGCAGATTCACGGCGGGGTCGCGCAGGGACTGGGGGGCGGTCTCGCCGAGCACCTCGTCTACGACGCCCACGGTCAACTCCTCACCGGCTCGCTCATGGACTACGCGCTGCCGCGGGCACGCGACGTGCCGCGGCTCGAGACGGTCCACCTGGACGTCCCGTCGCCGCGCAATCCCCTCGGGGTCAAAGGCGTGGGCGAAGGCGGCGCGATCGCGCCGCCCGCCGCGCTCGCCAACGCCGTCGAGGACGCCCTGGCGCCGTTTGGGGTGCGCATCACCGAAGGCCCCGTGACGCCGCCCCGTGTCGTCGCGCTGGTGCGAGCGGCCCGGCGACAGGCCCCGGAGGCCTGACCGGACACACATCGTCGAACACGGAAGACACGGAGCTAGCCCCCGTGCGTGAACGACGGATAGAGCGTCATGCCGCCGTCTACGACCACGGTGGTGCCCGTGACATACCCCGCCGCCTCCGAGGCGAGCACGACGACCATCCGCGCAACGTCGTCCGGCTGCCCCATCCGGCCCATTGGAATCTTGCTCAGCAGGTCCGCGCGCGTCGCGGGGTTCTCCCACACGCTGGCATTGATCGGCGTCTGGATGGCGCCCGGCGCGACCGCGACCACCCGCACGCCGTGCGGCGCGGCCTCCTGCGCGAGCGTCTTGGTCAGCATGCCGAGCCCGGCCTTGCTGGCCGTGTACGCGGAGTACCCGGTCCACGGGATGACCTCGTGCACGGAGGTGAGATTGACCACCACGCCCGACCGCTGGGGGATCATCCGCCGCAGCGCCTCGCGCGCGCACGCGTAGGCGCCCTCGAGGTTGATCGCCAGCACCTTGCGCCACTCATCCGGCGGATACTCCCACCCCACGGCGCGCGGTCCGTCGACGCCGGCATTGTTGACCAGGACGTCCACGCCGCCCCAGGCGCGGTCGATCGCCGCGAAGAGCTGCGCCACCTGGGTCCCGTCGGATACGTCCGCCGCGGCCGCGAACGCCTGACCTCCGGCGTGCGTGATGTCGTTGACCACGCCTTCGGCCGCCTCCGGGTGGACAACGTAGTTCACGCACACGCGGGCCCCCGCACCCGCGAGCCCACGAGCGATCGCCTCGCCGATCCCAGAGTTTGCGCCGGTCACCACGGCGCGCTTGCCGTCGAGTCGGATCTGCACGGGTATCACGCTCCTCCCTCGATCGTGCGCATCGCTGTTCTCGTCCGCGCCGGCGCTCCCTGCGTCCTTGGCCGCCGGTGGGCGCTCGGCCGCCGTCGCCTCACCCGGGGAACCCAGGTGCGCACGTCGAAGCACGCCACGGGCGCCCGCGCCCGAGGGGGGCGCGGGGCAGGGCGGCCCGGGAGGTGGTCTCGTGGGCGGCACCGACGGCCGGCGGTCGGGCTTCCGCTTGGCGGTGATCCAACCGCTGGCCCACCGGCCGCCGGAGGATGAACGGAACGTGGCGGACGCGGTGCGCCACGTCGAGGCGGCGGCGCGCGAGGGTGCCGCCGTGGTGGCGTTTCCCGAGACGTACCCGGGCCCATGGCGCATGCCCCGGCGCTTCGACCCCACGGATGCCATGGTCGACGCCGCCAGGCGGTGCGGCGTGTACGTTCAGTTCGGGACGCTTGAGCCGATCGGCGGCGACACCCGTCGCGCGCACAATGTGCTCCTCCTGGCGCGGCCGGACGGGGCTGCCCCGGGCCGGTACCGGCGGACGCACCCGCCCGGCCCGTGGATCTACACCGGCGGCGCCTACTGGGAATTCGAGTACGTGCCCGGTGACGACTTCCCGGTGTTCGAGACCGAGCACGGGGTATTCGGCCTGGCGATGTGCAGCGAGGTCTACATGCCGGAAGTGGCGCGGGCGCTCGCATTGCGGGGCGCGGAGGTGATCTTCCTTCCGGCGGGCGTCGACAAGGAACGCCTCTGGCCGACGTGGCGCCATCTCATCTGGGCCCGTGCGATCGAGAACCTCGCCGTCGTCACCACGACCCAGAACCTCTTCGCGCCCGCGCAGCGCGGGCTTGCCATGGTGGCGACCCCGGAGCAGGTGGTCTTCGAGGCGACCGTCGCGGGGATGTTTCTCGTGGACGTGACGCTCGACCGGGTGCGCGAGCTTCGAGCGCAGGAGGATCGCGTCGAGTCGCAGCGGACGAACGCGGCCAAGGCGGGCGTCCTGAGCCAGTGGCAGCGCCCGGAGCTATACGGCGCTATCCTGCCGCGGCCTGGGACCCTGGCCCCGGTCCCACGGGCGGCGCTGGCCGAGCGGCGACCACGACGCGCCTGACCGGGCGCGCGCGGCCGCGATTGCGCGGCCCGCGGCACCGGCGAGGCGGCCGCGCCCTGGCTGCCGGCATCCGTGCCGGGTGACGCGGCGATGCGGGCGGGGCCACGTGGCCGCGCGGTATGGCCGCCGGCCGGCCACGGCGGCGGCGTCAACGGCGGTCCGTACCGGCGCCGGCCGGGACCAGCCGGATCGTCTGCGGCACGTAGTCGTCCGCGGCGTCCGGGAGACTGTAGTCGTACGGCCAGCGGTAGACGACCGGCAGCGAGGGCCCCAATTGCCGTGCGGCGGTGGAGTCGGCGCGACCCACTCCAGCGAGTTGGCGCGCCACGGGTTGGCCCCCGCCGCCGGACCGTACCTGAGACTCCACAGGAAGTTGAACACGAACACGAGTTGCGCCGCCCCGAGCACGAACGCCGACAGCGACATGAACACGTCGATCGGGCCCGTGTGCGAGAGGAACGGGTACGACGTCGTCGCGTAGAGCCGCCGGTCGTTGGAGTGAAGCCCGATGAAGTGCATCGGGTAGAACGTGCCGTAGATGCCGAGAAACGTGAGGGCGAAGTGGATCTTGCCGAGCGTCTCGTTCATCATCCGCCGTGGGCGCGGCCGGCACCGTGGCGGGGGGCGGCTTCGGATTCGCTCGCCGTCGCGCGCCGCGCGACCGTGACCCAGGATGTTGGGGACCGCGCGGCGTAACAGCCGGTGGCCGCGTCGCGCGGGCACCGGGGCGCACTGCGGGGAGGCACACGGTGATCGTATCAGAGGGGCATTCCGAACCGGCGGTCTCCATCGCGCTTCGCGGCGTGTCGATGACCTTCGATCGCGGCGGGGAGCCGCTCGAGGTGCTGCGGCACGTGACGCTGGAGATCCGCCGCGGCGAGTTCGTGTCGCTGCTCGGCCCGTCCGGCTGCGGCAAGTCGACGCTCCTGCGTGCCGTCGCGGACATCCTCTCGCCCACCGAAGGGACGATCGAGGTCCTCGGTCGCTCCCCCGGCGGGGCCCGGCGGGACCGGGCCTTGGGCATGGTGTTTCAGCAGCCGGTCCTGCTGCCGTGGCTGTCGGTCGAGGACAACGTGGCGTTGCCGCTTCGGATCGGCGGATGGGGCAAGCGGCATCCCTCGGGGCCGGCGCCCGCGGCGCTCCTCGCCCTGGTGGGGTTGCAGGGGTTCGAGCGCGTGCGCCCCGCGCAGTTGTCCGGCGGCATGCAGCAGCGCGCCGCGATCGCCCGCGCGTTGGTGAGCGATCCTCCGATCCTCTTGATGGACGAGCCGTTCGGGGCGCTCGACGCGATCACGCGGGACCGGCTCAACGAGGAGTTGCTGCGCATCTGGACGGAGACGCGGCGCACGATCCTGTTCGTGACGCACAGCATCCCCGAGGCCGTGTACCTGTCGTCCCGCGTCGTCGTGCTGTCGCCCCGCCCCGCGGAGATCCGCCGGGTGGTGGAAGTCGGCATGGGCTATCCTCGCCATCCGCGGATGCGCGACACCGGGGAATTCACCCGCGTGACCGCGGCGCTGCGGGAGGCGCTCGAGCACTGATGGCGTCGGCGGACCGGCCGCCGCTGGGCGCCCACGTCGCCGGACCGGCCGCGACGCGCGGGCGCCGGACGGCGCGGGGGGCGGAGTCCCCGTGGCGCCGGCACGCGATCGCGGTCGCCACCATGGCCGCCGTCATCGCCGGCTGGCAGGCGATCATCGTCGTGTTTCACGTGCCCACGTACATCGCGCCGTCGCCCGTGCAGGTGGCTCAGGCCCTCCGGACGGAGGCGCGGACGCTCCTCGTCAACACGTGGCCCACCCTGGTCGAGACCATCGCGGGGTTCGTGCTCGGCAACCTCGTGGCCGTCGCGGCCGCCGTGGGATTCGTGCATAACCGGACGTTCCGGCACAGCGTGTACCCGCTCGCGGTGACGGTGCGGACGCTGCCGATCGTCGCGATCAGCCCGATCCTCGTGCTGCTGTTGGGTAACGGCTACGCGCCGAAGATCGCGATCGCCGCGCTCATCACGTTCTTTCCCACCCTCGTCAACATGGCGGATGGGCTCGACGCCGTGGACGCGCAGGCGCTCGAGCTGATGCGGGTGCTGTCGGCGAGCCGGTGGGAAGTGTTCCGGTACCTGCGGTGGCCGACGTCGCTTCCATACCTGTTCTCCGCGCTCCGGATCGCGAGCACGGCCGCGCTGCTCGGCGCGATCGTCGGCGAGTGGATCGGGTCCAACGCCGGGCTCGGCTACCTCATCGTGGCGGCGACCTACGACTACCGGACGCCGCTGCTGTACGCGACGATGACCGTGGCGTCGGTGCTGGCGCTCCTCTTGTTCAACCTGGTCTCCATCATCGAGCACTACGCCGTCTCGTGGCGGGCGACGCATGTCCGGCCGGATTGAGCGAGGCCGACCGATGCCGTGCCGGATCACCGTGACGCACCGGGACGGAGGCGGGAGGAGGGCACGATGAGCGTGGTGCGTGAGCCGGCGCAGGACGTCCCCGTGGTGGCCGACGCCGATGTGGTGGTGGTCGGGGGAGGGCCGGCCGGCTTGGCCGCCGCGGTCGCCGCGGCTCGTGCGGGAGCCGGCACGCTGCTCCTGGAGCGGTACGGGTACCTCGGCGGGATGGCGTCCGGAGGGATGGTGCTCCTGCTCGCGGACATGTCCGGGCACACCAAGCGGACCGTCGCGGGCATCGCCTACGAGATGCTGCAGCGGCTCGTGTCCGCCGGCGGGGCCGTCGCGCCCCCGGAGGAGGACTGTTTCAGCCACGACCCCGAGGTGTGGTGGCGCTGGGCGCGGTGGGGCTTCGAGGATTTCTACGCGCGCACCAAACCTCTGCCCACGACCTATGCGGGCGCCTTCGACCCCGAGGCGTGGAAGCAGGTGTCGTTCCAGATGGCCCGCGAGGCCGGCGTGACGCTCCGCATGCACTCGTGGTTCTCGCGCGCCATCGTCGAGGAGGGTCGCGTCCGCGCGGCGATCGTGGAAACCAAGGCGGGCCGGCAGGCGGTCAGGGGACGCGTGTTCATCGACGCCAGCGGCGACGGCGACCTCTACGCGTCTGCCGGCGCGCCGTTCGAGCACGGACGGTACATGGTGAGCCTGGTCCACCGCCTGGCCGCGGTGGACGTGGACCGCGCCATCGCGTTTGAGCGGGCTCATCCCGATGAGGCGCGGACGCTGAACGCCGAGGTCAAGCGCATGCTCGGCGGCTCCTGGGATTTTTGGTGGCTGCGGACGCCGCGCGAGGGCGTGATCTGGTGCAACTGCCCGCATCTCGGCGGACTCGACGCGCTCTCGGTCGAGGACCTGACCTTTCTCGAGATCGACGCGCGTGAACGATTCGTGCGCGGCATCGCGTGGCTGCGCGCGCACATGCCGGGATTCGAGCGCGCCTACATCCTGGATGCGTCGCCCCAGGCGGGCGTGCGGCAGACGCGGGTCCTCCAAGGCGAGTACGTCATGACCAAGGACGACGTGCTGGGGGGCCGCCGGTTTCCCGACGTGATCGGCCGCGGGCGCGACTACTTCATGCCGTATCGCTCCCTCCTGCCCGTCGGCGTCGGCGGGTTGTTGGTGGCCGGGCGGTGCTTCTCCGCCGCCCCGGACGCCCAGCGGTCGGCGCGCGAGATCGGACCGTGCATGGTCATGGGCGAGGCCGCGGGCGTGGCCGCGGCCATGGCGGCGGATGCCGGCATCGAGCCCCGCGCGGTCGACGTGGCCGCGCTGCAGCGCCGGCTCATCGCCGCCGGCGCGGATTTGGGACTCGAAGAGCAGCCCGCGGGCGCGGCGCCCGGAGGGCGCTAGCATGCCGGCCGAGGCGTTCACCGACGCGGGCATCCGGTACGAGCGGGACGGCGCGGTCGCCCGGGTGACGATCGACCGGCCCCAGGTGCTCAACGCGCTCAACCAGGCCGCGCACCATGCGCTCGGCCGGGCGTGGGACCACGTGCGCGACGACACCGATGTGCGCGTGGCCATCCTCACCGGCGCAGGGTCGCGCGCGTTCTCGGCCGGCGCGGACATGAAGGACCCGGGCGAGGCGAGCGGCCTCGCCTACCTCGGCCGGGCGCTCCCCCTCGGGGCGGGGAACCTGTCGCTGCGCCGGGACCTGCTGAAGCCGGTGATCGCGGCCGTGAACGGCCTGGCGCTCGGCGGGGGGTTCGAGCTGGCGCTCGCGTGCGACCTGATCATCGCGGCCGACCATGCCGAATTCGGCTTTCCAGAGCCCCGGGTCGGGCGCATGGCGATGGACGGCGGCATCGCCATGCTCGCGCGGCAGGTCCCCCTCAAGCTGGCGATGGGCTTGCTCCTAACCGGGCGGCGCCTCGGCGCGCGGCACGGCCTCGCCGCGGGGTTCGTCAATGAAGTCGTGCCGGCGGCCGATCTCCGCGCGGCGGCGGACCGATGGGCCGCGGACGTGATCGCTTGCGCGCCGCTCGCCGTCGAGGCGACCAAGCAGCTCGCGATGGCGGCACTCGATCTGCCGCTCCCGGTCGCCGCGCGCTGGTTTCCGCGCCGGGTCCTCGACGCGCTCGGCTCGGAGGACGGCGACGAGGGCGTGCGCGCGTTTCGCGAGAAGCGGCCGCCGCGGTGGAGTGGGCGATGACCCCGCGGGATCCGATGCCGCTCGACGGCGTGCGCGTGCTGGACTTCACGCAGATCACGCTCGGGCCGCTGGCCACGCAGATGCTCGGCGACTTCGGCGCCGACGTGATCAAGATCGAGCGGCCCGGCGTCGGGGACTACACCCGCGCGACGCTGCCCGTTCCCAGCGGGGAGAGCTATATCTTTCTCGCGACCAATCGGAACAAACGCGCGCTCACGGTCGACCTGCGCCGGCCCGCCGGGCGGGCGCTCGCCGTGCGCCTCGTCCGCGGGGCGGACATCCTCGTCCACAACTTCCGGCCCGGCACGATGGAGCGGCTCGGGCTCGGGTACGAGACGCTGCGCGAGATCAACCCGCGGCTGATCTACGCCGTGGGGACCGGGTACGGCCTCACCGGGCCCTACCAATCCAAGGGTGGCCAGGACGTCCTCGCGCAGGCGCTCGGCGGCGCGCTGCTCCGGCGCGCCGAGCCCGACGCGCCGCCGGAACCGTTCAGCACCGCGGTCTGCGACTGCGCCGCCGGCATGCTGCTCGTGCAGGGCATCCTGCTCGCCCTGCTGGCGCGCGAGCGGACCGGGAACGGCCAGCTCGTCACGTCGTCCCTGCTCGACGCCATGCTCTTTATGCAGCAGCAGGAAGCGACGGCGTGGCTCAACGCCCGGCAGGTCGTCAACTGGATCGCGCTCCCGCGCAACGGCACGTTCCGGACCAAGGACGGCAAATGGATCGTGCTGATCGGCGCGTTCAAGGCGGATCCGCTCGGCGACATCTCCCGGGCGCTCGACCTCGGCCCGCTCGGCGAGGATCCCCGCTTCGCGACGGACGACGCGCAACAAGCGCACCGGGCCGAGCTGCAGGCGATCCTGCGCCGCCGGTTCGGAGAATTGACGCAGGCCGAGGCCCTCGAGCGGTTGGAGCGGGAGGACGTGCTGTGCGCGCCCGTCCGCTCGCTCGGCGAAGCCCTCGAGGATCCGCAGGTCGCGCACAACGGGATGCGCATGGACGTGGCGCATCCGCGGCTCGGCCGCTTCGAGACGGTCGGGGTGCCGGTGAAGCTCTGGGACACGCCCGCCCGCGTGCGGCGGCACCCGCCCGATCTCGGCGAACACACGCGGGAAATCCTGGTGGAAGCGGGGTATGGCGCGGACGAGATCGATGCCCTGATCCGCGACGGCGTGGTCTGAGGCCTCAAGCCGCGGAGGCGTCCGGGCGTACCCGGGGGCGGTCGGGGCGGGGACGGAGCATGAAGACGCAACAGGGGGTGGGGAGATGGGACGAGACCGCATCACGCTTCTCGGGCAGCCGATGAGCCGGCGCAGGCTCCTCTCGGGAGGCGGTGCGCTCGCCCTGGTCGCGGCCGGCGGCCAGGTTCCGGGACTGCTTCGGGGCGCCGCGGCGCAGGGGACGGCCGCGCTCTCCGAGCAGCTCGGGTGGCTGGCCAATTCGCAGATGGCCGGCGACTTCGTGGCGAACGCCAAGGGATATTTCAAGGACGCGGGGCTCGACGTGAAGCTCCAGCCAGGCGGGCCGAACATCGATCCCATCCAGGTCGTCGCGGGCGGCGGCGTGCCGATGGGGAACGTGTCGTCGGTCGCCGTCCTCGTCAACGCGCGCAGCCGGGGCCTCCCGGTCAAGGCGTTCGCGACCGTGCTGCAAAAGCACCCGTTTGCCTTCATCTTCCTCACCAAGTCGGGTATCCGTACGCCGCGGGACTTCGCCGGAAAGACGATCGGCATCCAGGCGACGGCGCGGCCGCTGCTCGCCGCGGTGCTGGCGAAGTATCAGATCCCCGAGGACAAGGTCAAGGTGCTGTTTGTCGGGGGGGATACGCGCCCGCTCGTGACCGGGCAGGTGGACGTGATCACGGGCTGGATCATCGACGCCCCGCAGATCGAGGCGGTGCGCCAGGCGGGGAACTTCAGCTACTTCCCGTTGTGGGATCTCGGGATCCGCCTGTACGCCTACACGTATTTTACGACCGACCGGGTGCTCGGCGAGCGCAAGGACGTGCTCGTGCGGTTCGTCCAGGCGAGCGCCCGCGGCTGGCTCTACGCGGCCGCGCACCCCGACGAGGCCGTGGACGACGTGCTCAGGGCCACGACGGGACTGGACCGCCGGCTCGAACTCCAGACGTGGAAGAACGAGATTCCCTACATGTACTCTCCGCTCACGAAGCAAGCGGGATGGGGCGCGATGGACCCCAAGGTGTGGGCGCAGATCAGCGATACCTACTACGGGCTCAAGCAGATCGCCAGCCCGGTCGCGCCGGCGGACGTGATGACCACCGAGATCGTGGAGATGGCCAAGACGCCGAAGGTCTAGCCGCGGGCGCGCGGGTCACGGGGCGCGGCGCCGAGGCGCCGCCAGATGCGGGTGGTCTCCTCGCGCAGCGCCGCCGTATCGACGTGCACCGGCCGCCGGTCGCGCACGAGGCGCCGTCCGTCCACCCAGACGTGGCGCACGTCCTGGCCCTTGGCGGCGTAGACGAGGTTCGCGGCCACGTCGTGCCATGGGTGGAGGTGCAGTTCGTCCATGGCCAGCGCCACGATGTCCGCGCGCTTCCCCGGCTCGAGGCTGCCGCAGACGTCGGCCAGCCCCAGTGCGCGCGCGCCGTCGACGGTGGCCATCTCGAGCAGACGCGCCGCCGGGATCGCGGCCGCGTCGTCCGCGGCGACCTTGCCGAGCAACCCGGCGGTCTTCATCTCGTCGAAGAGATCCATGGTGTTGTTCGTCGGGGCCCAGTCAGTGCCGAGCGCGACGCCCACGCCGGCCGCCAGCATCGCGGCGACCGGCGCGATGCGCGCCTCGATCTTGGCGTTGCTCGCCGGACAGTGCGCCACCCACGTGCCGGTGGCGGCGAGCAGCGCGATCTCGCCGGCGCCGAGGTAGAGACAGTGGGCGGCCACGACATCCGGGCCCAGGATGCCGTGGCCATGAAGGCAATGGACGGCCCCGGCGTATCCCCGAGCCCGCACCGTCGCGAGCTCGAGGTCCGACTGCGCGCAGTGGATATAGATCCTCGCCCCGCTGTCGCCGGCGAGCGCCCGCACCTGCCGCAGGAGCGCGTCCGAGCACGTATCCGGAGCGTGCGGCCCGAGCCCGGCGTGGACCCGCGCGCGCGGATCGGTGCCCCAACGGGCGAGCACCCGGCGCGCCCGCTCCAGCTCCAGCGGCCGGTCGATGTCGTGCAGCGTGTGCGCGACCACCGCGCGGATGCCGGCGGCGTCCAACGCCTCCGCCATCACATCCATGGATCCGCCCCGATCCGCGATCGTCGTGACGCCGTTCAGCAGCATCTCGACCGCGCCCACGAGCGCGCCGTGGTAGTAGTCCTCCGGGCGCGCGCGCTCGAGATGCGGGAGCGCGTACCGGGCGGGCGCCCACCCGCTGCGTGGCCGGTCTTCGGCGAGGCCGCGGTACAGCCCCATCGCCGTGTGGGTGTGCGCGTTCACGAGCCCGGGCATGAGCAGCAGGCCGCGGCAGTCGACGCGAATGTCCGCGGGCTCGACGCGCACGCCCGATGCCGCGCCGACGTACGCGATCACCGGCCCGTCGAGCACGATCGCCGCGTCGGCGATGAGGTCGCGCCGGGCGTTCATCGTCAGGACCGTGCCGCCCGTCAAGACCTGGCGCGCTGCTGTCGGGGATCCCGTCATGGCGTTGTGTCCGCGACGTCGTACGGGCCCGGCTGGTCGGGCTCGAGACGGACGGTGCCGTGGATTCCTATCCACAGGACCGTATCCACACTATCAACATTTCCGGCGAACGGAAATTCCCGATTGCGCCGCGAGTCCGATGATGATAGTAAAGGACACGGAGGCGCAAGTCGACTGGCGAAGTAGCCGATTCAAACGTTCGCGCGCGTGGACGCCGAGAGCCGGTCGGACGTACTTCGGGGGTAACTCCGGAGAACAGTGGCGGGCGGTAGGCACCGGCGGCGGGGACCGAAGACGGTGGAAAGCCAGCGGGCGAGCGCCTCCCGATTTCCACAACTCACAGTCGGCGGACGCCGTCGCATGGCGAGAGAGAGGTAGCTCCTCGGAGCCAACCCGGCTTGACTTGCGGCGGCTCCGCCGCTTCGCTGCCACGCCCCCTTCGATCCTCGTCGCGAGCGCGCGCACGGCCGGTGACGCCGGTGGGCTCCGCCCACGGCGCTTGATTGCTATACTGAAGCCCGAGGCGCCGCCCGGCCGCGCGCCTATGCAACACCAAACCTACCCGCTCAGTCTCGAACCCGTAACCGAGATCGCGCGTGCGTGAGCGCCGTGTTCATTCCGGAGGTGGGATGATGTGGCTCGCCGTGGGGGACGAGCGTACGCTGATCAACCTGGACCACGTCCGGCAGGTGGCGGTCGAGGGCGCCGGCCTGACCGTCACCTTTTCCACCGGCGAGAAAGTGACGGTCCTGTCGTTTGCCAGTGAGGCCGACGCCAAGGCCACGCTCCGGCACGTGTCCAACGAGCTCATGACGACCAACCTCCGCAGCGTACGCTGACGCGACCCGGCCGCGGCCCCTCGCCGTCCGCGCCCCCCGGGCCCGGCAAACACCGGCACGCTCGCGTTCTCGAATCGTCTACCGTCCTTCACCGGCAGCCTTCGCGAGGCGATCCCCCAGTGCCGCGGCGTCTGACGCGGGCATCCATCCACGTGGGCGGGGTCTTGCGCCGGGCCAAGATGGGCACGGTAGCGAGGGGAGACGCTGCACCGGGGGAGTCACCGCATGCCGAGACCTTCCGCCGTTCGTTCCACACGCCCAGGCCGCGCGCACGCCGCGCCGGATCGCGCGCTGTTGTTTCTGGCGCGCCTGGCCAACGACCTCGCCGTCGTCCATTCCTTACCCACGCTCCTGGAGCGCGTGATGCTCGCGCTCCACGAGGAGACAGGGTTTGACTCCTGCACGGTCGCGCTCCTCGACGAGCGCATGCCGCGCACGCTCACCATTCGCGCGGCCTCCGGGTTGTGGGCGCGGTCCCGCGGGGCGACGTTGCCCCGAGACAAAGGGGTGCACGGCACGGTGATGGACCGAAAGCTGCCGCTCCTCGTCTCGAATTTGTCGGCCGACACCGGCGTTCCGGCGCGCACGCGCAAGCCGCGGTCGGGTATCTACGCCCCGTTGGTCGTCAACGACCGCGCCGTCGGTGTGCTCGCGGCGTACGCCCCGCGCCCGGGCGCGTTCACGGAGTCGGATCTGAGCCTGCTCACGGTGGTCGGCCGCTATCTGGCCGGTGCGGTCGAGGTCGCGCGGCTCGGCGAACAAGTGAAGCAGCTCGCCGCCACGGACGCGCTCACGGGGCTGGCGAACCGGCAGAGCTTTCTGGATCATGTCACATCGGAGATCGCGCGTAACCGGCGGACGGGGCGGCACCTCAGCGTCGTGCTGCTGGACGTGGACGGCTTCGAGATCATCAACAGCGTGCACGGCCACGCGGCGGGTGACGAACTGCTGGCCCGGGTCGCCGAGCTCCTGACGCGGTGCGTCCGCGCCTCGGATCTCGTGGCCCGATGGGGCGGCGACGAGTTCGGCCTGCTCCGCCCGGAGACGAGCGCGGCGCAGGGCGAGCGGCTCGTGGCGCGCCTGCGGCCGCTCAAGCTCACCGTGCCGCACATGGGCTCGGCCGGATCCTACGCCAGCGTGTCGTGCGGACTGGCGACCTGGCCCAAGGACGCGCAGACGTCGGAGGGGTTGGTGCGGGAGGCCGACAACCGGCTGCGCAAGGCGAAGCGGCTGCTCGGCCGGAACGGCGCGCGGCACCTTGGCCGCCGCGCGTAGCGAGGCGGCCCGACCGTCCGCCCGGAGGCGGAGCGATCAGGCCGCCAGCCGATCGCGTGCCATCGCTATTGGAGAATCAGATGGCCGGTCGCCCACATCGCGACCCCGACGAGGAGAAGCAGCGCAAGCAACATGATGTGGCACCTCCTCTCCGCACGTACTACCGCACTTCTATTGTGCCCATCCCGCTGAGCCGCCGCGCGAAGAAACGGTGTGAATGTTGTGAAGAGTCGATGAACACGCCCGCCGCGAGGGGGGCGGGCAACCACGGGCGGCGACGCCATGTCTTGCGCGTCGTTGATGCGCCGATGGGGATCCGGTGCCGCGGATCCGTGTCCTATCCGAACGTCGCGCCGCGTCTCCGCCGCGGCAGCGCGCGCGCCGGCGGCGGCGCGGGCGTGACCGTGCCGCCGGGACGCAGCGCCACGGCCTGCGGCTCCTGCTCCCTCGCGGCGTCGGCGTCGCGAAAGACGTAGACCGCGGCGAACCCGCCGGGCAGCGCCTCCACGATCGCGGTGCCGGCCCGCTGCCGGCGCCAGTATTCCTCCGGCACGTCGGCCAGCGAATCGAACGTCCGGAGCGGCCATAGCGGCGCCCCGTAGTGATCGCCCGTCACGGCCAGCATCCAGTCGCGATTCAGCTGGCGTGCGCCTATGATCGCCTCGCGCTCGTGGTCGAAGGGACCGGCCACGGGCCGGCCGTCGGGCGTTTCAATCCACCAGTAGCGTCGTATCCTCGGCATCACGCGCCTCGCGCTCCTTGCGCCGCCGCTGTTGATGTTTCCCCCGCACCACGCGGGGTCGATCACATCGCGCGCGGCCGGGCGCCGAATTCGTCGCGGCGATCGAGGCCGCGACGGCGGGCGGGATCAGAAGATGCGGTCCTTGCGGTGCGACGAGAGGAGGGCGACGAGCAGCAGCACCGCCGCGGCGAGCGAGGCCGGACCGCTGACCTCGGTCGGCCGCCAGGGCCACGCGACGGCGCGCCCGAGGGTCCGGTACACACGGACCAGTTCCGGCGCGGACGTGGCGCGGTAATAGGCGCCCCCGGTCGTGGCCGCGATGTCCCGCAGCCCTTGCTCGTCGAGCGGCTCCGTTGCCGCAGCGGTGGTCCCGATCCCCACGGTATAGACCTTGACCCGGAGCCGCCGGGCGACCAGCGCCGCGTCCGCCGGGCTGGTGCCCGTGTTGTTCTCGCCGTCGGTCAGCAGCACCACCGCCGCGGGCGGCAACTGGTCCGGGTCCGCGGGTGCCTGGCCCGCGGACGGCGCGGCGCTCCGTCCACCGCCGGGCGCGCGTTCGCGGCCCGGCAGGGCGTACACGGCGGCCAGGATGCCGTCCCCGATGGCGGTGGCGGACTGGGTGGCGAGCCGGTCGATCGCCCCCGCGAGCGCCGCGTGATGCGTGGTCGGCACCGCCACGAGCGTGGCGCGATCGCTAAAGGACACGAGCCCCACTTTGGCCCGCGGCGGGAGCGCCTGGATAAACTGCTTCGCCGCGCGCTTCGCCGCGCCGAGCCGGGTTGGCTCGATGTCGCGCATGTCCATGCTCCCGCTCACGTCGATGCAGAGCATGACGGACGTTTGATCATCCGGGTACGGGACGGAGGCGACCGGCCGCGCCACCGAGAGGATGACGGTCGAGATCGCGCCCAGGTAGAGACCCGCCGGAACATGACGGTGCCATTGCGGCCCGCCGGCGGCGGCCGCCTGGGCGACGAGGCCGAGGCTGGAGAACCGCACGTATTGACGCGCGGACCGCCGCGATCGCCAGATGTACGCCGCGGCGAGCACCGCGACGACCGGGTACAAGCCGAACGCCGCTGGCCAGAGAAACGTCACGGTCGTCACCTTCCTGAGCGATGGCGCGGGCGATCCGCTTGACGCATGAAGGCTGCCGGCGCATCAAGACGGCGTGAGGGCCGTCATCGCGTCACGAACCAACCGTGCAGGCCGCGTACGCAGGGGAGAACGGGCGCTTCCGGCGGCCTACCACCGCGCCCGAAGCACGGTCGTGTGTCGGACTCCACAGACATACTTACCCCGCCGCGGCGAACTCGAAGCGCCGCGCGGTACACCCAATCGCGGATGTGGTTCGTCTCGCGTGCGGGCGGCGATGATTACGGAGCGGGGTGCCGTCCCGAGCGGGCGCCGGCCGCGGACGTCAACACACTCCGTCCGTCAACGGCCTGGACCGCGCGGCGGCCGCGGCCGCTCCGGGATCGTGCGAGGCGTGCGGCGCGGGGTGATTACGCGGGCAACACGTCCCGGAGCTGCCGCACGGCGCCCTCGAGCGCGTCGACGGTGCGGCGCACGTCGTCCCGCCCGTGCGCGGCGCTGATAAAACCGCCCATCCCAAACACGTGCACGCCGCGCATCAGCAGCGCCACCGTGAGCGGCGCCACGTGCGGGAGGGCCCGCTGCCCTTTGAGGGCGTGGGGCGGCAGCGCGAGCGCGCTCTCCGGATCGCCCGGCGTGATGCGCCGGTCGAACGCCAGGTGAAACCCCGAGGAGAAGCCGTACGCTGCGCCGTGCACGCCGAGACGGCCCAACACGCCGTTGAGCTCCGCGCGCAGCGTGGCCGCCGTCCGGTCGCACGCAGCCTGCACCGCGCCGTCGCGGATGAGATCGAGGCAGGCCACCCCGGACGCGGCGGACAGGGGGTTCGCGTTGTACGTGCCGGGATGCTGGATCTTGCGGCGATTCCCGCCCGGCAGGCCGATCGGCTCGAGGAGGTCGCGCCGGCCGGCCACGGCCCCGCCGGGCAGGCCGCCGGCGAGGATCTTGGCCATCGTGACGAGATCCGCGGTCACCCCGGACGCCTGCTGCATCCCGCCGGGCGCGACACGGAATCCCGTGATGACCTCATCGAAGATGAGACACACTCCGTGCGTGGCGGTGAGGCGGCGGAGGTCCGCGAGGAAGCCCGCGGGCAGCGGCACCGTGCCCCACGACGCGCCGCTCGGTTCGACGATCACCGCCGCCACGTCGGGGTCGCTCTCGAGCGTCCGTTCCACCGCGCTCAACTCCGGCGGCAGGACGATGGTGTCGGCCGCGATCGATACGGGAACGCCCGGCGGCACCGCGTCCCACGGCGGCGACTGGCCCGGCGCCACGGCGTCATGCCACCCATGGAAGTGGCCGCGGAACTTGACGAGCTTCGACCGCCCGGTGGCGGCCCGCGCCACCCGCAGCGCGAGCATGGTCGCTTCCGTTCCCGAACTCGTAAACCGCACCAGGTCCGCGCCCGGCACCAAGCGGTGAACGCGCTCCGCCCAGGCGATCTCCAGCAGGTGGTTCGCGCCGTGGTGCGTGCCCAGGGCGATCTGCCGCCGCACCGCGTCCACCACCGCGGGATGGGCGTGCCCCAGGATCAGCGCGCCGTGCCCCATCGCATAGTCGACGTACTCGTGCCCGTCGAGATCCCACTTCCGCGCGCCTTCGGCCCGCTCCACGTACGGCAGGAACGGGGCCAGCGCCCGGTTGTCGTGGGTCAGGCCGCCCGGCAGGACCCGGCCCGCCCGCGCAAACGCCTCGCGCGAGCGCGGATGCGCGTCCACGTAGGCCTGCATCAACTCGGTCTCGGTCGTCTGGGTCTCAGGCACGGCAGCTGCGCTCCTTGTACGAGGCACGCGGCGCACCGGGGGACGGGGGGCCCGCGCGTGCAGAAGTATTTGCCGTTCCCACAGCGAAACTCCTGTCCATGGACTACGGGCGGATGTTTCGGCTGGACGGCAAGGTGGCGGTCGTGATCGGCGGCGGTTCTGGCATCGGCCGCGCCTCGTCGCAGGCGCTCGCCGCGCAGGGCGCGACCGTCGCGGTGGCCGATCTCAACGCCGACGGCGCTCGGGCGACCGCCGCGTTGATCGAGGAGGCGGGCGGGCGCGCCGAGGCGCACCAGGTCGACATCGCGCAGGAGGACGGCGTCGGGCGGCTGTTCGCGCAGCTCGCGGCGCGCCACGCGTCGCTCGATGTGGCCGTGGTGACGCCGGGCATCAACGTGCGGAAGCCGATCCTGGCCTACACCGCCGAAGAGCTCGATCGCGTCCTCGCGGTCAATCTCAAGGGCACTTTTTACGTGCTGCGCGAGGCGGGCCGGCGCATGGCGGAGCAGGGGCGCGGCAGCATCATCGCCCTTGCGTCGATTCGCGCCCAAACCGTGGAGCCGGGGCAGAGCGTGTACGCGGCGACCAAGGCGGGCATTGTGCTGTTGTGCCGCGCCCTCGCGGCCGAGCTGGGTCCGCGCGGGGTGCGGGTCAACGCCGTCGCCCCCGGCGCCGTGGAGACGCCGCTGACGAGCCAGATCAAAAGCCACCCTGAATGGCACCGCGCGTATGCCGAGAAGTCCGTCTTCCACCGGTGGGCGGCGCCCGACGAGATGGCCGGTCCCGTGGTCTTCCTGGCATCCGACGCCGCGAGCTTTGTCACCGGTTCGCTCCTCTTCGCGGACGGGGGCTGGACCGCCGTGGACGGCCGGTTCACCCCGCCGCTGTAGCGCGCGGGCGGCGGCACCGCGCAGGCCTGTGACGTGAGCGCACGACCGTGCACGAGGCCGAGCGCGGGGTGACCGCCGGGGAGCCCTCGCCCGAGGCCCTCGCCGCCGCCCGCGTCGCCATCCCCTCCCGCGACGCTGTGGTGCGCGAGCTCGGCGCGGTGGTGGGCGCGCCGTACGTCCTGGCGAGCCCCGGCGACGTGTTCGCGTACGAGTACGACGCGTCCAATATCACGGCCGCGCCGGATCTCGTCGTGCTGCCGGGGAGCGCGGCCGAGGTCTCGGCCGTGCTGCGGGTGGCCGCGCGCCACGGGCTGCCCGTCGTGCCGCGCGGCGCGGGCACCGGGATCGCCGCGGGCGCGCTGCCGATCACGGGCGGCCTCGTGGTGGGCCTCAATCGCATGAACCGCATCCTGGAGGTCGACCTCGACAACCGCGTGGCCGTGGTGGAGCCCGGCGTGACCAACATCGACATCACGCACGCGGTCGAGGACCGCGGCTACCTGTACGCGCCCGACCCGAGCAGCCAGTACGCCAGCAGCATCGGCGGCAACGTGGCGCACAACGCGGGCGGTCCGCATACGATCGCCTACGGGGTGACGACGAACCACGTCCTCGGGCTCGAACTGGCGCTCGCGGACGGCGGCCTCGTCCGCCTCGGCGCATCGGGTCCCGACGCCCCGGGCCTGGATCTGGTGGGCCTCGTCGTCGGCGCCGAAGGGACCTTCGGCATCGTCACCCGCGTGTGGGTGCGCCTCCTGCACCGGCGGGAAGACGTCGTGACGCTGCTCGCGGTGTTTGACGACCTCGGCACCGCCGGCGAGGCGGTGACCGAGATCATCGGGCGCGGGGTCGGTCCCGTGGCCCTCGAGATGATGGACCGCAACGCGATCCAGGTGATCGAGCCGTTCGTGCACGCGGGCTATCCGCTGGACGCGGAAGCCGTGCTCCTGATCGAGGTGGAGGGGCTCCGCGAGGTGCTGCCGCGGGCGAGCGCGATGGTGGACGGCATCTGCCGGGGCCACGGCGCGCGCGAGGTCCGCGTGGCGCGCGCGGAGGCGGAGCGCGCGGCGCTGTGGCTGGGCCGCAAGGCGGCGTTTGGCACGCTCGGCCGGATCGCGATCAACTACTATCTCCACGACGCGGTCGTGCCGCGGTCGCGACTGCCCGAGGTGCTCCGGGGCGTCCAGCAGATCGCCGCGCGCGAGCGGTTGACGCTGGTCAACATGTTCCACGCCGGGGACGGGAATCTCCACCCGCTGATCGTGTTCGACGCACGGGTGCCGGGCGAGACGGAGCGCGTGATCCGGGCCGGGGAGGAGATGCTGCGCCTGTGCGTGGACGCCGGCGACACCATCACCGGCGAGCACGGGGTGGGGTTTGAGAAGAACAACTACATGCCGTGGGTCTACACTGACGCGGACCTGCGCGCGATGCGCGCGGTCAAGACCGTGTTCGATCCGGACGGCCGGATGAACCCGTGGAAGATGTTTCCGACCCCCGTATCGTACGCGCAGCTGCTCTCGCCGCGCCGCCGGCCCGCGGCGGGCGGCGCGTGGACGTAGCCGGACCGGCGCCTCCCTGATGGAGCGCGGGTTTCTCCGCACACGCGAGGTCATCGCGCGGGGCATCGCCGGCGGCGAGCATCCGGGCCTGCAACTCTACGTCAGCGTGGGCGGCGCGCCGCGGATTGACGAGGCGTTCGGCGAGACGCGCCCGGGGGTTCCCCTGACGCGGGACACGCTCCTCCCGTGGTTGTCGGCGGGGAAGCCCGTGGCGGCGCTCGCGATCGCGCGGCTGTGGGAGCAGGGCGCCCTCGAGCTCGATGACCCGGTCGTGCGGTTCCTCCCCGAGTTCGGGGCCCACGGCAAGGCGGCCATCACCATCCGGCATCTGCTGACGCATACCGGCGGGTTTCGCGGGGGGCTTGCCCCCGAACCGGGCGCCGCGTGGGACGAGATCATCACGAGGATTTGCGCCGCGCGGCCGGAACCGCGGTGGCCGCCCGGCCGGCGGGCCGGGTACCATGGCTGGACGAGCTGGTATGTGCTGGCGGAGATCGTGGGCCGGTGCGGCGGGCGCGAGTACAGCCGGGTGGTCCGGGAGGACATCTTCGGCCCCGCGGGGATGGGGGATTCGTGGATTGGGATCCCCGCCACGGAGCGCGCCGCCTACGGCGACCGGCTCGGCGGGCTCTACGATACGAGCGGCGGCGCGGCCCGTCCGAGTGAGGCCGATGCCGAGGCACGGGGGCAGACGTATCAGCCCGGCGGGAGTGGCCGCGGCCCGGCGCGTGAACTCGGCCGCTTCTACGAGGTGCTGCGCGCGCGGGGACGGTGGGGCGGCGCGACCATCGCGCGGCCGCAGACAATCGAGGCGCTCGCGGCGCGCCATCGCGCGGGGCTGTTTGACGAGACGTTTCGCTGCGTCATGGATTGGGGGCTCGGATTCATCCTGGACTCCAAGATGCACGGCGCCGCGATTCCCTACGGCTACGGGCCGTACGCGTCGCCGCGCACGTTCGGGCACAGCGGCCGGGAATCGTCCTGCGCGTTTTGTGACCCGGAGCACGACCTCGTCGTCGCGTGGGTCGCGAACGGGATGCCGGGCGAGCCGCGGCATCAGGCGCGGGTCCGTGCGCTCCATGCCGCGATCTACGAGGACCTGGGGCTCACAGACGGCGGCTGCGCTGCGTGACCTTGCCGCCACGGCACGGGTGCGGTACCGTGTGGGAGGCATGGGCATGCGGCGCGTCGTGGTCGTCGGCACGAGCGGGTCGGGCAAGACAACAGTGGCCCGGGAGCTCTCGCAGCGATTGGGTGTGCCCCACCTCGAGCTCGACGCGCTGCATTGGGCCCCCGGGTGGACGGAGACGCCGACCGACGTCCTCCGGATGCGCGTGGCCCGCGCGCTCGACGCGCCGGGCTGGGTGGTCGACGGCAACTACGCGAAGGTGCGCGATCTCGTCTGGCCGCGCGCCGACACGGTCGTCTGGCTGGACTATCCGCTCGCCGTCGTGCTGCGACAGGTCATCGGACGGACCGTGCGGCGCATGCTCGCGCGGGAGGAGCTGTGGAGCGGCAACCGCGAGCGGCTCCGGACGGCGTTGAGCCGCAACTCGATCATCCTCTGGGCCCTGCAGACGCACGGCCCGAACCGCCGTCAGTACACGGCGGCGTTCCGGCGACCGGAGTGGGCGCACCTCCACGTCGTACGGCTGCGGTCGCCGGGCGAGACGCGCCGGTGGCTTTCGAGGTCGGTCGATCGGCGCGGTGACGCCGGCAACCCGAGCGACCACGAACACCGCGCTTGATTACGGTGACCATGTCACGATATCGTGTAATCACCGACGCGAAGCGGGGTGGGGGAGTGGCGAGGGTCCGGAGCCACGCGCGCTCATGGGGCACGTTCGCGTGTCGGGCCGCGCGCTATCGGAGGCCGTACCGCGAGCCGGTCTGGACCCGCCGCCCGCGTTCTCAGCGCTCGTGCCCGGCGTAACGGCATGCCCGATCGAGCGCGTGCACGCGTGGAGCGCCACGCCGGAGGGGATGGTCCTGTCCTGTGTCGCCGGGCGGGTCTGGTGCGCGACAGTACGCCTGACGCCGTGGGCTCCGAACATCATCCGCTATCGTCTGACCGCAGGCCCGCACGCAGGCGCGCCCGCGCCGGCGTACCCGATTCGGGATCCCGACCCCAACGTCGGCCACGAGATCCGTGAAACCGCGGCGGGGTGGCGGTTAGAAACCGACGCGCTCGTGCTGGAAATCGGCCGGACCCCGTGGACGCTGGCGTACCGGACGGGCGAAGGCCGGCCGCTGACCCGGCAGGTCGCCGACGACGTGAACCTCGGCGGGGACGTGCTGGGGCCGGCGCCGGGGTTTGAGCTGGACGGAGCCTCGCAGGATCCTGCGCGTCAGGCGCGGCGCGGCTTCGAGACGCTGCTGTTGGACCCCCACGACCACTGGTATGGGTTCGGGGAAAAGTTCACGGACCTGGACAAGCGCGGGCAGACGATCGACGTGTGGCAGGAAAACGCGGCCGGCGCGCGCACCGGGGCCGCGTACAAAAACATCCCGCTCATGATGACCCCGCGCGGCTACGGGGTCTTCGTCAACTCGACGGCCCGGGTGACCTGCTGGATGGGGTCGCGGTCGACGCGCACGTGGAGCCTGGCGGTGCCCGGGGACACCGTCGAGTACTTTTTCATCGCCGGGACGCTCGCGGAGATCCTCGAGTCCTACGCCCGACTCACCGGGTTTCCGCCGGTCCCGCCGCGGTGGTCGTTTGGACTCTGGGCGTCGACGTCGTTCGTGCCGATCGACCAGGCGCAGGTCGGCGCGCGGGCGCGCCGGCTCCGGCGTGAGGGGATCCCGGCCGACGTCGTGCACCTCGATGCCACGTGGCAGCGTGCGGAAGAACGTTCGGATCTCCGCTGGGACCCCGAGGCGTTTCCCGACCCGGCGCGGCTGATCAGTGACCTGCACGGCCTGGGATACAAGGTCTCGCTGTGGGAGAACCCCTACGTCTCCATTCACAGTTCCTTGTTCCAGGAAGGGGCGGCCCGCGGCTACTTTCTTCGCCGGCCGGATGGCTCCGTGTACACGCCGCAGATCGGTTCAGGCGCGGGAGGCCGCCGGTACCCGCTGTGCGCGATCGTCGACTTTACCAACCCCGCGGCGGCGGAGTGGTTTCGAGCGCTGCACGCGCCGCTGCTCGAGGCCGGCGTGGACACGTTCAAGACGGACTTCGGCGAGGAGATCCCGGTCGACGCGGTCTTCCACAACGGACGCACCGGCGCCGAGATGCGCAACATGTACGCGCGCCTGTACCAGGAGCTCGTGTTCACCATGCTCCGAGAGCGCCACGGGGTCGCCGTCATCTGGGCCCGCGCGGCGTGCCCGGGCGCGCAGCAGTTCCCGGTGCATTGGTCCGGGGATCCGCACTGCACCTACGAGGACATGGCGGCGACGCTCCGGGGCGGCCTCAGCGCGGGCATGTCCGGCGTCGCGTTCTGGAGCCACGACATCGGTGGGTTCTATGGGACGCCCACTCCGGATCTGTACGTGCGGTGGGCGCAGTTCGGCCTGTTGTCGGGACACGCGCGCTACCACGGGACGACCGTGCGCGACCCGTGGGCGTTCGGCGACGACATCCTTGCGATCTTTCGCCGGTATGCCGTTCTGCGGTCGCGCCTCGTGCCATACCTCTACACGTACGCCTGCTGCGCCGCGGAGACGGGACTCCCGCTCATGCGCCCGCTCGTGCTGCGTTACCAGGACGATCCGGCGACGTACGGGATCGACCTGCAGTATCTGCTCGGCGACGAGCTGCTCATCGCGCCCGTGTTCGATCCCGACGGCCGCGTGGCCGCCTACCTGCCGCGCGGGCGATGGACGGATTTCTGGACGGGCGAGGTGATCCAGGGGCCCTGCGCGATCCGGCGGCTCGCTCCGCGTGACGTCCTGCCGGTCTACGTGAGGGAGAACAGTCTGGTGCCGCTGGGGCCGCCCCTGCAGTACGCCGGTGAGCGCCCCTGCGACCCGCTCACGGTGGAGGCCTACGTCACGGCCGAAGCGCGGTTCACCCTGCGGGGCGAGGACGAACAGCTGCCGCTGACCGTACGGCGCGAGGGGCCGGCGTTCGACTTCGAGGCGGGCGCCGCGGCCGCCACGTACACCGTGCGATTCCACGGCGCCGGGGACGCGGCCGCGGCGACGGCGGACGGGAGGCCGCTTGCTCGGGTGGCTGATCCAGCCGAGCTCGACCGGATCTCCGAGGGGTGGGTTGTCGCGTCCGGGGTCGTCACCGTCAAGGCCCGTGCGAGGCGCATACGCCTGGCGGGTTGCCCCGAGTTCCCCGCGGCGCCATCGTGAGGTACGCGCCTGCCGGTCCACCCACCGCGCGACCTATCCCTTGACCGCCCCGAGCGTCAGGCCGCGGACGACGTGCCGCTGCAGCGCGAGGGTCAGGATCACGGTCGGGATCATGACGAGGACGGCGGCGGCGCTCATCTCGTTGTACAGAGGACCGACGTCGGTGTTGAACCCCGCGATGACGACCGGCAGCGTCTTGGAGTGCACGCCCGACAGGATCAGCGCGAACAGGAACTCGTTCCAAGAGAGCAGGAACGCGAAGATGCCGGTCACGACGAGCCCCGGCGCCGCGAGCGGCAGGACGACGTCCCGAAACGCCCGGTACCGCGAGCACCCGTCCACAAATGCCGCTTCCTCGACGTCCCGGGGCACCTCGTCGAAGAAGCCGATCATGAGCCAGATCGTGAATGGCAGCGCGAAGGACACGTACGCGAGGATGAGCCCCGTGTAGGTGTCCAGGAGCCCCAGCCGCAGCATCATGAGGAAGTACGGCACGACGAGTGCGATGCGCGGCACCATGCGGGTCATCAGGATCAGGAACCGAATCGTCGCGGCGCCCTTGAACGCGAAGCGCGAGAAGCCGTACGCGGCGAGCGCGCCGAGCCCCATGGCGCCGACGGTCGTGCCGGCAGCGACGGCGAGGCTGTTGGCGAAGTACTGCGCAAACGGCACCTCGAAGAGCACCTGCCGGTAGCTGTCCCAGACCGGCGGGACGAACCACCGCGGCGGTCTCAGGTATAGCTGCAGCTCCGTCTTCACGGACGCGGACAGCATCCAAAAGAGCGGGACGAGCGTCCACACCAGGACCGCCGCGGCGAGCAACGCCGTTCCGGCAGCGCGCACGCCCCGCTTCATGCGGCGCGCTCCCGCGCCAGCAGCCGCAGGAGCGCGAGCGACATCGCGGCCACGAGCACCAGCGTGAGGGTCGACAGCGCGCTCGCGAGCCCCACGCGTCCAAAGCCGAAGATTCGGTAGTTGAGCATCTGGATGGTTTCCGTGGCGGTTCCGGGACCGCCGGACGTCAACACGTAGAAGATGTCGAACTCCCGGAACGCATCCATGGCGCGGATGAGGACGGCGACGACCATGATGTACCGCAGCAGCGGCAGCGTGATGTGCCAGAACGTCTGCCACGCGCCGGCGCCGTCGACCATGGCCGCCTCGAAAAACTCATGTGGCTGGCTCACGATGCCCGCGTGGAGGACCAGGAACATAAAGGGGATCGTGCGCCACGCGTCCAGGAGGATGAGTGCGACCATGGCCAGCCCGGGATCGCTGAGCCACGGCGGTCCCGCGATGCCGATCCGGCGGAGGTAGTAATTGACGATGCCGAGATCCGGATGGAACATCAGCCGCCACATGGTGCCCGACACGACGGGGGTGATGAACAAGGGGAGCAGGATCACCGGTCGCACGAGATCGAAGACCCGCGCCCGCTGGGCGAACACGACAGCCAGGAAGAGGCCGGCGACGAGCTCGAGGCTCACGGCCCCCGCCATGAACACCGCGGAGACCGCCGTGTCGTGCGCCACCTGCGGGTCGGTCACCAGGCCCACGTAGTTGCCCAGCCCAATCAGGTGCGTCTCCGAGGGGCGCACCAGCCACCACGAGTACAGGCTGATCACGACCGCGTAGGCCAGCGGAAACAGATCGATCAGCAGCAGGAACGCAATGCCCGGAGCGAGCCACGGGAGTCCGCCCCGGGCATACCGCACCATCGCGGTCTTACTTCGCCATGATCCGCCCGAGGCTCGCGTCGAGCTCCTTCAGCCCGTCGGGAACCGAGATCGCGCCGGTGGAGATCTTAGCGGCCGCCTGGCGGAGCGCCTCCTGGATGTCGGGCCACTGGGGGACGCGCGTGCGCGACCGCGCGATCTTCAGGTTGGCCAGGAGCGCCGGGGCGTAGGGCAGGGCCGCGTCGACCTTGGGATCCTGCAGGACTGACACGCGGGGGCTGTGGATGGCGGACGACGTCGCGGGATAGAGCGCCGCCGTGGTGCCGAACTCCTTGCCGGTGATCCACTGCACGAACTTGGCCGCCGCGTCCTTATGCGAGGTCTTGGCGGCCACCCCGATCGTCCACACGCCGCGCATCGGATCCCGTCCCGCCGGCCCCTTCGGCATGAGAGCGTAGCCAAGCTTGCCGGCTACGGTGGAGTTTGCCGGGTCCTCCATCGGCCGGGCGCCCGACGCCCATTGGATCGCCATCACTGCCTTACCGAGTTGCACCGCCTTGTTCACATCGGCGAAGGAGTAGCTCTGGACGCTCGGCGGCGCGTACTTCAGGAGCTGCACGAACTCGCCGGCGCCGCGGCGGGCTTCCGGCGTTTCTGCGGACGGCCGGTCGTTCTTGTCCAGCACGTCGCCGCCATACGACCACATGAGCAGCAGCATGTAAAGGCCGGTCTGCTGGTCGCTGCCCGCGGTGGTGACGATCCCGGCGACGCCCTTCGCAGGGTCGTTGAGCATTTGCGCATCGCGGAGCACGTCGTCCCAGGTGTCCGGGACCTTGAGGCCGCGCTGCTGAAAGACGTCCTTGCGGTAGATGAAGAGCTGCACGTTCGGGTCAACGGGAAGAGCGTACAACTTCCCGCGGTACCGTCCGGCCGCGACCGTGGACGGCACGAAGTCTCCGAGATCGATCTGCTTCGTGACGTCGTCGAGCGGGGCGAGGAAGTCGGCGAGCGCCGGAACCCACGGTTCGTCCATGAACAGCACGTCGTAGCGGTTCGCCGACGTCGACAGGGAGAGCAGTGTCTTCTTGTAGAGGTCGTCGTACGGCGAGGCGTCGATCTGCACGTGGACGCCGGTCGACTGTTCGAACTTCGAGATGTTGGCGCGGAGCACGTCTTCCTTGTAGCCGGCGAGGAATGCCAGCGAGATGGTCTCCCCTGGGGCCGCCGCCACCGGCGCTCCGCCCACGGGGCCGATCAGGATCGCCGCGAGCACCATGCACGCGATCCGAACGCGGATGTTCATCGCTGTCCCTCCTCGATATGGCGGTCATCGTTTGCGCGCTCGCGCGCTGGCGGGGAGTGGGACGGTCCGGCGGGCCTCTCATCGGATGACTCGCCGAACCGGCATCCTGCGATTCCCATGCGCCGCGCGCGCCTTCGTCACGAGGACGGAGGTCCCGCCGTCCGCCCGTCCGGACCGCCCGCCAGTTCGGCCTCGTCGGGCCCGCGCCCCAGCGCCGCCCATCGGCGATGGCACGCGGCCCGGGATACGCGGTCACCCGGACCGCTCCCGGCAGCCGCCGGCGCAGCGGAGCGACCTGAGCCGGGACCGCGAGCCACGCACGAGAACGTCGCCTCGCGATCGCCGACCGTCTTCGCCAGTCTCCGCTCGATCGCCCACGTCTGGCGCACCGCACCGTCCCGTTGTCGGACGTATCGCACGCCGCACGGCACTTCGGAGAAAAAGCGGAGGGATAGTGTTCCCTGATGCCGTAGACGTTTCCTGTCTGCGTCGGCGACACCCGCTGGTCGGGACGCGGGCGGCATCCCACGGTTCGATGTCGGCGTCCGCCACAGAAGGGGGTTCGTGCATGCGCAGTCTGATGCGGCTGATCTGCGTCGGCCTGGTGGTCGCCGTGGCGGGTGCGGCGGCGGCCGCGCCGTTGTGGGCCGCCGCGGAGGAGACGATCTCGCTCGCATTTTCCGCCGGGTACAAGGAAGACGTGCTCCGCGCCAACATCTCGAAGTTCGAACAGTCGACCGGCGTCCGCGTGCAGATCGACGCCTCGCCGTACGACGACCTCTACAAGAAGACACTGCTCTCCCTGTCGACGTCGGCGAACCGCTACGACGTGCTGTTCATGGACGAGTTGTGGGTGCCTGGCCTGGCGCGCTTTCTCATGCCGCTCGACGCGCTGGCGAAGCAGCTCGATGTCGCCGATTTTGCGCCCGCGGCCATGCAGGCTGGCGTCGTGCAAGGCCGGCTGTACGGCATCCCGGCAGACCCGAACGTGCAGCTGTTCATCTACCGCAAGGACGTCTTTCAGCAGCGCGGCCTCAAGGTCCCCGACACGTGGGACGAGGTGCTTCGCGACGCGCAAATGCTGAATGACCCGGCGAAGGGTGTCGCCGGGATTGTCACCACCGCAGGCGGCGACCTGCAAACCGCCCTCGACATGCTCCTCTTCATGTGGTCGTACGGCGGGGACGTGCTCGACCGCGACGGCCGGGCGAGCGCCGACACCCCGGCGGTCCGACGAGGCGTGGACATGTTCCTGCAGTTGCTGAAGTATGCGCCGCCGGGAGTGCAGAGCTACTCGTATCCGGACATCACCAAGACGATGCAGCTCGGCAGGGCGATGACGGCGATCCAGTGGGCCGGGGGCGCCCGGCCGATGGAGGACCCGGCGAACTCGACCGTGGCCGGCAAACTCGGATACGCGCTGATGCCGCGAGGCACGCAGCGGGCGCCCATGCGCGGTGTCTGGGTGATCGGCATCGCCGGCTCCACGCAGCACCGGGAGGCCGCATGGAAGTTTGCCCAGTGGGTGACTGGACGCGAGTTCGGGCTGGCCTCTGTGCTCTATCCGGCGAAGGCCGCCGCCATGCATAGCGCGCGCGTCTCCGTGCTCACCGATCCAAAGGTGGTCGCGACGCTACCCTACGCTCCGGCGCTCCTCGCCAACCTGCGCATCTCGCGCGCGCGGGCCCGCGTGCCGCAGTTTCCGGATATCCAAGAGGCAGTGCGCGAGGCCGCCGCCGGCATCACGACCGGCCGGACGCCCGTTCCCGACGGGCTCAAGGCGCTGGACGCGAGCATCAACCGCGTCATGGCCAAGTAGGGTGGGGGTGTCGGTGCCGCCCGCAGCGGGCGCCGGGCCGGTCGACGTACGGCGCAGCCCCGCGGCGGTACTGCGGACGCTGGACGCGCGTGGCGTGGCGCTTGCGGGCGGCCTCTGGGGCGCGCGCCAATCGGTCAATCGCGACCGTGCACTGCCGCACGGGCTCAGGATGCTGGAGGCCGCGGGGAACCTCGACAATCTGCGGAGCGCGGCGGGACGGTCAGCGCGGCAGTACCGCGGGCCCGTGTTCATGGACTCGGACGTGTACAAGTGGCTCGAGGCCGCCTCGTACGAGGTCGCCCGCGCGCCGTCCGACAGCCTCACCGCGGCGATGCAACCGCTGATCGAGTTGGTGGCCGCGGCCCAACAGGAGGACGGTTACGTCAATTCCTATTTCCAGGTCGCGGAACGGGGGCGGCGCTGGACCGATTTTGCGTACGGTCACGAGCTGTACTGCGCCGGGCATCTCTTCCAGGCCGCCGTGGCCCACCACCGCGCGACCGGGACCACACCTCTGCTCGGTATCGCCCGCCGGTTTGCGGACTACCTGTGCGCGACCTTCGGCGCGAACCGGCGGATCGGCGTGCCCGGCCACCCGGAAGTTGAGACCGCACTGGTGGAACTCTTCCGGGAAACCGGGGCCCGCGCCTACCTCGACCTCGCCGCGTTTTTCGTCGATCAGCGGGGGAGGGGATGGCTCGGTCCCGGGCGCTACAACAGTCCGGCGCATTATCAAGACCGTGTGCCGGTTCGCGAGTCCGCCGAGCTCGAGGGCCACGCCGTGCGGGCGCAGTACCTCACCGCCGGCGTCGCCGACCTGTACCTCGAAACGGCAGAGGCGGCGCTCCTCGACGCGGTCACCCGGCAGTGGAACGACCTCGTCACGCACAAGCTCTACATCACCGGGGCGGTCGGGTCGCGCCACCTGGCCGAGGCGGTCGGGCAGCCCTACGAACTGCCGAATGAGCTCGCGTACGGCGAGACCTGCGCGGCGATCGCGAGCTTCATGTGGAGCTGGCGTATGCTGTTGGCGACCGGCCAGAGCCGTTTCGCCGATCTCATGGAACGGACACTGTACAACGGTATCCTGAGCGGGGTATCGCTTGACGGAGACCGGTATTTCTATGTGAATCCGCTCGCCAGCAACGGCCGCGACGAGCGCCTGAGCCGGGGTGGGTGCCGGCGGCAGGAGTGGCACCGGGTGGCGTGCTGCCCGCCGAACGTCATGCGGCTGCTGGCGTCGCTCGGCCACTACGTCGCGACCCGGGATGAGGGAGGACTCCAGCTCCACCAGTACGCGGGGGCGCGCATCGCGGCCGATCCCCTCCCAGGGCGGTCCGTTGCGTTGCGCGTGGACACCGCGTACCCCTGGGACGGGCAGGTCACGGTGACGATCGAAGACAGTGCAGGGGCCCCGTGGCGGCTGCGCCTCCGCGTGCCCGGGTGGGCCGACGCCTGGGCCGTTCGAGTCAACGGCACGGCCGCCGACGTCATGCCGGACGGGGCCGGCTACGTCGGGCTCGATCGCCGCTGGCGGTCCGGGGATGTTGTCGACGTTGAGTGGCGGCTCACGCCCAGATTTGTGGAGGCCCACCCTCACATCGAATCCGCATGGGGGTGCGTGGCGATTGAGCGCGGTCCGGTCGTCTACTGCCTCGAGCACGCCGACCATCCGCAGGTGTCGGTGTTCGACGTGGAGGCCGACACGAGCGCGCCGCTCAGGGCCGCGCACGTGCCGGATCTGCTCGGAGGCGTGACCGTGATTCGCGGGTCGGGGGCGGCCGTTGATACGTCGCCGTGGAACGGGCGTCTCTACGGGCCGCTCGGGACCAGCGCCGCGGCGGCGCGCCGGCCGATCGAGTTCGTGGCGATTCCGTACTACGCCTGGGCCAACCGGGGCCCAGGCGCGATGCGCGTGTGGATTCCGAGGGCCGGGCGCGGTCTCTAGGCCGGCATGCTCCCGCTAATGCGACGGGCTGTAGGGCACCGTGAACACCGCACCGGGTGGAGCCTGCGGCGCTTGCGGGGCGACGGGCGCCGGGGCGATCGCCGTGCTGAACACGAGGAGGGCGTTGCCGACGGGCCGCTCGTGCCCGTCCGACGGTGAGTTGAGCACCGTCGGGGAGGGGCGCCCCGGGAACCGGGCCACCATCGTCACGGATCCGCCGCTATCGAAGGCCATCGCCTCGTAGGCGCCAAGCCACCGCATGTACGCGGCGAGCTGCGGCTGGGTCAGCCCCATGCTCAGGCGGGGCTGGCGTCCGTCGGCGGCCACGAGCAGCAACGTGGCGCCGTCCTTCGACAGTCCCGCCGCGAGCACCGGGTTGCGGCGGTTTCGTTCGCGGGGCACCGGCGAGCTGGGATCGTCCACCGGGTACCCATGTTCCACGAGGATCGGTCCGCCGCCAATGGCCATATGGAGGCCGCGCCAGTCCGGCGCGGTCGTGAGATGCACCTCGACGGCCATGCCGGCGGTGACGTGCTGCGCGAGCCACGCCGCCGCGTCGCCGCGCCCCACGAGCAGCAACACGCCCTTGGGAAACGGCGCGTAGTACGCCTGTTGCTGCCAGACCTGGCGTACGGTGTACTGGAGTCCATCGTCCGGCGGCGGCGCAGCGATGAGTGAGGGCGAAGCGACCGTCCACCCGCGCCGGGTCTCCACGGGCGCGAGGTCGACGACCGTTTGACGCACGCCCGGACCCGGCGCCGGGGCGCCGTATCCGCGGATGTTGGAAAACGCGACGATGCCGTCCGGCACGGTGCCGGTGTTGAATCCGGCGAGCCAGTACCTGGCGTTGATCGCCGGAAAGACCACGGATCCGTTCCACTCGAAGTGGGCGATGCGGAGGGTCCCATCCCGGCTCATCGCGAGGGCCGCCCACCCGCTCGGGCTGCGTAGAAACCTGCCGTCACGCACGACGATGTTGAGCGGCATCCCCGAGTCGCCGATGTCGAAGAAGTCGCCGTTCACGCCCGCCACCGCCCCGGCGCGCGCGACCATCGAGGATACGGTTTCGTCGGCGCTGATGAGCTGATCGTGCGCCAACCCCATCCCCAGCCGCACCGTCGGATCTGTGAGATCGACGCGGAGATGGTACAGGCTCAGCGACCCGTCCGCGGTCGCCAACTGATAGCGGCTGTACGTGACGCCGGGGGCGACGCGGCTGGTGAAGCCTCGAGACGACTTGATGGCGGGCCAGAGGGGTGGGGCACCCGCGAGCCCGGGACTCGAGGCCCACAGGAGCGCGAGCACCATCCACAGTGCGATGCCGGCGCGTCGATAACGGCTACGGCGACCTATCAACGGCGATGTGTCGCTCCGGTCCCTGGTGCGTCGGTTGTGCCGGTCGAGCGTCGGTCATGCAAAGTTTGATCGCGGTCGTTCGACGGACCGGCCGCGGTTCCTGCCGCCTTTCTCCGAAAGTTTGCCGGATTTTCGCCTGATGCGCGCGCGTCAGGCCGGACGCTGGGGGGACGGAGAGACTTGCCCGCGGTTTGACCTCTGCCCGCGGGGCCGGCGAGGTCGTGCGGCGGGGGAGGGGCCGTCGCCGCCTGCGAAGGCATCGGGGCCCAAGCCATCGGGGATCCGAGTCATCGCAACACAACCTTCATGGAACTCTTATAAAAACATCACGCCGATTTCATACCTTTGGGCCGCCGGAGTTCGGTCCGATACGCCGGCAATCCGGTCGCTCGGGGGGTGAGACATTCAAGGCATCTGCACGGCTCGGAATGGATAGCGCACTCGGGTGGCACGATCGAATTCCGCACTTCTCAAGGAGGTTGTCGATGAAGAGCGTTCAGCTCGTGGCGTTGGGTGTGCTCATCGGAGTGGTCAGCGTGCTTGGGCTCGGCGGTCTCAGCATCGCCGGCGCGCAGCAGCAGGGTCCGAGTCCGGCCGAGGCCCAGAAGCTCCTAGCTCAGGAGAAGGCCGTCTTGGATCAGATCTCGCAGCAATATACGCAGATGCAGCGTGACATGAACTCGACGACGCAGATGCAGATGACGCCCACGGAGAAGGCCATGATGAAGCAGATCGAGCAGCTCGGGACGATGGTTCATATGCTCGTGGAGTCGAACCAGAACCTCACCGATGCCCTGCAGATGATGATCGGCTCGAAGAACAAGTAGGGACCGCCGGCCTAACCGCCCGGGGCCGGCCGCGGCCGGCCGGCCCCGGCGGGCGCGCGGGCGGATCGGCGGGTCGCCATTAGGCGCCGAGCTCACGCCGGGCGAAGGCGGCCAGATGATCCGAGAGGCGCTCTAAGACCGCGGCGCCGATTTCCGGCGTGGCCGCCCGGGCGTCTCCCACGATGCCGTTGGGCGTCATCGCCCTCATGCCGCGCCGGAACAACTCGGACGTGTCGATCCGGCCCATGAGCCCGCGCTCGAGCCGATCGCGGGCAACCAGCGCGGGGTGCCGGGCCATCATGATCGAGGTCTCGGTCAGCTCGGCGTGGAGGGCGTCGACATCCTGGCGGGCTCCCAGCGCTTCCGCGGCGCCGTTCATGACCTGCATCATCTCGAGGAGCGCGGCCCGACCGGCATACGCGGCGATGCGCACGTTCCGGGCGGCGAATTCGTCGCGCAGGCGCCTGGCGGCCTCCTCGAGCGCGTCGAAGTTGCCGCCGTGCGATGAGAACAACACGAAGTTAAGAAAGCCGTGCGGCGTAAGCGACCGCACGTACGCCATAACGGTCTGGATCAACGTCTCACGGGGGATCGACAGGCTTCCCGGGAATGCCAGGTGATGGTCCGAGCATCCCGGCCGGATGACCGGCGCCAGCAGCGCGTGCCCAAGCTTGCGGGCCACCCGCTCGCCGACCGCCTGCCCGATCGCCGTGTCGGTTACCGTCGGCAGGTGCGGGCCATGCTGCTCGATCGACGCCACCACGATGACCACGGTGCGAACACCCGCCTCGAGCGCCGCCTGGACTTCCGGCCAGGACAGTTCTTCGAGGAGAACCGTGTCCTTCATCTGGATCCCACCCTTTCGTCGAATTGGCGTCTTCGCGCGCGACGTGCGTCCGCGTGGCGTGAAGCGCGTTGGCCTACTCCGGAGTGCCGTGCCCGGAAGCGATTTGCGCGACGCCCGCGGCGAGATTCTGAAACGCCTTGTCGAAATTCACGCCGCGGACGCCCCAGGCATAGTCGCGGTCCCGGTACCGCGTCTTCCACGATCCCGCCCAGCCCGGCGCCGCCGGAACAAACTCGAGCGTCCCGGTCACGAGCGCCCAGTCGGCCGGCGGCGCCACATGGGGCGAGGGGAACCCGTCAGCCGTTACCCCCCAGCCCGCCAACTCGGCCTCCGTGGGGAAACGGACGCGCAGACCGAGCTCGCTGGCGCTCTCCTCGAGCGAGCCTCGTTGATCGGCACCGGCGGCCGTTTCCGCGCCGAGGACGTAGGCCGTGGTGACACCCCGCACGGCGAGCACCGGAACGATCATGGGCCGGTCCCCTCGCCAGGGCCGGTCGCCGAGGTCCGCCAGCAACCGGTCGATCATCGCGGGGACGAAGCGCACCGTGAGGTTGAACGGGCGGTCGTAGGTTCCCTGGTCATCGTGGATGTGGTACGCGGCGAGTTGATCCACGTAGTCAAAGGAGGCGATGAAGAGGTTTGCCTCGCGCGCGTATCGATCGACCCTCGGGTCGGCGGCAAGCCGTGGATTGCCGGAGGCTTTGACCAGCACCGTGCGCAGGCATCGGGCGAACCCGGCGTTCCGGTATCGCCGGTCGGAGCCCGTGACGACGACGGTGGCCTGATACATGCTGGAGAGATTTTGTGAGACGTAGGAGTATGGGGCATTTTCCGGCTTGGGCGGGTTGCCGGCGCCGACGAAACCGCCACCGGGCGCCCCCGGCGATGGGGCTGCCCCCACGGACAGCGCTACGACCATGCCCAGAACGACCGTGAGGACACGCCGCGTTGGCGCCCGCCGATCGGTCATCGCAATCCTCCCCAAGCCGGTTGTCGCAGGCATACACCTTGGTGGGTGTAACCGTCGTGTACGGTACCTATATCGCAGGAGGCCGGGGACTTACCTGCCCGGTGCTGCGAGAGTAGGTTGACAATCAGTTGACTCATGGTTATCATCAGGTTATGAACGTTGTCCTAGAAGGCGACCCCGACGCGTTGCGGGCGTGGGGTAGGGCGCAGGCCCCCGGCGCGGTATCCTGCCACGAGGTTCTCGCCGCCGGGAGCCCCGCGAAAGCCCGGGCGTTCGCAGAGGCGGCGCTTGCGGTCGTCCACCGCGCCCTGATGCTTGTGGCGACCCCCGCGGCCGTGAACCCGTTGGAGTCGGCGTACCTCACCAAGCATCTCCACGACGCTGTGCCGGCCACCATCGTGTCACCGTGGACGGAGCTCGACGACGACTGCCGCGGCGCAGTGGCCCTTGAAGTCGCGCAGCGATGCCGGACGGTCACATTCTTTCGCGACGTCGCGCGCCCGATGGCGGCGCCGCCCCGAACGACCGTGACCTCCGCTGACGCGCTCCGGCGATACTACCACCTCGTCGCATTTCTCGAGGGCATCGTGCTCGAAGATCTCGCGAACGAACCGCTTCAGGACGAATACCTCAACAAGGTGAGGCGCCTGCGGAGCGGTCTTGGGCTCACGACGGAAGACCTCGCCAAATTGCTGCGCATCACCAGGGCGGCGATCCACAAATGGACGCAGGGGAAGGGGGTATCCCTCGAGCTTCGCGCCCGCATCGACGAGTGGCTGGCCGTCCTCACGCGCCTCGAGAGTTACTGGCGCCCCGGCCTGCTGCCGTCCATCCTGCGTCGGCATGGGCGCGGGCTCGGCGGCAAGAGACCCCTCGACGTGATGTTGCACGGCGGGGTCGACCGAGTCCTCGAATACTTTGACGCGTTGACGGACTACGGTGCCACCGCGTAGGTGGTCGCCCCGCACGCGCGGGCCGTTCATCGCCACGGTGTACCGTTATATCCCGCACGCCGGCTCGGATCCGATGGACGGCCGGCATTCGATGACGCGCGGCGGCCGATGGAACGCGCCGGGCAGTTTCCCCGTCGTCTACACCAACTGCTCCATAGACGTCGCGATCGTCAATCTGTGGCGACAATTTCGAAGCGAAGTCGGACAACCATGGGAGGTTGCCGAAGAGAAGCAGGCCGACCTCTACGAGATCGACCTCGACCAGCCCGGCCTGATAGACGTCGTGTCGCCCGGCGGGATCGCCGGTATCGGGCTGCCGGCCGCGTACCCGGACGCGGCCCCGCGTTCGCTCACACAACGCATAGGCCGTCGCCTGCACCAGGAGCGCCGGCCGGGCGTCTGGTGCATCTCGGCCGCACTTCGTTCCGGTCGGGAGATCGCGCTCTTCACGGATTATTGTGCGCCCGGTACGGTGCGCCGCCCGCCGAAACGCCTGCGCGAATGGTTTCCCGTACCCGACGAGTGGAAGACCCCATGAGGCGAACGTCTGATAGGCCTTGCTCCGCGGCAGGCGTGAACCTCCGACCAAGGCGCGCCCTGGCAAGCGTTCCCGGCGTGGGCTGCCGCCGTCGCGCCTACCTTTCTAGGCATTATAATCGCCGTTATGTGATCTAGCCATGTGTCAACGCCCGGGCCCGGCGCCTGTCTTCGGGCACCCGGTGTGCACCGTGGCCCGGTTCCGCGCGCGGGCGCGCGGTGACACCCGCGGTTGCGTTTGAGCACACGATGCCCGCCCTCCTCCCTGCCCGGGGCAGTCGCGGGCGTCATGGCGCCATCCCACGGTTTCCGGAGCCAAGAATCGTCGGCCCGGATCCGGCGCAGTTTGGGGACCGCCCCGTGACGCCGGTTCAGATTCGCCGGATACACGACCAGCTCACCCCAGCGCCGGTGGTCGCCGGTCCAAGCGTTCAAGCCGAGTCGAAGCATGGCCGCGCTGCGGCACACGATGCCGTGGTGGCCTGCGTCGTGCCATATGGTGGCGGCGTCACGACAGCGGCCGATTTCGACGCCGGCCGGATACTCGGGCGGAAAGCCGTTCGTCGCGATCCCTGGGCTGCTCGCCATGTCCACGACAACCCCTGCCCAGTCGATTTCCCACACGACCGGGCGCGCCGGCGGCTGCAGGTCCTCGAGCAGCATGCCGCCGCGCCGGAGGTTGTCGAGCGCCACGGCCCGGGCGACGCCTTCCGAGCAGCAACAATACAAGGCGGGAAACTCCGTTGTGTTCCACCGGTTCGCGGGCTGCCGCCAGCTGTAGGAGGTGTCGAGCGGGTCGCGCCAGGAGCGCCGCCCAACACGGTAGACGGGTACGTGCTGGTGGACCACGGTCGCGACGCTCACGCTGGCTGGTATGACAGGAGCGCGTCATAGGTGTCCGCGACCGCCCGGATGCGTCCCTCCAGGATCCGGTCCAGCGCGCGTTTGCCGTCGAACGCGTCGGCCGGCCGGCGTACCACCTCCGGGAGCCGCTCCGGCTGGAACATCTGCAGCAGGCGCCGCAGGCTGTCGTGCGCCTCATCGATGGCGGCCAGATGATCCTCCGGCGTCCGGACCGCGCCGGTAGACCACCGGCGGGCCGACTCGCCCGACACCCCCAGCATCCGGCCCAGGTCGTCGTAGCTCAAGCGCAGATGCCGCTGGAGATCGGCGAGCGCGTGCTGGCTGCGATCCGACCGCCGTTGCTCCGCGAGCACCTCCATCGCGCTTGCCGCATACCCGGCGACGAGGTCCTCCTCCGCGGCGTCGCGCGGTCCGAGGGACTCCTCGATCCTCTCCACCGCGATCGGAACGTCTGAGACCGACGAAATCCACACCGCGGCCAGCCATCGCGACGCCGCATCGCGCTTCCCCCGCTTTGCCAGGAGGACGGCCAGCAGGCCCTGCTGGACGACCCACGACAGCGAGGCGCGGTCGGACCGCTCGTCGAGCCCCGCCTGGCGATTTAGGCGGATGGCAGCATGCATGATGCGCACGCAGGCGGCCCGCAGCACTACCTCGGTGGCGTGCCGCCGAAGCGATCGCGTTGTTCCGGCCAGCGCCTGCCGGAACGCTTTGGCGGCGCGCGCCGCGTCGGGGGTGGGATGCGTGGCCACTGGGGTTGCCCTCCGGTATTATCTTGCCACAAATGTGGCACACAATCAAACCACGAGGCCGTGCTGCATGGGCGCCGGCCGCGATTCAGAGTCGTCGGTGGCCACCGGGATGCTATGGCGCTTCGAGCCATGTCCGCGCCGCAACCGCCGAGTCCAGGCGCGTGAGGTTGACCAGCAGATCGAACCCGGAATCGAAACTCACAACCGCACGGTATCCGAGCTCCTCTGCCGCCACCGCGATCAGAGCGTCGTGAAAATTAAGGGCGCCCGCGGTCTTGCGCATGATCGCGACGCAGCGGTCGAACCAGTTGAGGACATGCGGGTACAACCACGTCACCGACACCTTCGGAACGGCGTCGAGCAACAGGTCCGCGAAGTGTGTGAACGCCTCCGGCTGGCGCCGTTCCCGGCAGCGACGACCGAACACCGTCAGCGCCTCATTGATGACGCAATCTGTGATGACGGTCGAGGCTCGCAGTTCCCTCAGCACGTGATGCACGTCGGCGGCATTCTCGTGCCACGTGTCGCGTCGATCGAAGAGCGCGACGAGGTAGTTGGAATCCAAACAGATGATCTCAGTCGTCATACCGAGCAGCGTCGACGACGGCGTCTCCGCCGAGTGCGGCGCTACCCACCATCGCGTCGAATCGATCGGCGCCAACCGGTACGGCGACGGCCCGTCCCAGCGCAACCGGTTCCAAAACCACTTGACAGCCCTGTACGGTCACTCTGAGTAGATCCCCCTCATGGAGAGCCAGGCGATCTCGTACGGAGGCCGGTAACGTCACTTGTCCTTTGCGCTTGAGGCGCACTATTCGGTCCATATGATCCACCTCTAA
>JAJPJL010000078.1 GCA_021324255.1 Bacillota bacterium
GAGCAGCCGGGCCACCCACTCCGCGGTCGTGCGGGCGCGAAACACCGGCGCGAGCAGCGCGATCAGCTCGTCCCGGCGCGCGACCCGGTCCGCGTTCGTGGCAAACCGCGAATCGGCGGCGAGCGGCAGTTCCATGGCCCGGCAGCACCGCTGCCACTGCGCGTCGTTGCCCACGGCCACGTTGACGAAGCCGTCCCGGGTCGCAAACGGCTGGTACGGGACGAGATTCGTGTGGGCCGACCCCACCCGGTCGGGGTCGCGCCCGGTCGCGAAGTAGTTGGCCGCCATGTAGGTCATCCACGCGACCTGACCGTCGAGCATCGCCGCGTCCACCCATTGGCCCGCGCCGGTTCGTTCGCGCGCGCGGAGCGCGGCCAGGATGGCGTACGCGGCGAACATCCCGGCGCAGATGTCCGCCACCGCCACGCCGACGCGCATCGGGGCGCCGTCCGGCTCGCCGGTGATCCCCATGAGCCCGCCCATGCCCTGCACGATGAGATCGTACGCCGGCCGTTCGCGGTACGGTCCGGTCTGGCCGAACCCCGAGATCGAGCAGTACACGAGCCGCGGCAGCGCGGCGTGGACGGCCTCGTAGCCGACACCGAGGCGATCCATCGCGCCCGGGCGGAAGTTTTCCACGAGCACATCCGCGCCGGCGAGCAGCTTCCACAGCAAGGCCCGTCCCCGGTCGGCCTTGAGGTCGAGCGTGACGCTCCGCTTGTTGCGGTTGACGCTCATGAAGTAGGCGCTCTCCCCGCGGACAAACGGCGGCCCCCAGCCGCGCGTGTCGTCGCCCGCGCCCGGGGCCTCGATCTTGATCACGCGCGCCCCGAGATCGGCGAGCATCATCGTACAGTACGGCCCGGCCAGGGCGCGCGTCACGTCGATCACCGTCAGATCGTCGAGCGGATACACGGGCGCACCTACTTCTGCACGAAGGCGAAGCACCGGCAGAACGCGGCTTCCCCGCCCTTGAAGCGGAACGGGAACGCGCCGAACCACACGCGCATGTCGAGGACCTCGTCGATCATCCCGCCCACGTTCTCGACGTGGAACACGCCCTTCGGGAAGAGGTGCGTGTGCGTGGCCTGGTAAGCGTGGGGCCACGGAAAGGCCTGGTCGATCGGCATGCCGATCTTCCGCTCCACCTCCGGGACCAGGTCGGGCCGCGCCCGCCGCACATTCGTATTGAACGGGTGGTCGGTGGAGATCGCGTCGACGGCCAGCCAGCGGATGCCCCGGTCGAGCACCCATTCGCAAAACTCCAGCTGCGGGCCCGGATGCCGGAGGAACGCCCGCGGGAGGTTGGGCTTGTCGCGGTTGCGGACCTTGTACCAGTCCTCGTTGTAGTAGTGGTGGTAGCCCGTGTGGATCACGAGGATGTCGCCCCGCTGGATGCGGGTCTTGTACCGCTTCTCCCAGCGCTCCATGTGCTCCGGACCGTAGATGTCGTAGTCGCCTACGCCGAACTGGGTGAGGTCGACGACGCACGCGGGACCGAGCAGCTCCGCAAGCGGAATGCCCGCCACGTCCGGGCCGGGGTCGTTGAAATGGAGCGGCGCATCGAGATGCGTCGCGATGTGGTTCGTGCTGCTGATGAGCTGCGCGTTGACGCCCTCAAACGCCATCTTCTTGACCCACTTCACCGTGGGACCCTCGTAGAAGGCAAACGGAGGCGAGTCCACGCTGAAGTTCTGCGAGAGATCGAGCACGCGCATCCGGCTGAGATCGGCCGGCTTCAATGCCACGAGCCACCCCCCTCCGGCCGCCCGGGCCGGCACCTCGCGGCGTGCCCCACGGCCCACGACCTCGTGTGTGCATCGCGCGGCGGCATCGTATCCCGCTTCGCCCTCGGCACGCCCATCCCTCGCGGCGAGACGCCGGAAGGACTCCTGTGCGCGCGATCGGAAGGCACCGCGTGGACACTCATTGCGCGGGAGGTACGCCGTGCCCGACCCGGCCGCGCCCGAGCACGCCCTTCCCCCGATCCTCCGCATCCACCACGTCGGGGTCGTCGTGCGCGACGCGGCGCTGGCGGCGGACACGTACGAACGCGGATTGGGCCTCGCGCGCCTCGCCGTTGAGGAACGGCCCGGGGCCTGGCGCGTCGCGTTCATGGACGCCGGCGATACCCGGCTCGAATTGATCGAGCCGCTCGACCCGACGTCGTCCTTCGCCGAGGCGCTGCGACGCCGCGGCGAGGGGGCCCACCATGTCGCCCTGGAGGTCGCGGACCTAGGCCGGGCGATCGCCGCGCTGGAGGCCCGGGGCGTCGCCCTGCTCGACCGGCAGCCGCGCCGTCAAGCGGGCAGCGTGCTGAGCGTCTTTTTGGATCCGCGCGGCACCGGCGGCACCCTCATCGAGTTGGTGCAGCAGATCCGTTCCGGGGCGTGACCCGTCCCCGGGCCCGCCGCGCGCGGCCGTTGGACCGGGCTTGCGCGAGGAGCGCCTCGCCGCGGAGGCCGTCGATGAACTGACGTGCCGTCCGGCACGACAACCCATTGTGCCACTGCGACCACACGAGCGCCCGCCGCCGCAATTCGCCGGCTGGAACCCGGAGGCCGTGGTGCGACGCCAGCTCCGCGACGATGCGCAGGTACCGCTCCTGATCGGGGACGAGAAACGGCGCGTGGATTCCAAACCGGTCCGCGAGGGAGAGTTTTTCCTGGGCGGCGTCTTCCGGATGCACCTCGTCGTCGGTCGATGCACGGCGGCGGTCCGCGAATCGTTCGGTCACGAGATGCCGCCGGTTGCTCGTCGCGTACAGGATGACGTTCGGGGCGCGCGCCTCCAAGCCGCCTTCCAGCGCCGCCTTCAACGCCTTGTACTGCGTCTCGTGTTCCTCGAACGAGAGGTCGTCGACAAAGAGGACGAAGCGCTCTCGCCGCCCTCGCAGCCTGTCCAGGATCGCCGCGTAGTCACCGAGGTCCTCCTTCGCGACCTCGATCAGGCGCAGCCCCAGGTCGCCGTACTCATTCAGCAGGGCTTTCACGGTCGACGATTTGCCGGTTCCGCGGTCGCCGTAGAGCAGCACGTTGTTCGCGGGGCCGCCCGCGACGAACTGCCGCGTGTTGTCCAGGACCGGCTGACGCTCGACCTCGTACCCGACGAGGTCGTTCAGGGTCACCGGATCGGGATCGCGGATTCCCTCGAGCCGGCCGCCGCGCCCGCCGACCCATCGAAACGCGCGGTAGCGCCCGAACATCCCGGCGCCGTGCTCGGCAACGTGGTCGGCGAGCGCCCGCGCCAAGCGGTCCCATCCCCGCGTGCGGTGGAAGCGCCGCATGAGCGCCAGGCGCGGGCTGTCCCCGGGCCCGCCGCCGAGCGGGCGGAACTGATCCCACGGCGTCACCGGCGCGCCCGCGGTTCGCGCTACCGCGGTCGCCAGCGCCGGCCCGGTCAACCGGTAACAACGCTCGAGCGCCGCGAGGTCCGCGCGCGCCTGCGCGGCCAGCGCCGGTCCCATGGCGTCCCAACCGCCGGCTTCCGCCTTGCGGCTAAACGGCGTCTCCGCGTCGAGCAGGCGTGACAGCAGGTGGTGTTGCCAGGCGTCGCCGACCAGCGGGGTCGCCGACAGTTCCGCCTCGTCGGCGAGCAGGGAAAATAGCCGTGCGTACGCGGTGGTGGCCGCCGCCGCGCGCGCCGGGCCATGGCTCAGCGCCGCGACGAGGTCCCGCCACGCGGCGCCCGCCCGGTCCTCGAGCACGGCGCGAAGCACGACGAGCGACGCCGCCGCCTGCCGCGCCCCATCCCATGCCGCGGCCTCCGCCGGCCGTTGCAGCGCCCGTCCGCGATGCGCGCCCGCGCGCCGCGTCACCGCCCTCGCGCCGCCGCGATCGGATGGTCCGCGTCGACGATCGGCAGCTCGGGACGGAGCAGGTCCACGTATTTCAGCCCGGCGCCGGTGTTGAACAACACCACCCGCTCCGCGGGACCGATCTTGCCGTCACGAACCATGGCCTTGAGCGCGCCGTAGGTGGCCGCGCCCTCGGGGCAGGCAAAGAGGCCCTCGGCCGCGGCCAGCTCGCGCATGGACGCGAGGATCTCGTCGTCGGTTACGGTGTACGCGTCGCCCCCGCTCTCGCGGACGGCCCCGAGGATCAGGTAATCGCCGATGGCGACCGGCACCCGCAGGCCCGCCGCGATCGTCTCCGCCCGTTCCCAGGGCTCGGCGTGGTCGGTCCCCGCGCGGTAGGCGCGAATCATCGGCGCGCAGCCCGCGGCCTGGACGATGACCATGCGCGGCCGGTGGGGGCCGATCCAGCCGAGCGCCTCCATCTCCGCGAATGCCTTCCACATCCCGACGATGCCGGTGCCGCCCCCCGTCGGATAGATGACGACATCGGGCAGGCTCCAGCCCAGCTGTTCGGCCAGCTCGTAGCCGAGGGTCTTCTTGCCCTCGACCCGGTACGGCTCCTTGAGCGTCGACATGTCGAACCACCCGTGCTCCCGGCTGCCCTCCCGGATCACCTTGCCCGCGTCGTTGATCAGTCCGCGGATCAGATACGCGCGGGCCCCGTAGACGTCGCACTCGGCCTTGTTCGTGTGCGGCGCGTCCGCCGGCATGACGATGTAGCAATCCAAGCCGGCCCGCGCGCAGTACGCCGCCGCCGCGGATGCGGCATTGCCGGCCGACGGCAGCGCCGCGGCGCGGGCGCCCAGCTCCTTGGCCTTGCTGACGGCGGCGGAGAGCCCGCGTGCCTTGAACGACCCAGTCGGATTGAGACCCTCCTCCTTGACCCACACCTGGCGGAGGCCCAGGCGTTGTGCCAGGCGCGGCAGCGGGAGCAACGGCGTCATCCCTTCGCCGAGCGTCACGATGTGGCCGGGGTCCGAGACCGGCATCAGCTCATGATACCGCCACATCGTCGGCGCCCGGCCGGCGATCGCCGCCCGCGAGACGGCGGACTTGGCCCGTTCGAGATCGTAGCGGGGGAAGAGGACTTTCCCGCAGGCCGTGCAGACGGTATGGAGCTCGTTCGCGGAGTACGTGGCCCCGCATGCCGTGCACTCGAGATGGCTGAGGTATCCCATGAATTTACTCTACGACAAAACAGCGGCCCGCGCCTCCGGGCACGAGCCACCCTGAATCCCGCACACCTCCGGCGATGCGTGGCTCAACAGAGGGTCGGTCCGCCGCCACGCTCGGCCGATCCTGTCGGGTCCGCGCTCGATCAGACGGGAGCCTGCGCGATGAACTGCAGCCAGTATCGCGGCACGCCGCCCGTGAGGTTGGCGTCCGCCATCGCCACGCGGACGGAATGGCGCAGCGCCTCCGCGCCGCACTCGAGCGGCACGCCGGGCAGCGCTCCCTGGATGAACATCGAAAACTGTCCGATGTCCTCGAGGCTCTGCGGCGAAAGCGTGGCCTCATGCAGCTGCCACACCGCCCCGACGAAACCCGAAGACGCCGCGAGCGCGCCGTACTCCTCCGGGCTGAACCACCGCATCGCGGGCGTCTTCGGGGCCCGCAGCACGGAGATGCCGCGGTCCCGCAAGTACTGCGCCGCGCGAAGCGCCCAGTACCGCCAAAACCGCTCCGTGCCGGGCACGTAGCATCCCTTGAAGTACGTGGTGTTGAAGGCCAGAGTCCCGCCCGGCCCCAGGACCTTGCGAATTTCCGCCAGGGCCCGGCTCTTGTCCGCGACGAGGTGGATCGCATTGCAAAAGATGACCACATCGGCCTGCGGGACGAGACGGCTGAGGTTCTCCGCGCCGCCCTGGATAAAACGCACCAGGCCCGACGCGATCCGGCGGCGGGCCCGGTCCAGTTCGGTCAACGATGGGTCCACGGCGTAGATCAGCAGCCGGCTTCGCTCCTTGACGGTGGCCAGGATGAGCTCGGTGATGGCGCCCGGGCCGCATGCGAGATCGACCACCCGCGGCCCCAGCGAAGCGACCTGTTGAACGAGCCAGCGGTTGATCTCGGTGAAAAACGCATGACGGGCGAATCGCCAGAACCCGAAGCGATCGCCCTCCGAGACCAGCTCATCCACGCTCGACGTGCGGCGCCTCCCTACTCCCGCCCAGGAGCGACCTCATGGCTCCATTATAGGGGCGGGTGGAACCGGCCCGCAACCGCCGGTGTTACGACACGGCCGTGCGCGGGTTCCGCCGTGGTGCGTCGTGAAAGAGCGCGCCGTTTCCGGACCCGGGCGTTACCCAGATTGGATTGCGCAGATACCGCCCAACCATGGCGCGGATCGGGTCCGGGAGCGTGGCCGAAAACAGGGCCGTCTGCCGCGTGGAGGGCGTCCGGACCAGGATCTGCTCGACCTCGGATCGCAGCCCCATCTTAAGCATCCGGTCCGCGTCGTCGAGCACGAGCATGTGCACGCTGCGAAGTGTCAGCGTCCCCTTGCCCAGGTGCTCCAGCACGCGCGCCGGCGTCCCGACGACGATGTGGGGCTTTTCGCGCAGGCGCTGCGTCTGGCGCGCCATGGGCTCGCCGCCGTAGATGGCCACGATCCGCAGCCGGGTGTGCGCCCCCAGCTTCGCCAGGTCGCTCGTTACACGCCGGGCCTGCTCCCGCGTCGGGGCAAGCACCAGGCCCTGGACCGCCTTGCTGCGCGGGTCGAGGCGCTGCAGCATCGGGATTCCAAACGCCGCCGTCGTACGCGATCCGGGGTCGGCTTGGCCGACGAGGTCCCTCCCGATCGTGAGGCTCGGAATCACCTGCGCCTCGATCGGGGTCGGCGTCGCCCATCCGATCTCCTGGATTGCCCGCTGAATCCGCGCATCTACCAGGCCGGAAAACCCGGCCGTGCGAGACTCCACCGCCATGTGATCACACGCCCCTCGTGGGTTTTGCGTCGTGCGCCCGCGGCCATGCAACGAGCGGGACGGGCACGCAGAACGGGAGAGCGCGTCGCCCTCCCGCCGTCAAAGGACGCGATGAAACATGCTTTCTGGTAATATCTTACCATACAACGCCGGCCGGTTCAATTTGTCGGTTAGAGGAGCTGGAGCGTGTCCGAGGATCCCCGCATCGCCATAGCCCGCGGCCCCGCGGCGGAGCCCGGCACGGGCCGGCCCGGCCTCGAGATCCGGTCCCCGTCGTCGGTGCGGCCCGACATCCTGGAAGCGTTCCCGTACGAGTATCCCGGTTCCCCGGCCACAGTCGAAATCGCGACGGACGAGTTCACCGCCGTATGCCCGTGGTCCGGATTGCCCGACTTCGGGACGATCCGAATCCGCTACCTCCCGATCGATCGCGTCCTGGAGCTCCGTTCGTTCAAATACTACCTGCTGGCCTACCGGAACGTCGGCATCTACCAGGAGCATGCGGCGAACCGCATCCTCGGCGATCTCGTCGCCGCGTGCGCCCCCGCGTGGATGGAACTGGAACTCGACTACCGCGTCCGCGGAGGAGTCCACACGGTCGTCAAGATCCGGTGGCCGGGCGCGGCTCCGTGAGGCGACCGGCCGTCAAAATAGCCTACCTCGGCGTCGTCGCGGCCGCCTACGCGTCGATTACGCTGGCGCTCGCCCCCGCCTCCTACGGCCCGCTGCAGCTGCGGTTCGCGGAGACGCTCAAGCCGCTCGTGATGTGGGAACCGGATCTCATCCCGGCATTTGTCCTCGGCAATCTGCTGGGGAACCTCGGCAGTCCGTGGCCGTGGTACTGGGAGCTCGTGTGGATGCCGTGCGCCAACCTGGTGGGCGCGTGGCTCTGCTGGCGGGTCGGCCGGGTGAACGCCTATCTCGGCGCGGCCGTCTACGCGATCGTGACGGCCGCCGCCGTCTCGACGATGTTGTCGTCGGTCCTGCACGCGCCGTTCGAGCCGGTCGCGCTGCCGATCCTGGGCAGCGAGCTATTGCTGATCGTCCTGGGCGTCCCCGTGATGTGGCCCGTCCACCTGGTACTTCGCCGCGTAGCGGGCTACCACGCGGAGAACGCGCGCGCCCGTTAGTACGTCATTGCCGGACTCCGGCAAGGGCGCGAGCCGGCCGGATCCGTCTGAGGCTCAGACGCGGGCGCGGGCCTGACCCCGGTGCACCCGCTTCCACGGGAGCAACACCGCGAGCGAGAGGATCACCGCGACGACGATCTCGGGGATCCCGTGGGTGATCCCGACCACCCACGCCGCCTTGACCGGAAGATAGTGCCGCGCCGTCCCGAAGCCCAGGACCAGCACCGTGTTCGTCGCGGTGCCGACGATCGCGGCCAGCACAATGGCCCAAAACTCGCTCGCACGCCGCACCGACCAGTACGTCCACGCGGCGAAGACGCCGATGAAGATGCGCGGCGCGATCGCGACGATGGGGTCTTTGAACATCGGCACGGTCGCGTAGAAGAAACTGTAGAGTCCGAAGATCGTGCCGATGATCGCGCCGACGACCGGGCCCTCCAGGACGCCGCCGATGATCGCCGGCACGTGCATGATCGTCGCCGCGATGCCCGTCGGGGTCGGGATAAATCCGAGCCGCGTCGCGCCGAGAAAGATCGCGACCGCCGCGAGCACGGCCGAGATCACGATCCCTCGGGTGGAGAGCCCGCCGCGTCCCGCATCCTGCATCGATATCCCCCCTCTCGCCCGGCCAGTGCGATCCCGACGCAGACTGCACCGCGGGGATTCCCTGGGCAGGGGCGCCCCCCCTGCTCCCGGTCACGCGGGAAACGGGGCCAGCAGCATCGCCGCGAGAAACACGGCCGCGGCGCCGACGGCGAGCCAGTCGCCCGGCCTGCTCGCGAGAACGGTGTAGGCCGTCCGCCCGGCCCCGCCGGTGTACGCCCGCGCCTCCATCGCCACGATGAGCTCTTCGCCGCGCCGGAGCGCGTAGGTCACGAGCGGCACGAGAATGGGCAGCGACCGGCGCACGCGGCTGATGAAGCGCCACCGGCTGCCGCCGAGGCGGGCGCCCCGGGAGGCCTGGGCTTTCATCAGCCGCTCCGCCTCGAGCGCGAGGGTCGGCACGAATCGCACGGCGATCGTCACGACGAGGGCGAGCTCGTGCGCGGGGACACGCAGCCGCTGGAACGGGCGCAGCAGGCTCTCGATCCCCAGCGTCAAATCGGTCGTCTTCGTGGACAGGGTGAACACGCTCGTTACGAGCAGCAGCTCGAGGAACCGCGCGGCCGAGACGACCACCAGCTTGAGCACCGCGCCCGTGACGACGATCCAGCGCCATTGAAACACGACGGGACTGGTTGGGTCGTAATTGCGGCCGAAGAACACGAGCTGCATGACGGCAAGGAAGACGAGGATCGGCACCGCCGGCAGGAGGCCCCGCAGCGCGTACGCCAGGGGGATGCGGCCGAGCCACACCAGGGCCAGGCCCCCCGCGAGCAGACACGCGTTCCCGGCGAGGCTCGGCGTGAACGTGACCGCCGCGATCACCAAGATCGCGGCAAGGATCTTCGCCCGGGGATCGAGCCGGTGCAGATAGGAGTCAACCGGCAGATACTGACCGATCGTGATGTTGCGCAGCAGCTCGAACTCGTTCACCGGGCTTCCCGAAGCGCCGCCGCGATCGCCGCTCCGGCTTCCTCGATCGTCAGCGCGTCGCCGCGCACGGGAATGCCGCGGGCCCTGAGCCGCACGCACACCTGGGTCGGAAACGGCGGGAGCAGGCCGTAGGGAGCGAGCGCGTCGGGGCGCGCGAACACCTCGCGCGGCGGGCCGGATGCCACGACCGCGCCGGCGTGCAGCACGTAGACGCGATCGGCGAGGCCGGCGATCTCGTCCATGTCGTGCGACACGAGCACCAGCGTCAGCCCGTCCCGGCGGCGCAGGGCCAGGAGCCGCTCCCGGACATCCAACCGCGTCGCGGGATCGAGGCCGGAGGTGGGTTCGTCCAGCACGAGCACCTGCGGCCGCATGGCCAGCACCCCCGCGAGCGCCGTTTTGCGCAGCTCGCCGCCGCTCAACGTGTACGTGTACCGGTCCTTGAACGCGTCGAACGGCAACCCGACGGCCTCCATCGCCCACCGGACCCGCGCCCGGAGTTCCTCCGCCGCGAGACCGAGCTGCCGAGGGCCGTACGCGACGTCGTCGCCGACGAGCGGCTCGAACACCTGGTCCTCGGGGTCCTGAAACGCGACCCCGACGAGCCGCCGGACCGCCTCGATGCCGGCGTTCGAACGCCCCACCTCGTGGCCGGCCACCACCACGCGGCCCCGAGCCGGACGGAGCAGCCCATTGAGGTATTGAATCAGGGTGGACTTCCCGGACCCGGTGTGCCCGATCACACCCACAACCTCGCCCGGGTACACGTGCATCGTCACGCCCCGCAGCGCGGCCTCCGCAAACGGGGTGCCGGCCATGTACGTATGCCACAAGTCCTCGACGTGGATGAGCGCCCCGTCCGCCCGGCCGATCTCGGCGCGCGCACCGGCGGCGGACGCCGCCGCGCGGGACGCCGTCATGAGGCGGCGCGGCCGGCCACGGCATCGACGATCTCGTCGACGCTCATGAGATCCACCGGAAAGTCGGGAATCTCGCGGCGTATCCGAAACGCGAGCGCGGTCGCCGGCGGCAGGTCCAGGCCGAGCGTCGCGAGGCGGCCGGCGTCGGCGAACACGGCGCGCGGTGGCCCCGACGCGACGACCGTCCCGCGCGCGAGCACGACGATGCGGTCGGCCGCGGCGGCTTCGTCCATGAGGTGCGTGATCGACACGACGGCCGTCCCCTGGCGTCGCAGGCCGGCAACCAGACGTCCCAGATCCGCGCGGCCGCGGGGGTCGAGCAGCGAGGTGGCTTCGTCCAGGACGATGCACGCCGGCCGCATGGCCAGCACCGCCGCGATGGCCACGCGCTGCTTTTGGCCCGCGGAGAGCAGGTGCGGGGGGCGGTCGCGATAGTCCCACATCTCCACGAACTCCAGCGCCTCGCGGACCCGCGCGTGGAGCTCCGGGCGCGGCACGCCGAGGTTTTCGGGACCGAAGGCGACGTCCTCCTCGACCACGGTCGCCACCATCTGGCTGTCGGGATGCTGAAAGACCATGCCCACCGTCTGGCGGATGGACCGCGTGTGCGCCGGATCGCGCGTGTCCATGCCCCGGACCCGCACGGCGCCGGCGCTCGGGCGAAGGAGGCCGTTGAGGTGGCGGGCGAGGGTGGATTTGCCGGAACCGTTCGGACCGATGATCGCAACGTGCTCGCCGGCCGAGACCCGCAGCGAGACGCCGCCCAGGGCGAGGTCCCCGGCTCCGCCGTAGCCGTACTCCACGCCGTCGCAGACGATCAGCGGCTCGCCCGTCACGGCCGCACGCCGAGGCAATAGCACGCGGCGGCCGCGTAGATGCGCGCGGCCTCGCCGAGCGCGTCCAGCCCGACGAACTCATCCACCTGATGCGGGATCGTCACGTCGCCGGGTCCGATCGTCACGATCGGGACGCCGGCCCACGCGTGGAGAAACGTGCCGTCCGTGGCTCCCGGCACGCCCGCCGGATCCGGACTGCGGCCCTGCACCCGTTCGCACGCCCGCTCGACCGCGCGGGCCACGGCCGCGTCCGGCGACGTCTCGGTCCAGGGCCGCTCCTCGATGATGTCCACGGCGGCGCGGCAGCCCGGCACGCCGGCCGCGGCGCGGTCGGCGGCATCGCCCAAATCGCCGCGGATCGCCTCGTGCGCCTGTCCGGGGATCGTCCGGATGTCGAGCGCCACGAGCGCGTCCGCGGGCACGACGTTGAGGTGCGCAAGGTCGCCCGCGCGGCACACGGTCGGGGTCACGCTGGGTTCGCCGAGGAGCGGATGCGCTCCGTGCCGCGCCAGGTACGCCCGTTGGAGTTCCGCGGCTTCCTGGATCAGGGCGGCCGCCGCCGGGATCGGGTTGATCCCGCTACGCGGCATTGCCCCGTGCGCCATGCGGCCCCGAAACCGGACCGCCGCGCGAAGGGCGCCTTTTTGCACGAGGCACGGCCGGTTGGCCTCGGGCTCGCAGACGATGGCGCCGAGCGCGCCGTCCGCCCAGCCGTTCCGGACGAACGTCTTGATGCCGAGCATCATGCCTTCTTCGTCGGCGACCAACGCCAGCCGCACCACGCCGCCGAGCCGCACCCCGGTTTCCCGGAGCGCCCGTACCGCCGTGATCGCCGCCGCGATGCCGCCCTTCATGTCCGCGGCCCCGCGCCCGTAGAGACGGCCGTCGCGGACGATGCCGGCGAATGGCGGCACGGACCACAGCGCCGGGTCGCCCTCGGTGACGACGTCGGTGTGCCCTTCGACGATGAGCACGGGAGCGGCCGCGGACCCCGGCCAGTCCGCGATGACGTTGGGGCGGCCGGGCGCCGCGTGCTCGACGGTCACCTGGAGATCGAGCGCGCGGAGCTCGCGCTCGACGAGGGCGGCGGCCGCCGCCTCGCCGGCCCCGGGCTCGTCCGGGCGAAACACGCTTGGCACCGCGACGAGACGCCGCGCCAGGTCCACGAGATAGCGGTCGTCGACCGCGGCCAGCGCCGCGTCGACCGCGCGCTCCACCCCTCCCTCGCCGGCCGTTGCCATCGCCCGCCGCACCGGGGCGTCAGTAGATATTGGTTGCGCGCGCGCGCCCTGTGTAGTCGAAGAACACGCTCTTGAGCTCGGTGAAGAACTCGAGGCCCTCCTCGGCCATCTCCCGTCCCCCGACCCCGCTCCATTTCACGCCGCCAAACGGGATCTGGGCCTCGCCGCCGACCGTCGGCGAGTTGACGTGCACCATCCCGGTCTCGACGTCGTCCACGAACCGCATGATCGTGTTGGCATCGCCCGCATAGATCGACGACGTCAGGCCGTAGCGCAGGCCGTTCACGACCCCGAGGGCTTCCTCGAGCGAGTGGACCTCGATCAGGGAGAGCACGGGGCCGAAGATCTCCTCCTGTGCGATCCGGTGGGACCGCCGGACGTCACCGAACACCGTCGGCTCCACGAAAAATCCCCGCGCATGCGGTCCGCCGTCCAGCCGCCGGCCGCCGGTCAGCAGGCGCGCCCCCTCCTGCCGGCCGCGCTCGATGTAATCGAGCACGGTACACAGTTGCCCGCCGTCCACGAGCGGCCCCATCGTGACGCCGTCCTGGAGCCCGTTGCCGACCCGAAGCGCCCGCGCCCGGTCGACGACGAGATCGCGTACCCGGGCCGCCACGTCGCGGTGCAGCACGCCGAGGCTGGTCGCCGTGCACCGCTGGCCGGTGCTTCCAAATGCTCCTTGTACGATCCCGGCCGCGGCGAGATCAAGATCCGCATCGGGCATGACGACGACGGCGTTCTTGCCGCCCATCTCGCATGTCACCTTGGCAAGCCGGCCGGCCGCGCGCGCATAGACGCCGCCTCCGACCTCGCAGGACCCCGTGAACGACACCGCCCGGACCTCGGGATGGTCCACGAGCGCCGTGCCCACGTCGCCGCCGGCGCCGAGGAGTACGGTCAGGACGCCGTCCGGGAGCCCCGCTTCCGCGAGGATCTCCACGAAGCGCTGCGCCACGAGCGGGGTCAGCGACGCGGGCTTGAGCAGCACGGCGTTGCCGGCCACGAGCGCCGGGGCGACCTTCCACGCCGGCTCGGCCCAAGGGAAGTTCCACGGCGTGATGACCGCGACGACCCCGAGCGGTTGGCGCATCGTCCACAACAACGTCGTCGGCATCTCGGACGGACGCGTCCGGCCGCCGAGCCGAAATCCCTCACCCGAGTACCATTCGAGCAGGTTGATGCCTTTGAGCACTTCGCCCCGGGCCTCGCTCAAAATCTTGCCTTCCTCGCGGGTGAGAAGGCGCGCCAGCTCGTCCAGCCGCTCACGCGCAAGCGTCGCGGCGCGCGCAAGCACACGTCCGCGCTCCGGAGCCGGCGTCGCGCGCCAGCCGGGATAGGCTCGCCTGGCACGCTCGACCGCGCGCTCCACGTCCGCGCCGGTCTGCGGGGCGAGCTCGGCCAGCACGTCGCTGGTGTCGGCCGGGTTGGTGTCCACGATCACGCGCGCGCCGTGCGCGTCCTGCGTCGTGCTCATGCGCGAGGCTTTCCGTTCGCCAAAACGAAAGTCCTCCTGGAAGCCCGCCGCGTCGCGCGACGTTATGGCTCGGTGGGTGTGTACGGTGCGCAGCACCAAATCCATGACGCCTTGGGGAGCATCGGATGCACGGACAACCGCTTGATGAAGCCAACGCCGCCGGCTTCCGTACGCCGCCGCCGCACAAGGTACGCGGCCCCATCGTCGACGTGCACACGCACATGACCGAGCCGGCGACCAATCACGAGCTCGTCGAGGCGGCGCGCATCTACGGCGTCGGGCCGATCGTCGCCATCACGCCGCTCGAGGAGGGACTGGAGCTTCGCGCGCGCTATCCGGACGAGATCGTCATCGCCGCCCGCGAGCTATGGGAGTCCCCGGTCCCCTTTGAGCAGCGGATGCTGCGGCTGATTCCCCGGGCGCACGCGGCCGGCGCGCCGCTCATCAAATTCTGGTTCGCTCCGCGGGTCCGGGATCGCCTGCCGCTCCTGCTCGACGATCGCCGGCTCGATCCGGTCTTTCAGGCCATCGCGGACCACGCGTTGGGCGTCTTGGTGCACGTGAGCGATCCGGACCGGTGGTTCGAGCGCAAGTACGACCCGGCGAAGTACGGCACGAAGCCGGACCAGTACCCGATGCTGGAGACGCGCCTCCGGCAGTTCCCCCGGACGCCGTTTTTGGCCGCGCACATGGGCGGAGATCCCGAACACCTCGATCACCTTGACGACCTCCTCGAACGCTACCCCAATCTGTATCTCGACACCAGCGCGACCAAGTGGATCGTGCGGGAACTCGGCAGGCAGCGGGAGGCCGCGCGGGCGTTCTTCCGGCGGTGGGCCGAACGGATTTGCTTCGGCACCGACCAGGTCGTGCTCAGGGAGTCCGATCCCGTGCGGTACACCGTCCGCTACTGGGTGCATCAGATGTTTTGGGAAACAGACCTGGTGTGCCCGTCGCCGATCCCGGATCCCGACGCGGATGGTATCCCGATGCTGCGGGGGCTCGACCTGCCGGAGGATGTGCTCGAGCAGATCTACTGGAAAACCGCGGAGCGGGCGTTTGGCATCACCGCCCGCTCCGCATTACGTCCCAAGACGTCCTAGACCGCCTCGCGTCGCGCGTCCCGCACCGCGGCGGCGCCGCCGGAGACGTCCGCTACCGTAGAATCAGGTGCCCGGTCGCCCAGAGCGCGATCCCGAGCAGGACCAGGAGCCCCGCTAGGAACATGCTCCCCCACCTCCTATGCTCGCCTATCGCGCCGACCTTTTACCCTCTTCCGACCGGCGGCCAAACCTAGAGTCGAGCGGCGCAGGGTCACCGGCAACGACGCGCCGGGGCGATGCGGCGGGGTTACGCTTCGATCGCCTTTTGGACGTCGTCCCGGCTCAGCTCCTCCCCGAGCTCCCCTGCCCAGCGCATCAACACGTCCACGATCTCGTTATGCGACATGCCCAGTGTGGATGTCATCTCCTGTACGCACATCTCGACGACATACTCGAGCCGCCCGCTCCACCCGGCCTCCTTGGCTTCGGCGATCAGCGAAACCACGACCCCGGCGAGGAGCGGCTCTGCCCAAGCACGGCGCTCCTGCGCGGCCCCGGCGCTGCCCTCCGACCGTGCCTCATTTTCCACGCCACACCTCCAGCTATTCCTACACTCCCCGCGCAGGGCCGACGTCATCGAACGCATCATCGTTGAACACCTCGCCGAGTTTCGGGACCGCGCCGGTTCACTCCTGCGGAGATTTCGCCGTTTGCGACGAAACGGCAGAAAATGTGCGCGACGGGATGCGTCCAGCGACGTCATGCGACGCGCGGCGCGTCCGCGCGAATTAGGCGGACGGCGTATAGGTGCCTTGCGAGTACGCGGGGTGCCGATGAAGGATGGCGCCGAACTCGTACCGCACGTATCCCCACAGCCGTCCCAGCACGCCCGCGCGGGCGACGGCCTGCGCGGCGATCAACGGCGCGGTGACGAGCGTCCGGCCGTCGAGCGCGACGGTGAGCATCCCCACCTGCTGCGCTCGCGCCAGCGGCGCAAAGGGGCGTGCGGTGATCCTCTCGGAGATCGAAAACGACGGGCGGCCGCCCCGCGTCACGAGCACGGTCACGGGATGCGGCGTCGTGAGCGAAACGTCCGCGGCCGTGCCGCCGTAGATCCGGAACGACGAGGACACGACCCGCTCCCACGGCACGGCGACGAGCGCATACCGGTTAAACCCCTCCGCAAACAACCCTTCCGCGACCGCCGTACGGCGCTGAAGCGTCGGCGCGTCCATCACGACCGCCAGCAGGCGCATCCCGTCTTGCTGCGCCGTGGCCGCGATGCAGTAGCCGGCGGCGTTGGTGTGCCCGGTCTTGAGCCCGTCGACGCGCGGATCCCTGAACACGAGGTTATTCCAGTTGGCCTGCCTGATCCCGCCGTAAGTTTCGTAGCGCGCCGCGGTGATCGAGACGACCTCCGGAAAGTCGAGGAGGATGCGCCGGCTCAACAGCGCCACGTCCCACGCGCTCGTGTACTCGTCGGGCGCCGGCAGCCCGTGCGGGGTGACGTAATGCGTGTCGTGCAGGCCGAGCCGCCCGGCCTCCGCGTTCATCATGGCGACAAACTCGTCCGCGGACCCGCCCACGACCTCCGCGAGCGCTTCGGCCGCATCGTTGCCGGAGGCCACCATGAGCCCGCTCAGCAGCTCCCGGACGGTCACGCGGTCGCCGACGTTGAGAAACATCCGGCTGCTCTCCGCGGTCCGGCCGATGCGCCAGGCCTCGGCGCTAATGGTGACCACGGTGTCGAGCGTCGTCCGGTGATCGCGAATCGCCCCGAGCGTCAGGTACAGCGTCATGAGCTTGTCGAGGCTTGCGGGCGGCAGGCGGCGATGCGCGCCGCTCGAGGCGAGCACCTGCCCCGTCGAGACCTCCATGAGGACGGAGGCCGGCGCCGGCACGGCGCGGGATTCGCTCACGGCGCTGGGCGGCCGCAGCGGATGCCGGCCCGCGGCCGCGCGCGCGGGTTGACCGGGGCCAAGCGCGAGGACGAGCGCGAGCCAGAGAGGCGCGAGGCGCATCATGCCGCGGACATCTGGAGAATACTGCGGAGCCCGTCGCCCCGATCGAGCGCCTCGACCGCCTCGTTCACCCGTTCCAGCGCGTACGACGCGGTCACCAGCTCGTCGAGCATCAGCCGGCCGGCGCCGTAGAGGGACAGCAGCCTCGGGATGTCGTCCCGCAGGCGGGCGGACCCGTAAAAGCACGCCCGCAGCGTCTTTTCGTTGAGGACAAACGACGGGCCCGGCAAGACCATCTCCTCGCGCGCCGGCGGGAGCCCGACGGCGACCGCGACGCCGCCACGCGCGACACTGTCGACCGCCTGCCGCACGGTGGCCGCGCGGCCGATCACCTCGAAGGCGTAGTCCGCGCCGCCGTTCGTCACATCCAGCACCGCCTGCACGGGATCGCCCGCACGGGCGTTGATGGCATGGGTCGCGCCGAAACGTCGCGCCGCCTCCAGCCGGTGGTCGAGCAGATCGATCCCGACGATCGTCACCGCGCCCGCAATCCTGGCGCCCTGCACGACGTTCAAGCCCACGCCGCCCAGCCCAAACACCGCCACGCTGGTCCCCGGGCGCACGCGCGCCGTGTTGACGACGGCGCCCACGCCGGTCGTCACGGCGCACCCCAGCAGCGCCGCGATCGTGAGCGGCACGTCCTTCGGAATCGGCAGCACGCCGGACTCCGGCACGACGGCCTGCTCGGCCCACGACGAGACGCAGGTAAAGTGGTGCAACTCCTGGTCGCCGAGCCTGAGGCGCGAGGTGCCGTCCGGCATCTTGCCGCGCACCCGGTACCGCATCTCGCAGAGATGGGGACGCCCGCCGTCGCAGTAGCGGCAGTGCCCGCACGCGGGCGCAAACAGGAGCACGACGTGATCGCCCGGCCGCACCGAGTCGACGCCGGGCCCCACCGTCTCGACCACCCCCGCCGCCTCGTGTCCGAGCACCACGGGCAGGGGCATCGTGAGGTCGCCCTTGATGTAATGCAGATCGCTGTGGCACACGCCGGTCGCGGCGATCCGCACGAGCACCTCGCCGCCGCGCGGTGGAGCCAGCTCTACGTCTTCCACCGCCAGCGGCTTCCCGACCTCATAGAAGACCGCCGCCCGCACTGCGCGCGCCCCCTCGCCATAGCGACGTGCGCCAAGCCATTCCTCTCGACCGGCGCGGAATCCTTGTGTAGAACCGAATCGCCGCGGTCAGCGCGCCCCCGCCGCGCGCGCGGCGGGGGCGCGCCCCGAAGCCTCGCGCTCCTGCCGCAGCAGCGCGCGCTTACGTTCGGCACCCCACCGGTACCCTCCCGGCTCGCCGCTCGACTGCACGACACGGTGACAGGGCACAATCAGCGCTACCGGATTGGATGCGCACGCGCGGGCGACCGCGCGGGCAGCGGAGGGCCGGCCCAGCGCGCGGGCAACCTCCGCGTAGGACCGCGTCTCCCCGTAGGGAATCTTTTGCAGTTCGGTCCACACGCGCCGCTGAAACGCCGTCGCCTGGATGTCGAGCGGCAAGGCCAGGTGCGGGCGCCTGCCGGCGAGATGCTCGACGATCGCCGCGACCCGCTGGCGCAGGCCGGCGTCGTCCCGCCGGCGCTCCGCCGCCGGGTACTCGGCGGCCAGCGCCGCCTCGAGCGTCCGATCGTCCGCGCCGAGACACACCGCGCAGACGCCCCGTGAGGTGGCGCCGACCAGCAGGCGGCCGAGCGGCGCCGCGACGACCGTGTACCGGATCTGCATCCCGCGCCCGCCGCGGCGATACGCTCCCGGTGTCATCCCGAGATCTCGTCCCGCGCGCTCGTAGAGCCGGCTGCTGGATCCAAAGCCCGACGCGTACAGCGCGGCCGCGATCGCCTCCTGCGCCCGCAGGCGCGCACGCACCAGATCGAGGCGGCACGCGTCCGCGTACTCGCGCGGGGTAATCCCGACAAGGCGCGAGAACACACGCCGCACGGCGTGCGGGCTGCGCCCGAGATGGCCCGCCAGCGCCGCGAGGCGGGCGCCGCCGTCGCCGGCGCGCGCCTCGATGTACCGGCAGGCGTCCTTGACCATCCGTATCTGAGCCGACGCCGGCTCGGCATCCTGCGGCCGGCATCGCCGGCACGCACGATACCCCGCCCGCTCGGCTTCCGCGGGGCTGCCAAAAAATGCCACCCGGTCGCGGCCCGGGCGCCGCGCGGGGCACGTCGGCCGGCAGTAGATTCCCGTGGACCGCACCGCAAACACAAAGGCGCCGTCGGCGCGCGGGTCCCGTGACAGTACGGCCTGCCACCTCGAATCCACCGTTGCCGCGAGTGTCATCGCCATCTCCCTCCACCTCCGACCCCATGCTACGGCCGCGCACGCCGTCGTGCTATCCGTTTCTTGTGATCGAATTCCGGAGGACCGCGAGGTCGGCGCGGGCTTCCGTGCGGCGAGCGACACGGCCTGTTTCGAGGCGACGCCCGTAAGCCTCCGGCGGGAATCGACGCGCCGCGAGCCCGGGCCGCAACACGGCGGTCCGCGGCGCCCGGGTATCGGCGCCGCGCCGCGGGGAAGAATCAGTACCGGGACGCGCCGGCTGTCCGACGCGAACGGGGCTGCGGCGCCTGCTCAAACTACACACGGGAGAAGTGCCGTGCGCGCCATACCCGAGATTGCCGCCGCCATCATCGCCGTTGGGATCCTGGTCACGTTCGCCGCGGCGTGGAGGGCGCTGGCGCAGATGCGGCGGACCGCGACCCGCGCCGCCGCCATGTACGGGCGCATCGCGACATCCCTGCCCGGGCTCACCGCGAAGCTACGGGTATTTGCCACGAGGCTCGACCGCATCGCCGACAGCCTCGGCACCATTGCCGCGGCCGCGGAACATCTCGCGGACCGCGGGGAAGCGGCCGCGCGGGCCGGCCGGGAGGGCTGGAATGGGATCCGGCAGAAGATACGGCGCGCCGCGACTGCGCTGACGGCCACCGCCGCCGGGGCGGTGTCGGCCTCGCGCGAGGCGCTCCACCTGGCCGGGATCGCGCGCCGCCCCGAGCCGAAGAGGGACGATATCGATGCCGACGCGTTGTGGCTGGGCCCTGACTGATCCGCTGCTCACGGCGTACCACGACAGCGAATGGGGCACCCCGGTTCACGACGATCGCACGCTGTTCGAGTTCCTGGTGCTGGAGGGGGGGCAGGCCGGCTTGAGCTGGCTCACCATCCTGCGGCGACGCCCGCACTACCGCGCCGCGTTCGAGGGGTTCGATCCGGCGGCCGTCGCGCGGTTCGACGCGCGCCGGCGCCGGGCGCTCATGAGCGACCGCGGGTTGATCCGCAACTCCCTCAAGATCGCGTCCGCGATTACGAACGCGCGGGCCGTCCTCGCCGTCCAGGACGCCTTCGGGAGCTTCGACGCCTACCTGTGGCAGTTCGTCGACGGGGCACCGATTCGAAAGCCCCGTCGTTCACTCAAGGACATCCCCTCGGAGACGCCGGAGTCCCGCGCGCTCAGCAAGGACCTGAAGCGACGGGGCTTCACGTTTGTCGGCCCGACGATATGCTACGCGTTCATGCAGGCGGTCGGCCTGGTGGACGATCACGTCGTCACCTGCTTCCGGAGCCTTGACGTTTCCCACGGCTCAGGCCGGCGGATTTCACGCCCGTGAGGCCAGCTCCCCGGTGGGGAGGCAGAATGCGTTTCGTCCCGGCGGCCGCAGGCCGGGGGCTTATCCGCTGGGGCTCTGATAACCGGGCCCGCGGCGCTCAGTAACTGCTCGTCATCGTGGCGCTGCCCGACGGATAGGCCGACTTCGCGCTGGAATAGTCCAGGGTCGTCGCCGCGGGCGGAGGACACGAGGGACACACGAATGTCACTGGCGGCGGCGCTGGCGCCGGGCCGACCTCGAACCTAAATGGACGCCACTGCTGCCGGAACGTCATGTGAATGCGCACCGCGCCGGTGACCGCTCGGGGCGCCGCTTGCGGAACGTGGACAGCCGCGGACCGCGCCGCGGCCTGCGGGACGGCCGTGGTACGGTCCGGCGCCGCGGGATAGACAGCGGTGCTCCGCGGCCGCGCACTCGACGCCCGGCCCTGTGAAGCGGGAGAGCCTTGCGGGACCGTTGCCGCGGCTCGGGGATGAGCCGGCGTCTGCGACGCGCGAGCCGAACGCGGCGGGATGGAGACCGCCCCGCGCACCCCCGCGGGGTGCGCCACGCCGATTCCACCCGGCACCAGACCTGCCGGGGCCGGCCGCCGTGCCGCACCGGCCGTCACGCTGGGAACGGCCTCCACCGATGGAGACGGCCCCTGCGCGATGCGGAGGCCCCATCGGTGCCACGCCCCGGCGACGACCGCGCCGGCCGCGATGACCCCGACAACGAGGGCGCAAACCACCCTGGCGTTCGGCCTCGCCATGACCGTACCCCCCGGCTGGCGTGCAAATCTACCATAAGTTATTCCCCCGTACCGGCCGCGCATGAAGGCCACCCGGGCCGCCCCGGACCCGGAGACGCGGGGAATCGGATCCGGCGCCGCGAAGTCGTATCAGGCCATGGGCTCCGTCGTCGATCAAGCCCGCGCGGCCGGCGTGGCGCTCGTCCGCGTCGCGTACTGCGACAACGCCAACCTGGTGCGGGCCAAAGCCGTCCCCCTCCATGCGCTGGACGACGTGCTCAGGTACGGCGTCGGCTTCACGGTCGCCCAACAGGCGCTCCCGATCATGGCGGACACGGTCCTCCCGGCGAGCGGCTTAGCACCGGTCGGCGAGGTGTGGCTCGTACCCGATCCGGCGACGTTCACGGTGCTGCCCTACAGCCCGGGCTGCGCTACGCTGCTCGGCGACTTCGTGACGGCGGCGGGGACGCCGTGGGAGCACTGCCCGCGCGCCTGCCTGCGGCGCGCCGTCGCGGCGGCCGCCGCGGACGGCCTCGAGATCCGCGCGGCGTACGAACCCGAATTCTACTTGTTCCGGCGCGCCGGCGCGGAGTACGAACCCCTGGACCAGACCAATTTCGCGATGACCGCCGCGCACGATCTGGCGCACGACCTGCTGCGCGACCTCGTGGAGACCTTGGACGCCATGCGGCTCGACGTGGCCCTCGTCCACCCCGAATCGGGCCCCGGCCAGTTCGAACTGTCGATCGGGCACGCCCCTGCGCTCGCCGCGGCGGACCGGCACGTGCTGCTGCGGGATGCGGTGCGCGGCGTCGCGCTCCGGCACGCCGCCGTCGCGTCGTTTGCGCCGAAGCCGATCGCCGGCGCCGCCGGGAGCGGGTGCCACCTGCATGTCAGCCTCTGGCGCGGCGATCAAAACCTCCTGTACGACCACGGGCATCCCGCGCGGCTCTCGCGCGCGGCGTCGGCGTGGATCGCCGGCGTGCTCGCACACCTGCCGGGCTTGTGCGCGCTCGCGACGCCGTCCGTGAACTCATACGCGCGCCTCCAGCCGCGCGCGTGGGCGGGGGCGTATGCCTGCTGGGGGATCGATCACCGGGAAGCCGCCCTGCGCGTGATCACGCCGCGCCGCGGCCCCTCGTCGCTCAACCTGGAGCTCAAGACGGTCGACGGCAGCGCCAATCCCTATCTCGCGCTGGCCGGGGTCATCGCGGCGGGCCTCGACGGCCTCCGCCGCGACCTGCCGTGCGGCGCCCCGATGGAGGGAGACCCCGCGGCTCTGTCGGACGCGGAGCGGGCGGCCCGCGGGGTGCGCGCCCTGCCCCGAAGCCTGGACGAGGCCGTCGACGCCCTCTGCGACGACGCCGTGCTGCTCGACGTGCTGGGGGCGCCGCTCGCGCAATCGTTTGTTGCGGTGCGCCGCGCGGAATCGGACGCGCTGCGCGACCTGCCGTACGATGCGCAGGTCCGGGCCCACCTGCTCGCGTACTGACGTGTCCACGCCGCTCGGGGAGATCCCGCTCCTGGACCAGCACGCGCATTCCCTGTTGCGCGCCCAGCCGGCCACGCTGCGCGAGTTTCGCGCGTGCTTCACGGAGAGCGAGGCCGGCGAGATCATCGACCGCCACGTGCCGTGGAGCCTGTTCTACCGCCGGGCGATCCGAGACCTCGCGGATTTCTTTGGGTGCGCGCCGGACGAGGACGCGGTCTTCGAGGCGCGCCGGGCGCGGCCGCTCGACCGGTTGACGCGCGAGATGTTCGCGGACGCGGCGATCGCCGCGGTCCTGGTCGATCTCGGCCTGCGCGCGGACGCGCACTTCGACCTGGAGTCGCTGCGGAGGCTCCTCCCGTGTCCGGCCTTCCCCGTGCTGCGGCTGGAGACGCTGGCGGAGCGGCTGCTGCCCGAGGCGTCGACCTGGCGGGATCTGGAGGATCGCTTCACCGCGGAAGTCGAGACCGCCGCCAACGGCGGCCTGCGCGCGCTCAAATCCATCATCGCGTACCGCACGGGGCTTGCGCTCGAGCGATGGGACGGCGGCGCGCTCGAGCGCGCGTTTCGCGAGACACGCGACGTCTTTCGCAGGGGGCGGCGCCGCCTGGAGTCCAAGCCGCTCCTGGATGCGCTGGTGGGCCGGGCGCTTTGGGTGGCGGCGCGGCGGCGCCTGCCGGTGCAGATTCACACCGGCTTCGGAGACCATGACTTGGACCTCCGGCTCGCCAACCCCGTCTGGCTGCGGCCGATCCTCGAGGATCCGGCATTGCGCGGCGTCTCGTTCGTCTTGCTGCACTGCCACCCGTACGTGCATGAAGCCGCGTGGCTGGCCGCGGTATATCCTCACGTGTATCTCGACCTGTCGCTGACCGTGCCGTTTCTCGCGCACGGCGCGGCGGAGGCGCTGGCCGACGCGCTGGCGATGGCGCCGGTGACGAAGATCCTGGGTGCGACGGATGCGTTCTCGATCCCGGAGCTGTTTTGGCTGGGGGCGCGCCACGCGCGCGAGGCGGTCCATGCCGCCACCGAGAGCATCGGCGCGCGCGGGTTTCTCCCGGCGGCGGAGCGCCGGGATGCGGCCAGGCTCGTGCTGCACGACAACGCGGCCGCCCTCTACGGGATCGTCCCGGACGGGTAGGGGGCGCGCCCGACGGGCCAGCCCTCCGCGCTACGCCCGACGCCGGTGTCCATTGTCGCTTTCGGCTTGGTCACGCCGCAAGCAAAACGACGCTACGCACATATGTATATCGCGGCGTCGAACGCCCGCGTCGGACAGACCCGTCAGGCCTACGCGTGCCTTGTCCAAATCCGCAACACCGCCCGGGCCGTCACCGTCACCCCGCGACGCACCGGGGCCGCCCGGCGCGTCACAACACGGCGGCGGTGCGATAGAATAGACCCGGCGTCTCCCGGGACGGCAGCGCCCGGTGGTGAAACGCCGAGACACCTTTTGGAGGACAGGCCGTGGAGCACGGGCATGCCAGCGAGGTCGTCACGCTCGGCGGGGGCTGCTTTTGGTGCACGGAGGCGGTATTTTCGGACCTGCGGGGCGTGGAGAAGGTGGAATCAGGGTACTCCGGCGGGACCGTCCCGAACCCGACCTACGAGCAGGTCTGCACCGGCACGACCGGGCACGCGGAGGTCGTGCAGGTCACGTTCGACCCTTCCGTGATCTCGCTCAGGGAGATCCTGCAGGTGTTCTTTACGACCCACGATCCCACGACGCCGAACCGCCAGGGGCCGGACGTCGGGACTCAGTATCGCTCCGCGATCTTCTATCGCACCCCGGAGCAGCAGGCAACGGCGCAGCAGGTCATCCAGGAGCTCACGCAGGCCGAGTTGTGGCGTGCGCCGGTCGTAACCGAGGTCAAGCCGTTTACCGCGTTTTACAAAGCCGAGGACTACCACCAGGAGTATTTCGCGCACAACGGCAACCAGCCGTATTGCCGCGCCGTGATCGCGCCGAAAGTGGCGAAGTTCCGCCAGCAGTACCGGGAGAAGCTCAAGCGCGCCTAGGCGGTCGCCGCGCGCCGCTACGCGCCCCAGGTCTCCCGGAGCACGCGGACCCAGTTGCCGTGGAGGAGCTTGCGCAGGTCCTCCCCGGTGAACCCGCGCTCCTCGAGCGCGCGCACGAGCTTCGGCAGCCCCGCCGCGTCCCCGAGGTCCGCCGGCATCGTCGCGCCGTCGAAGTCGGACCCCATCGCGACGTGATCGATGCCCATCCGCTCGACCATGTACGCGACGTGATCCACCATCGTCGCCAGCGGGGTATTGGCGTCGCGCCCTCCGTCGCGGCGCAGGAACCCGACGTGAAAGTTGAGCCCAGCCACGCCCCCGGAGTCCCGGATCGCATCGAGCTGCCGGTCTGTCAGGTTCCGAGGGGTCGCCGACAGGGCGTGCGCATTGGAGTGCGTCGCGACGAGCGGGGCCGTGCTCAGCTTCGCGACGTCCCAGAACCCCTGCTCGTTCAGGTGCGAGAGATCGATCATGACCCGCCGGGCATTGAGCTGACGGACGAGCACCCGACCCTCGTCGGTCAGCCCCGGCCCGAGGTCCGGCGTGCTGGGAAACTTGAATGGGACGCCCTGACAGTAGCGGTTGCGGCGGCTGTGTGTGAGGCCCACGGATCGGAGACCCGCGGCATAAAACGCTTCGAGCGCATGGCCGTCGGGGTCGAGCGGTTCGGCGCCCTCGAAGTGCAGCAGCATCGCGAAGATCCCGCGGTCCAAGCAGTGCTGCAGCTCGGCGGCCGTCCGGACGACCGCGACTTGCCCGTCCGAGGCGTCGACGACTCTCAGCAGCCGCCCTACGAGATCGAGCGCCTTGGATTGGGCGTACTCGAGCGACATCGGTGCGGGCCACGTTCGCTCGTCGCCGTAGATACTGAGCACGGCATCCAGCCGCTGCGGATCGACGGCGATGGGGTCCCGGATGTACACGGCGAAGAATCCGCCGCCGAGCCCGCCGGCGCGCGCACGGGGCAGATCGATATGCCCCTCGGAGGACCGCTCGAAGAACGAGCGCCCCGTGCGCTCGAGGCTTAGCACCGTATCGTTGTGGCCGTCGAAGACCGCGGGATATGTGGAAGTGGGCATACCGGGACCTTCCATCACGCACGGCACTCCCCCTGCTGCCGGCCGATCGCCGTCCGCGCGGCGCAGCCCGCCGTTGCCCGGCGCGTCCGTAGGCCTGCCCGGGCAGCCGTCGGAGGTCCCGCGGCCGGGACCACGAACTCACCAGCGGATGCGTTCGCGGCGCGCGCTAGGGGCGCGCGCAACAAGGGGGGGACGCACAATGGCGACAGCAGTGGGTGCCCGCGATCTCGTCCGCGAAGAGCCCATCTACTACCCCGAGGATCGCCTGCCCTGGGGCCAGACCGTCCTGATGGGCATCCAGCATGTGATGGCGATGTTCGGCGCCACCGTCGTCGTACCGCTGATCCTCGGATTCAACGTCAATACGGTGCTGTTGTTCAGCGGCATCGCGACGTTGATCTTCCTCGCCGTGACGGCGGGCAACGTGCCGAGTTACCTGGGCTCGTCGTTCTCGTTCATCGGCTCGGTCCTGGCGATCCAAGGCGGCGCCGGCCGCAATCAGCCGCTGGCGTTCGGCGGCATCTTCATCGCGGGCCTGCTCTATTTCATCGCCGGGCTCGTGGTGCACCGGGCCGGCACGCGCGTCGTCCGATTTTTCATGCCGCCCGTGGTCACGGGAGCGGTCGTTGCCGTGATCGGGCTGGCCCTCGCGCCGGTGGCCTGGAGCAGCTACTCCAAGGACCTCGTCACGGCCACGATCACCGTGCTCGCCGCGGCGCTCGCGAGCGTGTACCTGCGCGGATTCCTGCGGCTGCTGCCCATTCTCATCGGGATCGTCGTCGGGTACGTCGCCGCCCTGATCGATCCGGCATGCGCGCCCGCGACCGCGGGATGCCACATCAACTGGGGACTCGTCAGCGGGGCCGCCTGGCTCGGCCATCCGCAACTGAGCTTTCCGCCCCACCTCACCTGGCGGGCGTTGAGCCTGTTCTGGTTCGTTCCGATCCTGCTGATCGCCGAGAACACGGGGCACGTGTACGCGATCAGCGGCCTGATGAAGCGGGATCTGAGCGGCTACCTCGGGCGGACCTTCATGGGGGACGGGATCGGGACGATGCTGAGCGCCCTGTTCGGCGGCACGGGGGAGACGACGTACGCGGAAAACATCGGCGTGATGGGCATCACGCGGGTCTTTGCGATCACGGTGTACGTCACCGCCGCGATCGTCGCGATCCTCCTCGGCTTCGTGCCGAAATTCGGCGGCCTGGTCGGGAGCATTCCGCTGAGCGTGCTCGGCGGCATCGAGCTGTACCTCTTCGGGCTGATCGCCGCGATCGGCGGCAAGATCTGGGTCGATGGACGCGTGGATTTCTCCAACCGGGCAAACCTCGCGACGGCGGCGATCCCGTTGATCCTGGCGGCGAGCGGGGCGGACATCAAGGCGGGCGCGTTCGAGATCAACAACCTCGGTCTGGGAGCACTCGGCGCCATCGTCCTGTATCAACTGCTCCGGCCGGGAGCGGGCATCGCCGCGGACACCGGCGCGAGCGAACAGCCGGGGGCGTAACGGCGCACCCGCGCCGCGGAGGCGTACCATGCCCGAGTTCGTCGCCACCCGCCGCATCGGGGACGCGACCGTCACGGTGATCTCGGACGGGACGCTGGAGTGGCGCCCGCGGTTTGCGATCACGGAGGCGGAGCGCCGGCGGGCCATGCCGGACGCCGCCGCGGACGGGACGGTCCGCCTCGGCTTGAACGCCGTGCATGTGCGCATCCGCGACGCGTCGATCATGATCGATCCCGGGCTCGACGATCCCTCGTCCGCGTGGCAGCGCGCGTTCGCGCAGAAGTGGCCCGGGGTCGCGCGGTCGCCGGGCCTCGCGGCGGCACTGGAGCGGATCGGAGAACGTCCGGAGTCGGTCTCGCATGTCGTGATTACGCACGCGCACGCCGACCACTTCGCGGGGGTCGCGTTCGAACGCAACGGCTCGCTGGCCGCGAGATTCCCGCGGGCCCGCCACCTCATCGGCCTGGCCGACTGGGAGGGCCACCCCGCGCGCGCGGACGCGGAGTCCGACCACGCGGCTCGCCTCGGGCTGATCGACGACCTCGGTCTCCTCGATCCCGTGGAGGGCGCGCGCGAGGTCGTCCCGGGCGTGCGGCTGGTGCCGACACCCGGCGAATCTCCGGGCCACCTGGCCGTGCACGTGCAGACCGGCGGCCGCGAGTTCTACTATCTCGGTGACCTATTTCGCCATCCGTGCGAGGTCGAGCACCTCGACTGGGCTCCGCCGAATCGGGATGCCGTGGCGCTCGAGGCATCGCGCGACCGCATCATCGCCGAGGTCGCCGGCCGCCCGGCGTTGCTCGTGTTCACCCACGCCCAATTCCCGGCCTGGGGCCGGATCGTGCGGACGGCGTCCGGAGGACAGCGCTGGGAACCGGCCTAGCAACGCCTCGATTCGTCACCTCGCCGCGACGCCGGCGCGCAGGTACCGCAGCACCGACGGCGCCAGGGCGGCCGGGTGCCGCCCGCCGATCGTCAGGCACCGCGCCGCCGGGAGGATCCGAGCAAACCCGCGAAACGCGTCCTCGAGGCGGTGCCGGCGGGAGAGCGAGGATGTGTGCCGCCCCAGGGCGAGCAGCGCCGCGCCCCTCGTGAGCGGCCGCAGCCGCGGCAGCCCGCCGCGTCCCACGAACACGAACATCGCGGCCCGCGCGGGGGCGTGGGCACGCGCGTCCGGGAGCCAGTAGCGCGTCCCTCCCTCGCACGCGACTTCCCGGCCGGCCGGCAGCGTGCCCGCGGCCCTGGCAGTCCATGCCTTGACCCCAAGCGGGATGATCACCGGGAGCATCGTCCCGTGCTCCGGATCGAGCAAGACGAGGTCGTCCGCCATGGATGCCGCGCCGGCCCGAATCAGCGACGCGGCCAGCGACGTCTTGCCCGCCCCGCTCTCCCCGACGATCACGCACCCCTGCCCCTCCGCGGCGATCGCGCCGGCGTGGATGAACAGCAGCCGCGTCAGCACGTTGGCCAGCGTCGCGACGGCGTGTCCCACCACGGCGCCGAGCCATCCGGAAGGCGGCAGCGCGAGCGTCCACAGCGTGCGCGCTCCGACCGCGCCGGTCGCTGATCGTAGATCGGGCGACAGCGCGATGGTCACGGCCGGCGGCACCTCGCCGTCCACACGAAGTTCGGACAGCACCGCGCACACCGCCGACAGCGCCGCTGGGGGCCCGGCGAGATGCAGCGTCCAGTTTCCGAGCGCGAGCCGCACCTTCGCGGCCTTGCGGCCGCCGGCATCGAGCGGCGGCAAGAGGGTCAGATCCACCGGACGCGGGCCTGCACCCACCGGTCGCCGCCTTGGCGCACCACAGCGCCGGCGCGCGCCAGGCGGCGCAGGATGCCCGTGGCGCGGCGTTCTGCGCGTCCGCCCGCGGTCGCAGCGGCGCCGCAGGCGCGCCACACCCGCGCCGCCGCGCGGTCGAGCAGAATCAGCTGTCCGCGCGCCAGATCGAGCAGCACGATCTCGTCGTCGAGCGCCGCCGCGAGGAACGCCGCGCCGGGCGCGTGAACCGGGTTATTCTCTGTCACGGATGCGTGACGGGTGGGGTGCCGGCGTCCTCAGGGCGCGGTGCGGCCCGGCGCAAGGGCCGTCACCTGGGACAGGTCGGCAAACACGACGAGGCGAAACGCCGCGCTGTACCAGGGGGTGCACGACACGAGCGCGACCTCGTGCTGAAGCGGGCTACCGTCGAGCACGTCGGCCTGCTCCGGCAGGACGGTGACCTGCCGGACGACGTCGTACGCGTAGCGCTTGCCATGGTAGTCGAGCAAAATGGAATCTCCCGGCTGGAGCCGGTTGATCCAAAAGAACGGCGCGCCGTACGTCGTACGGTGTCCCGCGATCCCCACTAATCCGCCCCGGTCCGGCCAGCTGGTCCACGAGATCCGTCCCACGCCGTATTTGCGAAGATGGTCTGGCGTCGCACCATCCGGGACGTATCGCCGCACGTGGAGTCTCGGAATCTCGATCACGAGCGCGTCGGCGGGGGAGGCGTGAGCCGCTTCACCATCCTGGTCCCAGCCCGCGAGCGCGGCGATCTGCGCGCCGCCGACGCCGAGACCCGTACCGGCAACCCACAGGCCCGGCAGAAGCACGAGGGCAACGCCCGCCGCCAGGGACGCTATGGAAAGAACGCCGAGGAGTTTAGCCCGACGTCGGCGCGTGCGGGTCATCATCGGGCGCGACGACACCCGGAGCGAGGATACCCCGCCGGAGCACTCGCATGCAGATCCCCGCCCAGATCAGCAGCGCGCCGGCCATGAACGGCAGCCACAGGTTCGCGCCGGTAAACGGGAGCACCCGCGGCGCTGGACGGCTGGGGCTCGCCACGGCGGCAACCGGCCTGCGGGGCGGCGCAACGCTTCGCGGCCCCTGGGCGAGCACGACCGGACTCGTGGCCGCGGGGGGCGTGGTCGCGGATGCGGCATCGGCGACCGGCGCCGCTTGTCCGGCAGCGGGCACCGGCGCAACGACGGCCGCCACGGGAGCCGTGGTCTGTGGCGCACTGGCGAGCAGCGGGAGCAACCCGCCCAGGAGCAACGGCAACAGCCCGGCGACAATCGGGAAGCTCGTGCCACCGCCACCTCCACCGCCGCCGCCACCACCGCCGCTTGGCGGGCCCGGTGGCGTGGGCGGACCGGGTGGCGTAGGCGGCGGACCCGGTGGCGAAGGAGAGAACGACGACACAACCCCGAGGTCGAACGGGATTGGTTGGACCGTTACCCCCCCACGAAAACCCAGCATCCCCGGTCTCCCCCATCCCCCCTACGGCGACTTGGGCCGTACGGTCCCCACCTAGGGTGTCCGAACACGCCTTGCAATCTGGATTTTACACAAACCCGGCATGTGTCCTGCTCATTCAAAGGGCCAAGCATCGCTTATCTGTTTGACACTTCCCATCATCCCCCAGATCAATCGGCCGGTCCTGGCGCCGCCTGGTATCATTTGACTGCCGGCGGACCGGTCATGCGGTCGGCATCGCGACCCCCCGCGCGGCCATTATGATCGATATTTGTAATCTCGGCAAAGTCTTTCGCCGGCCGGCGTGGGCGCTCGCCGCTCGACCGCGAACCGGAGCACGGTCGGTTCGGGCGCTGAGGGACGTTACCCTCACGGTCGGGCGCGGCGAAGTGCTGGCGCTCGTCGGCCCAAACGGCGCAGGCAAGACTACCCTTCTAAGAATCCTCGCCACGCTCCTGCTTCCTACCGAGGGTTCGGCGCGGATCGGCGGGGCCGATGTCGTACGGGAGAGCGGCCGGGCGAAACGGCTGCTCGGGCTCGCTGCCGGCGACGACCAGGGATTTTACTGGCGGCTCAGTGGGCTCGAAAATCTGGAGTTTTTCGCCGGCCTGCTCGGAATGCACGCCGCGGCGGGCCGACGGCGGGCGACGGAGGCGCTCGAGCGCGCGGACCTGCTTCCGATGGCGCGGGAACCCGTCGGGCGGTATTCGACCGGCCTGCGGCAGCGGCTCGCGATCGCCAGGGCGTTGTTGGGCGACCCGCCGGTGCTCCTGTTCGACGAACCGACGCGCAGTCTCGATCCCGTCGCCGCGGCGGGGTTCCGCACGCTCGCGGCTGCGCTCGCCCGCGAACACCATCGGACCGTCGTGATGGCAACCCATAACTTGGAGGAGGCGGAGCTGCTCGCCGACCGTGCCGCGATCCTTACCGGCGGGATCGTGCGGGAAACCGTGGCGATGGACGGCCCGGGGGGCCTCACCCGCCGCTACCATACGCTCCTCGGGAGACCGCAGTGACGGCCACCATCCTGGCGTGCCTGAGGCGTGACTACCTGCTCGCCAGCAGCTCGCGCCTCGCGCTCGCCTGGCAGGTGGTGGCGGTCGGGTTCGCGGTCCCCACGCTGTATTATCTCGGCCGCATGGTCCACCTCGGCGCCGTGCCGGCGCTCCGCGCCGCGGGCGGCGATTACTTCACGTTCGTCGTGGTCGGGGTCGCGGCGGCCACGTTCTTCTCGGCGATGATGGGGGCATGCGCCGCCGCGGTGCGCAACGAACAATTGGGAGGCACCATCGAAACGCTCCTGGTCTTGCCGGCCTCGTTTCCGGCGCTGGCGCTCGGCGTCTCGCTGTGGGCGATCCTCGTCGCCGCCGGGCAGGCCTGCGTCTACTTCGCCCTGGCCAGCATGGTCTTTCCGACCCATCTTGCCCACGCGAACCCGGCCGGCGTTCTGTGCGCCGCGGCCCTGACCGCCGCGGCCCAGGTGCCGCTCGGCATGCTGGCCGCCGCGTTCGTGTTGCTCTTTCGGCGTCCCGACCTGCTGACCGGGACCCTGGCCAGCGTCTCGGTGCTGCTGGCCGGCGTGTTCTACCCGACGTCCGTGCTGCCGCCGGCGCTCAGGCGCGCGGCCGAATATCTGCCGCTCACGCACGGCCTGCGCGCGCTCCGGATGGCCGCGATCCAGGGCGCCGGCCCGGCCGCGCTCGCGGGGGACCTGGCCGCTCTGCTGGCCTTTGCCGTGGGGCTCTTTCCGGTTGCGGTGCTCGCATGCCGGTTCGCCCTCCACGAAATCCGGCGCTCCGGCGCCTTCAGCGCGTGACTACCCGCGCGGCGCTCCAGCGGGCCGAACGCGATCTGTTCGCGATCCTCCGAACGGGAAACCCGGCGGGCCCGCCGGCGGCGGTAGAGTGGGACGCGGTCCTGCGCCTGGCGCTCCGCGAGAGTGTGGCGCCTCTGGTCGGCGACCGGCTGCGTGCCGCGGGTCCGGCGCGCGCGGCGCCGGAAGCCGTGGCGGCGACATTCGAGCGGCTCCGCCGCGAGGGCGCCGAGCGCGCCGCCGCGGCGTACGCGGAACTCGAGACGCTCCTGGGGGCGCTGGCGGACGCCGGCATCGACGCGGTCCTGCTGAAGGGCGCGGCGCTCGCCCGGTTCACGTACGAGGACGCGGCGCTGCGCCCGTTTGCGGACCTCGACCTGCTCGTCCGTCCCGCCGACGTCCAGGCAGTCGCCGGCGTGATGCGGGCCGCGGGCTACGCGGCGGTGGGTCCGGCGCTCAGGACGCACGCCTACGAGCATTGCTATTTCACGCCGTCATGGAGCAAGCTGCCGGTGGACGTCCACTGGCAGTACGCGGAGCCGTTTCACGCGATCGAGCTCGACTACGGCGCTGTCTTTGCGCGCGCCTCGCGTGCCGCCGTGGGGGCCGCGGCCGCGTTGGTGCCGGCACCCGAGGATCTGCTCGTGGCGTCGAGCGTCGAAGTGGTCCGCGAGGCGTGGGAGAGCAAGCCGGTGCTTCGCCACTTGTGCGACATCGCGGAGACCGTCCGCCGCAAGCCCGTGGATTGGGAGCGCGTCATCGCCTGCGCCGCCGGCGGCCGGCACCTTCGCGCGCCGCTCAGGCTCAGCCTCGCGGCGGCCCGCGCCCTGCTCGGCGTCCGAGTCCCGCAGCGGGTCATCGACGCGCTTCGCCCGAGGCGTGCCGCGGCGGTGGACCGCCTCGTGCGGCGGCGGATCCACGCGACGCTGTTGAGGCGTCCGTCGCCGCTCGAGGCGCTGGCGCGGCAGGCGCTGCTCCGGTGGACCGACGGGGAGGCGTCTCCGGGGTACGGCGCGCTGGTCATGGAACGCGTCGAGGTTCAGTGGGAACGCGTTAAGCGGCGCGTTGGGCGGCGGGGGCGCGTCCGGGACGCGCTCGCCCGGTAGCGGCTACGGCGGCGTCACCGCGACCGTGGCGCGATCCGTCCACCACTTTTGCAGCGGATGGGACACGCTGTCATCGGTGAAGTCCTCGACGACGATCACGCCGTCGGCACCCCCGTCGACCACCGCGACCCCGACGAACCGGTAGGCCGGATACAAGATGTTGGCCCGATGCGGCGCGCTCGCCATGAGGGCGTCGTGCGCGGCCATCACGCCGTCGGCGTAGGCGAGATTTTCACCGACGGTCCGCACGCGCACGCCCGCTTCCACGATGCGGTCTCGCGGCGTCCGGCCGTCCGGCGATATGTGCGTGAGCGTGCCGCGCGCAAACAGGTCCTCGCCGTACGCCTGCGCCACGCGCCGGAGGGTGTCGTGCGGCATCAAGGGCACGAGCCCCGCCGCGACGCGCGTCTCGTTGAGCAGGTTGAGCACGGTCATGGCGAGATCGGCGCGAACCGGCGCCGCTTGCACATGATAGGGAAGCGCGTACGCCAGCGGCTCGCCCCCGAGCACCCGCGGAGCCGGTCCGGCCGGCGGCGCGGGCGCGGCGGGCGCGCCGGCGAGCATGGCGAGCGCGCAGACAAAACACAACCAGCCGCGAATGACGGCAGTCCTCCATTCGGGGCTGGTTCCGGCTCTTCGGCGGCCCGGCCGACTTCGGTGGAAGTCCCGCGGCTTTGCGTCCCCGCCTCACGGCGGGTTTGCCCGTTCGGAAGCC
>JAJPJL010000064.1 GCA_021324255.1 Bacillota bacterium
GAGCCCCAGATCGCGGACCTGCTGCGCTCGTACCTGCAGCGCGAGGGGTTCACGGTCGAGCAGGCGGCGGACGGGGAGGCGGCGCTCTCGGCGGTGTCGCGCCTGCGCCCCGACCTGGTCATCCTCGACCTGATGCTGCCGCGCGTGGACGGCCGGGAGGTGTGCCGCCGGATCCGCGCGGAGAGCACGACGCCGATCATCATGCTGACGGCCCGGGACGAGGAAACGGACAAGCTCCTCGGGCTGGAGCTCGGCGCCGACGACTATGTGACCAAGCCGTTCAGCCCGCGCGAGGTGGTGGCGCGGGTGCGCGCGGTGCTGCGTCGCGGCGCGCGCGAGGGCGGCGCCACCCTGATCCGCGTGGGCGATCTGACGATCGACCTGCGGGCCCACGAGGTGACGCTCGCCGGCCGCCGCGTGGAGGTGACGCCCACCGAGTTCCGGCTGCTCGAAACGCTGGCCAGCCACCCGAACCAGGTCTTTACGCGCATGCAGCTGATCGACCGCGTACAGGGGCATGCATTCGAGGGGTACGAGCGGACCGTGGACGCCCATATTAAAAACCTGCGCGGCAAGGTGGAACCTGATCCGCGCACGCCGCGATATATCTTGACGGTGTACGGCGTGGGGTACAAGTTCGCGGGGGACGACCGCCGTGCGTAGCCTGCGCGCGCGGCTCAGCGTCGCCTTTGTCGTGATCGCGGTCCTGACGACCGCGCTCAGCCTGACGCTGGGGACCTACACCTGGCGCACGCTCTTCCGCCAGTACGTGGAGCAACGGCAGCAGGCGGCGCAGGCGCGCCCCGGGACGGAGGAGCCGCTGCATCGCTTCGGCGCGCGGGAGCGCGTCTTCCAGACGCGGGTGCGCGAGGCCATCTGGGGCGGCACGGCGGTCTCGGCGGGCCTCGGCGTGCTGCTGGCGCTGTGGCTCGCCGGGCGCATCGCGCGCCCGGTCAGCGACCTGACGCGTGCGGCGCGGGCTATCGCGGGCGGGCGCGGGGCGCCGCCGGTCGCCGTCTCGGGCCACGATGAGATCGCGGAGTTGGGCCGGGCGTTCAACCGGATGGCGGCGCAACTTGCCGCGGACGAGCAGCAGCGGCGCCGGCTGTTCGCCGGGATCACGCACGAGCTCCGCACGCCGCTCGCGGTGATTCAGGGCACGCTGGAGGGCATGCTCGACCACGTCATCGAGCCGACCCCCGAACGGATCGCCGGCCTGCATGGGCAGACGCTGCTCCTGCGGCGGCTGATCACGGATCTTCGCGACCTGTCCCTGGCGCAGGCGGGCCAGCTGGAGCTGCACCCGCGTCCGGTGGACATGACGACGCTCGTCTCCGATGCGGTCGAGGCGTTCGCGCCGTCGTTTCAAGACCGCGGGATCGCGGTCGAGATGTCCGTGCCGGACGCGCTGCCGCGGCTCGATGCGGATCCGGATCGCCTCCGCCAGGTCGTCCAAAACTTGGTGGACAATGCGCTTCGCTACACGCCCCCGGGGGGCACGGTGCGGATCACGCTCGGCGCCGACAACGGCGACGTGCGGTTGGCCGTCGCCGACACGGGGCGGGGCATCGGCTCCGGCGACCTGCCCCACATCTTCGAGCACTTCTATCGCACCGACGAGTCGCGCGCGCGCAGCAGCGGCGGGACCGGCCTGGGCCTCGCCATCGTGAAGTCGCTCGTGGAGGCCCACCACGGCCGGGTCACCGTGGACAGCCGGCCGGGAGCGGGGACCACGTTTACGGTGACGCTGCCCGCGCGGCCGCGGGGGGACGCATGAGGCCCCGCGCGCTTGCCCTGATCATGGCCGCGGCGTTCGCCGCCGCGGGCCCTGCGCTGCCCCGGGGGGCGCTGGCCGCGGGTGCTGGGGCCCAGGGTCAGGCCGCGCCGCCCGCGGCACCGGCGGCCCAGGCCGGGGCCGGGCCAAGCCTCACGCTGGACCAGGCGATCCAGGAGGCCCTGACGCAAAACCCACAGATCACGGCGGACCAGCAGGCGCTCGCCGCGGCGCAGCAGGGCGTGACGATTGCGCACAGCGGGTTGCTGCCGACGCTGACGGTGTCCGGGAGCGGCAACTACGGCACGACGTCGTCGACCACGATTACGCCCACCGGCGTGGCGCAGGTGCTGCCGGGTGTGGAGGGGACCGGCTCGGTGTCGTTCATCGGCTCGGTGCCGCTCTACGACGGCGGAAAGACCCAGGCGGAAGTCGCCTCGGCCGAGGCGGCGGTGGCGATCGCGCAGGCCACGCTCACGCTGGCCCAACAGAGCATCGCGCTCCAGACCGCGACCGCGTTCTTCAACGTGCTGAGCGCCGAGCGGCAGACCGATGTCCGCCAGGCCCAGCTCAAGCTGGCCCAGGACCAGCTCGCGCAGACCCAGGCCCAGGTGCAGGCCGGCGTGGCGGCGCAGTCGGACGTGATCCAGCAGCAGTCGCAGGTGGCGCAGGCGCAGGTCAACCTGCTGGCCGCGCAGGCGCAGATCGCGACGAGCAAGGCGTCGCTGCAGGCCTTGCTCGGGGCCGAGGTCTCGGCCCCGGTCGAGGTCGTGGCGCCGGCGACGCCGCCGACGTCGGTCGGCGTCGCGCCGGACGCGGTGCTGCAGCGCGCGCTCGCGAACCGGCCGGAGATCGCGCAGGCAAAGGCCCAGGTGCAGTCGGCGCAGGCCGGGCTGACGCTCGCGCAGATCAGCGCGGGGCCGCAGCTGAGCCTCGGCATCAGCACGGCCTACACCCCGCTCAGCACGAACCCCAATCTCACGAACGGCGTGGGGTACGCCCTCAACGGCAGCGTCAGCCTGCCGTTGTACGACGCGGGCAAGGGCAAGGCGGAGGTCCAGCAGGCGCAGGCCACGCTTCAGAGCAACCAGGCGTCGCTCGCCGCGGCGCAGTTGTCGGTGCGGCAGGACGCCTACACGGCGTATCTCAACGCGGTGCAGGCCGCGGCGAACGTGACGGCTACGCAGGTGGCGGCCACCGCCGCCGATGCGGCGCTTCGCGTGGCGCAGGGCCAGTACCGGGCGGGCGTCGGCACCATCCTGAACGTGACGACGGCCGAAGCCAACGCCGCGCAGGCCGAGGTCAACGCGGTCAGCGCCGTCTACACGTATGAGACCGCGCTGGCCACGCTCCTGCACTCCCAGGGATTGCCGATTCAGAGCAGCGCGCTGTCGCGCGGGGGGACGTCATGACGGGGACAGGCGGACGGATCGGGCGGGTCGTGGTGTGGGTGCTGATCGGGGCGCTCGTGGCGGGCGGCATCGCCGCCGGCTACCGGCGGGTCGCCGCCCAGCGGACGTCGGTGCAGTACGTGACGCGGCCCGTCGTGTACGCGGACATCACGTCCGCGGTGAGCGAGACCGGCACGGTCAACCCGGTCAACGTGATCCAGGTGGGCACCCAGGTATCGGGCACGATCGCCACCCTGGCCGTCGACTACAACTCGCGCGTGCGGCGAGGCCAGGTGCTCGCCACCATCGATCCAACGAGCTTCCAGGCCGCGGTCTCGCAGGACACCGCGAGCCTCGCCGCCGGCCAGGCCACCGCGAACGCGGGCGCCCAAACGGTGCAGCAAACCCTCGCCGCCGTGCAGACCGCGGCGGCCACGCTGGCCCAGCAGCAGGCGTCCCTCCGGAGCGCGCAGGCAAACGTGGCGAAGGCGCAGCAGACGCTCAACCTGGCCAAGGTGACCGTGCAGCGGGACGCCGATCTCCTCAAGCAGGGGTACATCCCGCAAAGTCAGATGGACACGGACCGCACGGCGGAGGCGACCGACGAGGCCGACGTGGCCGCGGCGCAGGCGGCCGTGCAGGTCGCGCAGGCGCAGGTCCAGGCGGCGGCGTCCCAGCTCGAGAGCGCCCGCGACCAGGTCGCCACGTCGCAGGCCCAGGCGTCCGCGGCCCAGCATCAGGCCGCGGCGACGGCGGCGCAGCTCAAACAGGCCCAGTACAATCTCGGGCAGACGGTCATCAAGAGCCCCGTGGACGGCATCGTGATGGCGCGCAACGTCAGCATCGGCCAGACCGTGGCCGCGTCCTTCTCCACGCCTACCTTGTTTACGATCGCGACGAACCTCACGGACATGCAGGTGGACACGTCCGTGGACGAGGCGGACGTCGGGAACGTCAAGGCGGGGGACACCGCGCAGATCACGGTCACCGCGTTCCCGAACGTGACCTTCAACGGCACGGTGCAGCAGGTGCGCGTCAACCCGACGGTGAGCAACAACGTCGTGACCTACGACGCCGTGGTCGCCGTCCACGACACGTCCGGCCGCCTGCTGCCGGGGATGACGGCGCAGGTGACGATCAACACCGGGACCCGCAGCCACGTGCTCGCGGTCCCGACGGCGGCCGTGCTGTACCGCCCGCTCGCCGCGCGCAGCGGCGGCGGCGCCCAGGCCGGCGGCGGTGTCGTGCTCGCGCAGACGGGAACCGGGCAGCAACCGTCGTCGGGCTCGCCGGTCGCGGGTGCGCCCGGGTCGACCGTCACGGTGTGGGTGCTGCGGGGGAGCCGTCCGACGCCCGTGCGCATCGTGATCGGCCAGTCGGACGCGCAGAACATCGAGGTGGCCGGCGGCGATCTCCGCGAGGGCGACCGCGTCGTGATCGCGGAGCGCCGCGGCGGCGCCCGCGGCGGCGGGCAGGGCCGCGGCCAGACCGGCGGCGGCGCAGCCCCGGCCGCGGGCGGTCGCGGGACGGGCGGACCACCGGCGGGAGGCTCGCAGTGACGAACGGCGCGCCCGCGCGCGGACGGACGATGGAGGCCGCGCCGTCCTCCGGAGACCCGCTCATCGATGTGCGTGAGATGACGAAGGTCTACGGGGAGGGAGACACCGCGGTGCGGGCGCTCCGCGGGGTGAGCCTCCGGGTGCAGGCGGGCGAGTTCGTCGCGATCATGGGCCCCTCGGGATCCGGCAAATCCACCTTCATGCATCTCTTGGGATGTCTCGACCGCCCGACCTCGGGCTCGTACCGGCTTGCCGGGCAAGAAGTGTCGCGCCTCAGCGGCGACGAGCTCGCCGCCGTGCGAAACCGCCGGATCGGGTTCGTGTTCCAGAGCTTCAACCTGCTGGCGCGGACGACGGCCCAGGAGAACGTGGAGCTCCCGCTGCTGTACGCGGGGGTGCCGCGGGACATGCGGGTGCAGCGGGCCCGGGCGCTGCTCCGGCAGGTGGGCCTCGGCGACCGGCTCGGCCACCGGCCGAGCGAGCTGTCCGGCGGGCAGCAGCAGCGGGTCGCGATCGCCCGCGCGCTGGCGAACGGGGCGCCGTTGCTCATGGCCGATGAACCGACGGGCAACCTGGACAGCGCGAGCAGCGTGGAGATCATGACGTTCGTCCGCGAGCTCAACCGGAGCGAGGGGATCACCGTGGTGCTCGTGACCCACGACGTCAGCATCGCGGCGTGGTCCAAACGCGTCGTGACGTTTCGCGACGGGTTGATCATCGACGACCGGCCGTCCGCCGAGGCCGTCCCGCCGCAGGTCCGGGACGGCGTGCTCGGGACGGCGCCGGCGCCGGAGGCTCGCCCGTGAGCCTTGTCAACCTGCTGCGGATCGCCTGGCAGGCCCTGCGGCGGAACATCACGCGGTCGATCCTCACCATGCTGGGGATCATCATCGGCGTGGGGGCCGTGATCACCTCCATGGCGATCGGCGCGGGCGCGCAGGCCGCGGTGCTGGCGCAGATCGAGAGCCTCGGCGCCAACCTGGTCGTGGTCATTCCCGGCGCGATCAGCAGCGGCGGCGTGAGCCTCGGCACCGGGAGCCGCACGACGCTCAAGCTGCCGGACGTCGACGCGATCGCCTCGACCGTGCCCGATGTGGCCGGCGCGGCGCCCTACTCGCAGACGAGCGCCCAGGTCGTCGCCGGCGGCATGAACTGGTACACCGCGATCGGCGGGACGACGCCGTCCTACACCACCGTGCGCAGCTGGTCCGTCGCCCAGGGCCGGTTTTTCACCCGCGCCGAAGTCGACCAGGCCGCCAAGGTGGCCGTGCTGGGCAACACGGTCCAGCAGAACCTGTTTCCCGAAGGCGGCGCGGTCGGCTCGATCGTGATCGTCAAGAACGTGCCGTTCAGGGTCATCGGCGTGCTCGCGCCCAAGGGGCAGTCGGGATTCGGCCGGGACCAGGACGACATCGTGATGGTGCCCATTACGACGCTGCTGGACCGGCTGACCGGCCAGGCGTGGGTGCAGAACATCTTCGTCTCCGCCGCCACCCCCGAGGCCGTGCCGGCGGTCGTGGACGCCACCGAACGGCTCCTGCGGCTCCGGCACCACCTCACCGCCGCGCAGCCGGACGACTTCACGATCCGCAACATCGCCGATGTGCAGCAGGTGCGCCTCGCGACCTCGCAAACGCAGGCCCTGCTGCTCGCCGGCATCGCCGTGGTCTCGCTCGTGGTCGGCGGGATCGGGAACATGAACATCATGCTCGTGTCCGTGACGGAGCGCACGCGGGAGATCGGATTGCGCATGGCCGTGGGCGCCCGCGGGCGCGACATCCTGTTGCAGTTCCTCGTCGAGGCGCTGACCCTGGCCTGCCTCGGCGGCCTCATCGGAATCGCGATCGGGGTCGGGACGGCGCAGGGGAGCTCCGCGCTGGGCCACTGGCCGGTGATCGTCTCGCCGTTTTCGATCCTGCTGGGGTTCATCTCGTCGCTGCTCGTCGGCGTCGTGTTCGGATTCTATCCCGCGCAGCGGGCGGCCGCGCTGGATCCGATCGTCGCGCTCCGCTACGAGTAGGGCCCCGGCCCCGCACCCAGGGATCGGCGGCATACCCGCGCGAACGGTGTAAGGTGCGTGTGCTCCGGGCCGTGCTCGCGGGCTCGGCCCTCTCGGCCGGGGTCGCCGCCGGGATCGCGCCGCCGCCCGCCGCGCCGGCTGGGGCGCCGCTCCGGCACATCGTCGTCATCGTCAAGGAAAACCACACCTTCGACAACTACTTCGGGCAGTTTCCCGGGGCCGACGGGGCGCGGACCGTGCCGATCGGCGGCCGCCAGGAGACGCCGCCCGCCGCCGCCGACCGCACGCCCGGGATCGACAATACCTTCGAGGCCGCCCACGAGGCGTACGATGATGGACGGATGGATCGCTTCCAGTTCGTCCCCGGCGCCGTGCGCAACGGCGTCCCGCTCGCCTTCGGCCAGTACCGCGAGGCGGAGGTCTCCGCGTACTGGGCATACGCGCGCGAGTTCGTCCTCTACGATCGGTACTTCACGTCGGTCATGGGGCCCAGCGCGCCGAACCACCTGTTCTTTGTCGCCGCGAGCTCGGGAGGCGCGATCAGCAACGCGCGGGGCGTGTCACCGTACCTCGCGCCGTGCGCCGTGCCGTTCGGCACGATCACGGTGCTCGACGCGGGCGGCGGACGGCGGGACGTCTGGCCGTGCTTCGACCTGCCGACCGTGCCCAATCTCCTCGCCGAGCGGGGCGTCAGCTGGCGGGGCTACGGATTTTGGATCATGAACTACCTGGCGCGGATCTACGCGAGCGACGCGCTCCGCGCCCAGCTGCGGGGACCGGGGGAATTCGCGCGGGATGCTCGCGCCGGGCGGCTGCCGGCGGTCTCCTGGGTGTTTGGCCTCCGCGACGAGCATGCCCCGGAGAGCGTGTGCGCCGGCATGCGGTGGACCGTGGACCAGGTCAACGCCGTGATGGCCGGCGCCGATTGGCCGTCGTCGCTCATCATCGTCACGTGGGACGATTGGGGCGGCTGGTACGATCATGTCGCGCCGCCGCGGGTCGACGCGTTCGGCCTCGGGTTCCGGGTGCCCGCGCTCGTGATCTCGCCGTACGCGCGGCGCGGCTACGTGTCGCACGTGGTGACCGAGCACGCGTCCGTGCCGAAGACGATTGAGACTGTGTTCGGGCTGCCCGCGCTCACGGCCCGCGACCGGCAGGCGGCCCCGCTGCTCGACGGGCTCGACCTGGCGGCCGCGCCCCGCCCGCCGGCCCCCCTCGCCGCGCCGGCCTGCCCCCGGTAGCCCGCCGCCACGTCGCTCGGCGGCGTCCGCGGCGCCGGGCCGCGCCTTGCAACTTTATTCATGAATCAGTATAATTATTCGATGGTGGCACCGCGGAGGCGACGATGGCGGTTCGGGTCAGCGTGATCGGGGCGTCCGGGTACGGGGGCGCGGAGGCCGTGCGCCTGCTCGCCACCCACCCCGACGTGCGTCTCACCCGCGTGACGGCGGAGACGCGCGCCGGGCAGCCGGTCGCGGAGCTCTTCCCCAACCTCCGCGGCTTCGTCGATCTCGTGACCGAGCCCCTGGACCCCGGCGGGCTGGCCCGCGACTCCGATCTCGTGATCGTGTCGCTCCCGAGCGGCGCGTCCATGACCGTGATCCCGGAGCTCCTCGAGCGCGGCGTGCGCGTGATCGACGTCGGCGCCGACTTCCGGCTGCGCGACCCGTCGCTGTACCCGGAGTGGTACCGGTTCGAGCACACCGCCCCGCGATACCTCGCCGAGGCGGTGTACGGTCTGACGGAGTTGCGCGCCGGCGAGATCCGCGGGGCCCGGCTCGTCGCCGATCCGGGATGCTACCCGGCGGCGGCGCTGCTCGCGCTCGCGCCGCTCGTACGCGTGGACGCCGTGGCGCCGGACGGGGTGGTGATCGACGCCAAGTCCGGCGTCTCGGGCGCGGGCCGCGGGGGCGCAGCCGGCGGGCATCCCTACGCGGAGACGAACGAGGACGTGCGGGCGTATGCCGTGCCGCGCCACAACCACACGGCGGAGATCGAGCAGGAGCTGAGCGCCGCCGCGGCGCGCCCCGTGCGCGTGACGTTTGTGCCGCACCTGGTCCCGATGACGCGCGGCATCCTGGTGACGGCCTACGCGCGGCTCGTCCGGCCGCTCGACGCCGCGCAGCTCCACGCCGCGTACCGCGAGGCGTACGCCGGGGCGCCGTTCGTGCGGGTGCTCCCGGCCGGCGCGCTGCCGCAGACCAAGGCGACGGCCGGGACCAACTACTGCGATCTGGCCGTGCGCGTCGACGAGCGCACGGGCACGGCGATCGCGATCGCCGCCTTGGACAACCTGGGCAAGGGTGCCGCCGGGCAGGCCGTGCAGAACCTGAACCTGATGTTCGGGCTGCGGGAAACGGCGGGGCTCGGCACACCCGGGCTGTACCCGTAGCGCCGGCTGTATCCGTCGCGCCGAAGGGGGATCCGCGCATGAGCCAGCGTGTGACACGGTTGATCCAGGGGGGCGTGACCTCGCCGCAGGGATATCTCGCGGCCGGCGTCCATTGCGGGATCAAGCCGCAGAAGAAGGATCTGGCGCTCGTGTTCTCGCGCTCGCCCGCCGCCGCAGCCGGCATCTTCACGACGAACAAGGTCAAGGCGGCGCCGGTCCTGCTGGACGCGGAGCGGATCCGGTCGGGGCGCGGCCAGGCCGTCGTGCTGAACGCCGGCAACGCCAACGCCTGCACCGGCGAGCCGGGCCTCCGGGACGCGCGGGAGATGGGCCAGCTTGCCGCGCAGGCCCTCGAGATCCCCGAGGAGCTGGTGTACGTGTGCAGCACGGGCGTGATCGGCCACCCCTTGCCGATGGACGCCCTTCGCCGCGGCATCCCCGAGGCGGCGCGGAACCTCGGGCCGGACGGCGGCGAGGCCGCGGAGGCGATCATGACGACGGACACCGCGCCGAAGAGCGCCGCCGTGCAGATCGAGGTCGGCGGGCAGATCGTGACGCTCGGCGGCATGACGAAGGGCGCCGCCATGATCCACCCGCAGATGGCCACCACGCTCGCGGTGCTTACCACCGACGCCGCGGTGGTGCCTGCCGTGCTGCAGGCGGCGCTGCGGCGGGCGGCCGACGCGTCGTATCACCGGCTCACGATCGACGGCGACCGCAGCACGAACGACACCATGCTCCTGTTCGCGAACGGCGACGCCGGCGTGCCCGAGATCACGGGGCCGGGCGAGGCGCTCGAGGCGTTCGAGGGCGGGCTCAC
>JAJPJL010000037.1 GCA_021324255.1 Bacillota bacterium
CTCGCCGGCGTCTTCCTGCCCAACGAGTGGCATCAGACGATCGCGGCGGGGATGGCGACGATGGACGTGAGCCTCGAGGACCTCACGGTCGTCTCCGGCGTGAGCCTGGGAGGCCTTCCGGTGCTCGTGATCGGCGCGCTGTTTGCCGGCTCGTACGTCCGCGGCCTGACGGCGGCGATGATCGAGGGCGCCTAACGACCCGCCTGCGGCCGCGCTACTTGATGGCCGCGCTCGTAATGCCGGAGATGAACTGGTCGAGGAAGAAGCTGTAGAGAATCGCCACCGGCACGCCGACCAGCAACGCCCCGGCCATCAAGGATCCCCAGAAGTAGACGTCGCCGCGCATCAGATCGGTCGCGACCCCGAGCGGGATCGGCTTTTGATCGGAGACGGACACGAACGCGAGCGAGTACAGGAAGTCCTGCATCGACAGCGTGAACGCGAAGATGACCGCGGTCAGCATCCCGGCCCAACTCACCGGCACCACCGTGCGCACGAACGCGGCGAACCTCCCGCAGCCGTCCACCTGGGCCGCCTCCTCGATCTCGGCCGGGATGGTCTTGAAGAACCCGCTCAGCAGCCACGTGCAGAACGGGATCGTGAACGTCGGGTACACGACCACGAGCGCCCATTTCGTGTCGATGAGGTGGGTGAGCGCCACGATGCGTGACAGCGGGATGAACAGCAGGATCGGCGGGATCAGGTACGCGCAGAAGATGCCGATGCCGAGTTTCTCCGCCCCGGGGAGGGCGACGCGGGCCAGCGCGTATCCGGCCGGGACCGCGGTCAGGAGCGTGATGATCGACACGAGCATGGCGATGGTAAGCGTATTGAAGATCCAGTCGCCGTAGTACGTATGCTGAAACAGGTAGGTGAAGTGTTCGAGCGTCGGCGGCTGGTGGAACCAGAACGGAAATACGGTGGGGTTGACGAGATCGGCGTCGGTCTTGAACGACGTGATCGCCATCCAGAAGACCGGAAAAACCGCGATAATGACGAACGGGGTCAGCCCGAGGTACACCAGGAGCCGCCGCCGCGCGGCGCGCGTGTGCGCCTGCCGCATGCTGCGCTGCGCGACCGACAGCCCCGGGCCGAGCGTGTGGACGGTGTTCATGCCGCTTCCCGCCTTCCGAGGAACCGCAGCAAGAAGTACACGACCGGCAACAGGATCGGGAAGAGCAGGAGCGCGATCGCCGCGCCCCGGCCCAGCGCGCCGGCCTCGATGCCGATCTCGAGCGCCCGCGTCGGCAGTATTTCGGTCGTGTTCATCGGCCCGCCCTGCGTCAGCAAGAAGACGATGCTGATGTCGGTGAGCGTGAATACCGTGTCGAACAGCAGGCCGACGAACAGGATCGGCGCGATCATGGGCACGACGATGTAGTGGAACCGCAGGAAGAAGCCGGCGCCGTCGACCTTGGCCGAGTCCAGGATCTCCAGCGGCACCGCGGACATCCCGGCCAGCAGCACGATCGCGGCGAACGGGAACCCGCGCCAGACGTTCACGGTGATGACCGACGCCATCGCCAATCCGGGCTCGCCGAGCCAGTTCGGCCACCCGCTCATGAGGTGCAGGCGCGTCGCCACGTAGTTGATGGCGCTGAACTGCGGGTCGAACATCCACTTCCACGCGAGCGCGCTGATCGCGACGGGAAGCGTCCACGGAATCACCAGCAGCGAGCGGAGGATCTTTTTCGCGCCGATATCCTGCATGAGCAGGAACGCGAGGAGGCCGCCGAGCACGGCCTTGAAAATCCCCGCGATGACGGTAAAGACGATCGTGTTGCGCAGCGCCTGGCGGACGGTGCTGTCCGAGAGCACCGCGGCGAAGTTTTGGAGCCCGACAAACGGAGCGACGGAATTGCCGACGGTCGCGTCGCTCAGGCTCAGGTAGAGCGACCAGAGAAACGGGACGCCGACCAGCACCGTCATGTACAGGATGGCCGGCGCGAGCATCCCGTACCCGAACCACAGGCGCCGGCGCGTAAACGCGCCCGGCCGCGCGTGCACCAGTGGCCCGGTCACCATCTCGGCGTGTGCCATCCCAGCCCCTACACGCGGCCGTGGCCGCTCCCCCGGCTCAGGCCGGGGCCGGGGACGCCCCCGGCCCCGGCGTCTTACGACTTGTACTTGGCGTAGATGCCCTTAATCTGGCCGAGTCCCCACTTGATCGAACCTTCCAGGTCGTTGCTGTGGCAGTACCGAGCGACCATGTCGGGGACGACGAACGTCGACAGCACTTCCGCCGCGGGGGCCGTCGATGGTCCGGGGTACCCGAACACCAGGGCCACCTTGTCCCAGTCCTGGAGAACGGTCACCTTGGGGTCGCTGCCGAGCGCCGGCATGGGCTTCTTATACCAGCCCTTGAGATACGGCATGTTGTAGCCCTTGCTCGCCGTGAGCGAGAACTTCACATCGGCGCCGTACTGCTCCAAGAAGGCCTTTGCCGCCGGGACGTTCTTTGAAAACTTCCAGATGGCCAGAATCGTGGGATCCACGACGGCGGCCCGGCGGACCGATCCGATCGGCTCGGCCCCGGAAACGCCGACGTTGCAGTTGTTGTACAGCGTCGGATTGGAATCCTGGATCGACCGCAACGAGGAGAGCGCGTCGTGGATGTAGATCGCCACGCCCGAGTCCAGATACCGGTTGTCGGAGACGTTGTCCCAGGAAAAGACCTCCGACGTCATGCCTTCCGACCAGAGCGCCCGGCTGAACTTCATCGCGTCCCGGAGCGCCTTGGAGTCCCAACGGATCTCCTTCCCGCTCGGGTCGGCCTCCTCGACGCCGAACGCGTAGAAGACGGCGCGCCAATTGTGGTTCGCATCGTTGCAGTGCGAGATCGCAAACCCGGCGGGGTGGCCCTTGCTCTTGCCAACGCGCGCGGCGGTGCGCAGATTCTCCCAGGTGTCCGGCGCGGGTAGGCTGTACTGCTTCCACAAATCCGTGCGCCACATGATCGGCTGCGGGATATAGAACTCGGGCACGGCGTACCACTGGCCCTTCACCGCGGCGACGTTCGACGCCATGGGGAGCCAGCCCCCGGCGTCCCGGCCGAGTTTCTCGCAAATATCGCTGACATCCACCCAGTGCGGGTAATACAGCGTCGTCTGGATGACCCCGTTTTGCTGGATGATGTCGTGGCCGGCGCCGGCGGACAGCTCGGCGGCCACGCGTGCCGGCAGGTCGTCGATATTGATGTGATCGACACGGACGGTGACGTCGTTGGCGACGCCCCAGTCGTTCGCATACTTGTCAAAGGCGGTGTCGTAGGCGGGAACAAAGTGGCTCCACGTCAGGATCCGCAGCGAGCTCCCGCGGATTTGGGCCGGTGCCGCGCCCGCGGTCCAGGGCGCCGTCAGGGGAAGGAGTGCCGCGCCGGCGACGCCGGCGCTGGCGGTGGACAAGAACTGGCGTCGGGTCATGAGCCGGTCGGATCGCGCGCGACGCCGTCGGGCTGCTTGCCGTGCCATCCTTATCCCTCCTCTATGATGTGTCCACGTCGGTCGGACACTACATCCCACGGATTGCGCTCCGGTTCGGTTTCACCCCCGTCCGTGCATGCAGACATCGTTGTTGCGGCGTGGACGTCGCCGATGGTTTTGGAGACCCCACGGGCTACGGGCATCATTAGGTACAGTTTGCTATCGTTTCAGCGCATTTTTCACAGATTCCTCTTACTATGCCGGCCGTGCGTGGACCGATTGAACCACGCGGTCGTTTGCATTCGAAATCTCCCCTTGCCCAATATACCGAACATATGTACGATATAGTAAGCACTAACGGGGAGTCACCACGTGAGACGATCTTCGCTGCTTCGGCAGGCCGGCGCACCATCGCCTTCCGGGGCCATCACGCTCGCCGTACTGACAGGACAGTTGAGCGAGATCTCGGGGCTTGGGGCCACTGCCGGCCTGACGGTGGCCACCCGCCTCGTCCTTGACGCCCAGCGGCATGGAGAGCTCGCCGCGTGGATCACCCCTGCGGATCGCCCGTTCTTCCCTCCCGATGTCGCCGACAATGGCGTGGACCTCACGTCGCTGGTGGTCGTGCGGGTGCCGGACACGATGGCAGCGGCGCGGAGCGCCGACCGGCTTGCACGGTCCGGCGCCTTTGGGCTGCTGATCGTGGACCTGCAGGATGCCGCTGCGCTGCCTCTCCACGTGCTCGCCCGGCTCGCGGGATTGGCGCAGCACCATCACACGGCGATCGTGTTCGTGACCCAAAAAGCGCCAGGCGCCCCCTCGCTGGGATCGCTTGTCGCCCTGCACGGCAGCACGACACGCGCGCGCCTGGCGGCGGATACGTTCGCCTGCACCCTGCGCGTCGGAAAGGACAAGCGCCGGGGCCCCTGGACGGTTGAGGAGGTCTGCCGTGGACCGGCTGGCCTGCGTTAACCTCCCGTCGTTCCCGCTGCAGGTACTCCTCCACGGCCATCCTGCATGGCGCGGCACGCCCACGGCCGTCCTCGAGGAGGAGCGGCCGCAGAGCCCGATCCTCTGGGTCGATCCGCATGCGCGTCGAGCAGGCGTGCGCCCAGGCATGCGGTTTGCCGCCGCGCTGGCGCTCGCTCCCGCGCTCAACGCGGGCTGTGTCTCCCCTCCCGCCCTGACGCAGGCGCGCGACAGGGTGACTGGCCGGCTCCGGCGGTTCGCCCCCGACGTTGAGCCGGCGGATGACCCGGGGATCTTTTGGGCCGGCCTCACCGGGCTCGAACGCCTCTATGCATCGCCGGCGCGATGGGCCGATGCGGTACGCGCCGACCTAGGCACCCTCGGGTTCGAGGCGACCGTGGTGACCGGATTCACCCGGTTTGGCACCTATGCCGTCGCCCACGCCACCCGGGGGACGCGGAGCTTCCGGGACCCCCGCGAAGAGCGGGCGGCGGCCCTCGAGATCCCGCTCGCGCATCTGGCGATCGCCCCGGAGATCCGGGACGTCCTCGTCAAGCTCAACGTGACGACCGTCCGCGACCTCGTACGGCTCCCGGAAGCGGGACTCCTGGAACGGTTTGGGGTGAAGGCGTACCGGCTGCGCCAGGCAGCCGGAGCATCGCACACGACGCTGCGGCCGGTTGCCGAAGCGGCGCCCGTTCGCGCCCATCGCACGCTCGATGAGCCGGAAACCGATCTGTCCCGCTGCCTGTTTGTGTTCAAGCAGATGCTCGATCCGATGCTCGCCACGCTGGCCGCACGGGGCACGGCGCTCGCCGCGCTCGAAATCCGGCTCGAGCTCGACCGATGCGGACCACGTGTGGAGCAGATCCGGCCGGCCGCGCCGACGCTCGACCCCGTGCAGGTGCTGGAGTTGGTCCGGCTGCGCTTGGAAGACCGGACGAGCGCCTCCGCGCACGACGCCCTGGCCGGGATCGTCGAGATCGATCTTACGGCCGTGGCGGTCCCGGCAACGCACGAACAGCTTCGGTTCTTCGGCAGCCCCCCGCATCGTGATCTCATCGCCGGCAACCGCGCGCTGGCGCGACTCCGGGCCGAGTTCGGCGAGCAGGCTGTGGTTCGTGCCCGGCTTCGTGACGGTCATCTCCCCGAGGCCCGTGTGACGTGGGAACCGGTACGCGCGCTCACGCCTCCCTCCCCCTCACCCGGACGGCCGGGAACGCTCGTCCGGCGTATTTGGGCGCGCCCCGAGCCGGCCGCGCCCGCCGCGACGCGCCAGCACGACGGCTGGTTGATCCTCGGCACCGGGTATGGCGCGGTCGAGGATCTCCTCGGCCCCTACATCGTCTCCGGCGGCTGGTGGGTCCGCGAAGTGGACCGTGCCTACCATTTCGCGCAGACCCGGCGCGGCGATCTGTTGTGGGTGTACCACGATCGCCTCCGCCGGCGGTGGTTTCTTCACGGGCGGGTGGAATGAGCCGTGTACACGCCGGTATGGTGCAAGAGTGCGTTTTCGTTTTTGGAGGGAGCATCGCACCCCGAGGAGTTGGTGGATGAAGCCCACCGCCTCGGGTTGCGCGCCATCGCGCTGACGGACCGCGACGGGGTGTACGGCGTGGTGCGCGCACACGTCGCGGCGCGCGAAACCGGCTGCCGTCTGATCCCAGGCGCCGAGGTGACGCTCACCGACGGCTCGATGATCGTGCTCCTCGCCCGCGATCGCGGCGGGTACGCCAATCTCTGCCGGCTGCTCACGCGGGGCCGGCTGCGGTCGCCCAAGGGGCAGTGCGCCGTGACGTGGGACGAGGTGTGCGCGCACGCGCACGGTCTTCTCGCACTGTGGGGAGGCGATCGGAGCCTGCTCGCCGGCGAGGAGGACCCCCACGCGACCGCCGGGGCGGTACGCGAGGCGTTCGGCGATGCGCTCTATGCGCTCGTTACCCGCCACCGCCGGGACACCGATCCCCGTCGGGAGGCGCGGGTGCGCGGGCGCGCCACCCGCCACAACCTCCCGGTGGCGGCCGCCGTCGAGGTGCTCTACCATACGCCGGCCCGCCGGCCGTTGCAGGACGCCCTCGTCTGCCTGCGTCATGGCCGGCAGCTCGTGGACGCCGGGGGTGTGATCAAGCCCAACGCCGAGCACGCCCTGCGCTCGCCGCATGCGTTTGCCATGCTCTTCCACGACGATCCGGGCGCCGTGCAACGCACCGAGGAGATCGCGGCGCGGTGCGGCTTTGCGCTCGACCAGCTTCGCTACCGGTATCCGGAGGAGCGGATCCCCGAGGGCCTGACGCCCCAAACCTGGCTCCGCAATCTCGTCTTCACAGGCGCGCGGGAACGGTACGGGGGCGCGCTGACGGCCGACGTCCTGCAGCAGATCGAACGGGAACTGGCCGTGATCGACGAGCTCGACTACGGCGGGTACTTTCTGACGATGTGGGAGATCGTGCAGTTCTGCCGCCGGAACGGGATCCTCTGCCAGGGACGCGGCTCCGCCGCGAACTCCGCCGTGTGCTACTGCCTCGGCGTGACCGCGGTGGATCCGGTGCGGTCGAACCTGCTGTTCGAGCGCTTTCTTTCCCGGGAGCGCGCCGAGCCGCCGGACGTGGACCTGGACATTCAGCACAATCGCCGGGAGGAAGTCATTCAGTTTGTGTATGAGCGGTACGGACGCTCGCACGCGGCGATGGTTGCCAATGTGATCCGCTATCGCCCCCGGTCGGCGGTGCGGGACCTCGGCAAGGTGCTCGGCATCCCCGAGACCGCCGTCGACCGGCTGGCCCGGCTGCTCGACTACGGCGGGGAGGTCCCTGCGGAGGCGCTGCGGGCGGCCGGACTGGATGCGGATGCGCCGGCGCACCGGCATCTCCTACGGCTCGCCAACGAGCTGATCGGGCTGCCCCGCCATCTGTCCATCCATCCCGGCGGATTTTTGCTGGGGGATCATCCGGTGGACGAGATCGTCCCCATCGAAAACGCCACCATGGACGGCCGCACCGTCATCCAGTGGGACAAGGACGATCTCGAGGCGCTCGGCCTCTTCAAGGTGGACCTGCTCGGCCTCGGCGCGCTCACCCACCTGGACTTGACGTTCAAACTGTTGCACGAGCACCGCGGGATCGCGTACTCGATGGCCACGCTGCCGCCGGAGGACCCGGCGACGTACGCGATGGCGAGCCGCGCCGACACGATCGGGGTGTTCCAGATCGAGAGCCGCGCCCAGATGGCCATGCTCCCGCGGCTGCGGCCGCGCACCTTCCACGATCTCGTCGTCGAGATCAGCATCGTGCGTCCCGGCCCGATCACCGGAGGCATGGTCCATCCCTACCTGCGCCGCCGGAACGGCGAGGAGCCGGTCGAGTATCCGCATGCGCTGCTCGTCCCGGTGCTCGAGAAGACGCTCGGCGTGCCCCTGTTCCAGGAGCAGGTGATGCGCCTCGCGGTCGTGGCGGCGGATTACACGCCGGGCGAGGCGGACCAACTACGGCGCGACATGGCGGCCTGGCGCCGGACCGGCCGCATCGAGCGGCACCGCGACCGGCTCATCTCCCGCATGACGGCGAAAGGTATTCCCGCCGAGTTTGCGGAGCGCGTGTTCGACCAGATCCGCGGGTTTGGAGATTACGGCTTCCCGGAGGCGCATGCGGCCAGCTTCGCGCTGATCGCCTACGCGACCGCGTACCTCAAGTGTCATTTCCCCGCGGAGTTCACCTGCGGGCTCCTCAACGCGCAGCCGATGGGCTTCTACAGCGTGGCCACGATCGTTGAGGACGCTAAACGCCACGGCATCGTGATCCGGCCCATCGACGTCCGGTGGAGCCGGTGGGATTGCACACTCGAAGCGCTCCCTGCCGCGCCCGCTGGCGGCGCCGGGGACCCGCGTCCTGCGTCGCAGGCCGGGCGCACCGGGGGCCCGCGCCTTGCCTTTGACGCTGGGGGCGCCGGGGACCTGGACCGAGCGACTTGGCATCACTCCAGCCATTGGAGCGAGGGAAAGGACACCGGCGCTCCCTCGCTGCTAGAGGGGTGCGGCTTGGCCGTGCGTATGGGGCTGCGGTACGTCCACGGGCTCGGCGAGGACGACGGGACGCGGTTGGTACGCGCCCGGGACGAGGCGCCGTTCGCCTCGCTCGACGACTGCGTGCGGCGCGCCCGGATCGACCGGGGCGCGCTCGCCGCGCTCGCGGAAGCGGGTGCGTTCGAAGGATTTGGGATCGGCCGCCGGACCGCGTTGTGGCGCGTCCACGGCCTGGCACGCCGGCGTCACATCACGCTGCCGTTACGGATGCACGAGCCCACGCCGGCGCTGGAGACCTTGAACCTCCGCGAGCAAATCGCCTGGGACTACCGTGCGACCGCCCACAGCCCGCGGGGCCACCCGCTCCAGCCGCTCCGGGAAGAGCTCCGGGCCGCGGGTCTCCCGGACGCACGCACGGTCGGCACCCTCCCCCACGGCCGCTTCGTGCGCTACGCGGGGCTCGTGATCTGCCGGCAGACGCCCGGGACCGCGGCCGGTGTGACGTTCATGACGCTTGAGGACGAGACCGGGTTTGTGAACCTCGTGGTGTGGGCGCGCGTCTTCGAACGGTTTGCGCCGCTCGCCAAGACGGCGGCGTTCCTCGGCGTCTCCGGTACGATCCAGCGCGAACACGACGTTGTGCACATCGTCGCCGCCACGCTGTGGGCGCCGCGGGTGCGCCGCCGGCCGCCCGCGCTCCGCAGCCGCGACTTCCACTAGTGCGCGTCTCTGATGTTTGACGAGGGTAGATGGGCCGGCCGGATCTGCTCGGACGTACTGGCTCACGCCGTAGGCCCAGGAGCGAAGGGCAGATCCGGCCGGCTCGAACCCTTGCCCGAGTTCGGCGACGGTGCACTGGCACGCGCCCGCGCACGAACACCCGGGACCCGCTTCCCGCTTCTCAGATGGGGAGCGGGACGTGACGGCGCATCGACCGTGTCGCGATTCCACACATGCGGCATGCGCGCGCCCGCGCATCACGCGCCGCGAGCGCCGGACGTGCGCCGTCACCGCCCGAACAGCCCGACGACCCCGACCACGATGAGATAGAGCGCCACGATGTAGTTCAACAGGCGCGGCAGGATCAGGATCAACACCCCGGCGATCAGTGCCACGAGCGGCGAGATCGTCGTCACGCTGGTGACGAGCGGCACCCGCGCGGTCTGCGCGGCTGCGGGCGCGCCGCCGGCCGCCGCCACCGCTCCGAGCGCGATCAGGATTGCAAGACGCCCGCACGAACGGGTCACCATGGGTCACCTCCGATGGCCGCGTCGCCCGGCCTCGCGTGACCGGCGACATTCACGGGCCTACTGGAGTTGTGCCCAGGATGACCGGTCGCGCACGGGCGTCCGTGTCGCACGCCCGTACGACCTCGCGCGGTGTCTCCTGCGCCGCGCGTTTCGCGGCTGTCGCGACGGGGGTAGAAATTCATTGAAACGGAACGGCGTCATTCCACGTGTAGAAGATCGGCGCGTCGAGGACGCGCCCGCCGCAACCCATTCCCGATTCGGAGTCATGCGATCATGACTACTTCCCTCGCGATGTTCCGGTCCACGCAACGCGGCGACACGGCCCGCGCCGCCGGCCGTTCGCGGAAGCGCAAGTCCCGCGGCCCCTCCGAGGCCGAGGTGAACGCCATGTTTGCCCGGCTTCGCGAGACGCACGATCCGGCCACGCGCGACGCGCTGGTGCTCGCGCACCAGCACCTGGCATCCTACTTTGCGCGCCGGTTTCGCGACCGCGGGGAGCCGTTGGAGGACCTCGTGCAGGTCGCGCAGATCGGGTTGATCAACGCGGTCGACCGGTACGACCCGACGCGCGGCGTGCGTTTTGGCACCTACGCCGCGGCGACGATCATCGGCGAGCTCCGGCGCTACTTCCGGGACAAGGTGTGGACGATCCACATCCCGCGGCGGCACCGGGAGCTCAACTACCGCCTCATGCAGGCGGTGGAGGTCTTGAGGCAAGCCCTCGGACGGTCGCCCACGATCGAGGAACTCGCCCGGCACACGGGGATTCCGTTCGACGTCGCGATCGAAGCCCTCGAAGCGTCCCACGCGTACGCGCCGGTGTCGTTGGACGAAGACTCGGCGGACCGCGCGCAGGAGGATTCGATCCAGCGGCTCGAGCAACTGGGCGCCGACGATCCGGGGATCGCCCGCACCGACGACGTGCTCGCGCTGGAGCACGCCTGGGCTCACCTCTCGGATCGCGAACGCGCCGTCCTGGCGCTCCGGTTCAAGGAAGGGCTCCCGCAGAGCGAGGTGGCGGAGCGAGTCCGGGTGTCACAGATGCAGGTGTCGAGAATCCAGCGCCGGGCGCTGTTGCGGCTGCGCGCGCTCATGAACGAGTGAGCACCGCGACGAGCGCGTGCGCGGAACACGCGGCGGACGGGCGCTCGAAACCGCCCGCCGTCGCGGTGAGACTGCGGGCGACCAGTTGGTGAGTCCCGGGCGGCGCGCCGTCGGCCCGGCAGGGTCGCTCGGCTCAGCGCATCGCGGCCGCCTCGTGGTCGCGCCGGACGAACCGGTAGAACCGGCTCAACCGGCCCGGGCCGGTCTCTTCCTGGTATAGGAACCCCCAGTGCGCGGCGTCGAACGCGTGGAAAAACTCATCCCACGTGATCGGCTTGAGCGCCGCCTTGATGCGGTACTCGGGAAAGTCGATGCGCAGACTCGACGCGCGGCGCCGCCGGCTCACCCCGCCGACGGTCGCCGGCCTGCCGCCCCGGCGCTCGACCCACCGTCTGATCTCGCCGTGATCCACCGTGTATCTGACCGTGTCTGCCATACGCCTAGCCCGGCGACTCGTGGTGTCTCAGTGCCGCCCGCGCGTGTCGATCGGGGTGTTGCCTGTTCTACGTAGAACCTACCCATCGCGCGCACCCTGAAACGACGCGCGCTCCGCCAGGCCGCGCCGCGTGGGCTTGTGACGCGCGCCGTTACGTCCGGCGGCGCCGCGGTTTCTTCGGCGCGCGCCGGCCGGCCAGCCGCGCCAGCACGCGAACCGATCGCCCCGATACCCGCATCTCCCGCCGCTTTGCGCGTCTCGCATCGCGGCGCGCTGCGTGAAGGTCGGGAGCCCCGGACTGTGGGCGCGGCATCGGCGTCCTCCCTTGCCATCGGATCTCGCTCGCCGCGTTACCCTGCCTCCGCGGCGCGCGCCGTGGTACCATCTACTCGGCACGCGGCGCCGTGCGGGAACTTCGGCGCCGTGCCCGGCGTTCTTGCGGAACGGGGCTCGCGCCCGGCCGGCGCGGCGCCGCCGTTCCGCTCGCAAACCACGCGACTTCGCAACGCGCAGGACAGGCAGAAGCCGGCCGGGCCGCTGACCGCGGCTCGCCGTGGGAGGGAACGCGTACATGGGCGCGAGCGCATGGTCCCGCGGCACGGCGGCCGCCGTGACGCTGGTCTTCGCGGTCTGCTTGAGCGGGAGGCCGTCCCCTGCGACGGGCGATCCCTCGGACTCCGCCGCCGGCGCCGGCGAGACGTCGGTGCTCGTCAGCGGGATCCCGCTCGGCGCGAGTATCCCCCCCGACTTTCTCGGATTTAGCTTCGAGACCTCCGCGCTCGACACCGGCGTGTTCGCCCCGAACCATCCCGTGCTCGTCCGATTGCTTGCCAACCTCGGCCCGGGCATCGCGCGCTTCGGAGGGAACACGCTCGACCAATCCGCGTGGGCGCCCGCGGGCAGCTTCGAGAGCGCGACGTCCACGGTCACGGCGGCCGACCTTCAACGGATGTTCGACCTCACGCGGGAAGCGGGATGGCGCGTGGTGTTGGGCCTCAACCTTGGCCACTACGATCCCGAGGCCGCCGCCAGCGAGGCGGCCGCGGCGGCGCTGTTGGGGGCGCGATCGCTGCTGGCGTTTGAATTCGGCAATGAACCGGACCTCTACGTTCGCACATACGCGGGCGCGCTGCGCCCGTCCACGTACGGCGTGCCGGACTATCTGCGCGAATGGCAAGGCTACCTTCGCGCCGTGCGGCAGCGGGTCCCCGGCGCCCGCATTGTCGGCCCGAGCATCGCGGGCACACCGGCGGGCGTCGAGATCCTGCGCCAGCTCGCCGAGGCCGAGCGCGACGAGATCATGTTCGCCACGTCCCACCACTACCCGCTGGGGGCCCCGGTGACGGACCCGCTATCGCCCGCCTATGCCAGCATTCCGAACCTCGTCTCCGCAACACTCCGTGCCCGGGAGATCGACGAGATCGGCGGATGGGTGCGGACGGTGACGGACGCGGGTCAGTCGCTGCGGCTCACGGAGACCAACTCCGTATTCGGCGGCGGGAAGCACGGCGTGAGCGACACCCTGGCCGGCGCGCTGTGGACCGTCGATTACCTGTTCCGCGTCGCCCAGCTCGGCGTGATCGGCGTCAACCTGCACGCGACGCTGGAACACTGCGGCGGGTACACGCCGATCTGCGCCCCCACGCTGGCGGATGCACGGGCCGACCGCTTCCGGGTCCAACCCAACTACTACGCCCTCCTGCTCTTCCACCTCGCCGCCCAGGGTCGGTTCATCCCGACCAAGGTCACGCCCAACCCGTACGTCACGGCGTACGCCACGCGCGGCTCCGACAGCGCGACGCGCGTCACCCTCGTCAACTTCGGCCCGCAGCCCGCGACCGTCAGGCTGCGCGTCATCGACGCCCCGCCCGCCGGGTCGGGGGAGATCACGCGGCTCCGCGGGCCTGCGCTCGAGGCCACAGACGGCGTCACGCTGGACGGGGCGGCCGTCGCTCCGGATGGAACACTGACCCCGGGGCCGGCGAGCCCGTGGACCGTCGTAGGAGGCAGGACCACCATCACGCTCGGCGGCGCGAGCGCCACGCTCCTCACGCTCGCGCCCTGAGCCGCGCCGGGGCGGCTTGCCCGGCTTGACGGAGGACCGGTCTGTCGCCGCTCCGAACCGGGCGGCCCGGACCGACGTATCTAACCGCAGACGGCTCGGGAGGTACACCGATGCCACCGGCTGCGCTCAACTGGGTCATGGTCGGGGCGGTGATCATCGTGGCCTGGCGGCTGCTGCCCCCGGCGCAGGCCTGCGTGGCCACGATCGTGTGCGCCGGCACCCTGTGGCTCAGGTTGCACCCGGTCATGGCCGCACACTTGCTGACCGCGGTCGGGCGCCTGGGAGACGCCGCCGACCCGCTGCGGCACTGGTAATCACCGAGTCTTCATGCGCCGGGCCGGCGCGGCCCCTGCCGGGCGCGCCGGCCCGGCACGCGTGAACCAACCGGCGCCCCTCCACGTGTGCTTGAAAGGATCGCTCGCGCGCGAGGGGATCGACGAACGTCATGCTGGAATCGCTGCTGCACGGCGCGGTCAGGCTTGTGGGGTGGCAGTGGTCGCCGTATCTCGTGACGCTGGTGCCGGCCGCGCTGCTCTCCGCGATCATCTTGCTCGGCGCCGGCGGACGGCTCAGGCGTCGCGGTCATGGATAGCGGGATCGACGCCTGATCCTGCGGGCGCGCGGACGCGTTACGTGGCGCCGCGACGCTGCCTCCCGCGCGCCTTACGGCGGTTGAGCACCTCGGCGATGCGGCACAGCAGCGCGTCGCTCGGCCGCGCGCGGCCGTTGATGATCTGGTTCAGGTGCGACGCGCTCACCCCGGCTTCCATCGCGATCGCCGAACGGCTGACTCCGGCCGCGTCGCACCACGCGCGGAGCTCTTGGACGACGGCGGGGACCGGGCGTGCGTCCGAGCGGATGTGTGTCGAGCGTAATCGCGTCATGTCGAACCGTTCCGTGGTTGCCCGCGACCGCCGGCGCCGGCCGTCCTTACGAGGAACCCCCAGGGGCGTCCGCTCGCGACCGGCCCGCCGCGGCTCGCGGCCCGGCGGCGGAAACGAGCGCCTCGCGCGCCACGAGCGGCTGGTACGCCGCCACCGCGGACAGCCTCAGCAGCCATTGATGGTACCGTGTCGCGGCGCCCTCGTCGAACGTCGGGACCATCCGATCGGCGCGGCCCGCAGCGGCCCTGCGGCCGGTCGCGGTCCCCGGCTCCGACCGCCGTTGCCGTACACCCTGCCGCCACAACCCTCTCATCGCGTCACCTGCAGCGGAACCTAGGCGATGTGATCTCGCTCGAAGCCGGTCATGCTCACATGCCACCCGTGACATACATACCACATTGAGCGCGCCATGTGCCGCGCAACGAGGTTTCGTGACGCGGGAATGTGCGGTCGATTCGCGGCTCGTCCGTTCGACGCGCGCCGCAGATCCAAATAGGGAGCGAGGCGGCTCGAGCGAGGATCAGTACCTGCAAGGCCCGCCGCCGGCGGCGGCGAGGCACGCCACTTCCCCGCTCGCGCGCACCGCGATCGTCCTGGAGCCGGCGTTGTTCGCGATGACGATCGTTTGGTCCGTCGAGTACGGCGTCCCCGTGGTGTCGTCCGGCATGCCCTGACAGGTGAACAGCAGCTGGTCCGACGGGAACGACGCGCTCGCGACGGTGAGACCGGACGGCAGCTGGTCTGTCTCGACGGTCGACCAGGTGCCGGCGACCGGGATCGCGCACCGATTTGCCACGGCGCCTCCCGCCGGTGACAGCGTCTGCACCGTGTACGTCCCGCTCGCCGTGGTGAAGGACACCAGCGTCAGGTAGTGCTCGGTTCGCGCGCGATCCGCGGCCGCGCGGAGGGCGGCGGTCAGTTGCTGCGCGCCGAGGTCAAGGTTGCGGGATGCCTGATATCCCTGGAGCAGCGGAATCGCCGCCACCAGCAGGACGGCGATGATCGCGAGTGCGACCATCAGCTCGACCAGGCTGAGCCCGCCCTCGCGGCCCCGGGCCGCATGCCGCCGACGCGTCCCCGCGATGCCGGTCACACCACGCACGGCCGCGCCCTCAGTACACTTCGCGCCAACCGGCCCGGCTGGCGCTCGTGTCGAAGAGGTTGTTGATCGTGGCGGTGTACTGCAGGGCCACCGGGAAGTACGGGGGCACCGCCTGCCCGTTGAGCGGCCGGGAATCGAACACGATATTTTGGTTGTAGCCGCTCGCGAGGCCGTTGCCGTTGAAGGTGCCGGTGTAGCCCGCGTAATACGAGATCTGGCCCCCCAGGTTGTTCCAGCAGCCGCCGTCGGGCTGCCACTGTCCGCCGCACGTGGAACTGCCGGTGTTGGAATAGACCGACCCGTAGTTGGTCACGCCGATCTGGCCGCCCCCGGACATGACGAACGCGTCCGTCGTCAAGGTCGGCGGCGCGTTCGTGACCATCACGTTGCCGGTCGCCGAGTAGATGCCGAGAATGTTCGCGGGCTGCGCGCCGCTGGACGCCGGCTGTGTCTGGTAGATGATATTCTCGTCGATGTTGATGTCGCCGCCGGCGGCAACGTCCAGGGCCGTGTTCGACTGGATGCACGAGCCGACCAGGCTCGTATTGTTGGGATTCTGGCCGAGATCGCTGCTATCTCCGGGGCACGATGACGACGAGTTCACGGTCCGCCCGCCGAGCGCGGCGATGCTGCCGCTCGTGTAGATCATGCCGTTGGGCTGGCCGGCGTAGGTCGCCGTGGAGGTGCTTTGGCCGCCCCCCGTGAGGGTCTGCACGGTCGCGACCGTCGTCTGGTTGGCCGTCTGGTTGATCGTGATCGTGACCACCTGGGTCCTGACCTGGGCCGACGGGTTGGTCTGCGTCACGGTGATGACCTGGTTACCGCTCCCGTCGATGGAGAAGCTCATGCCGGTCAGGTTACTGTCCTGGATGTAGACCCCGCCGTTGAGCGTCGCCGGCGATCCGGCCGCCGGCAGGTAGACTCCGTTTGGCGGGGGGTTGGTGCTGCACGTATTCGAGCACAGACCCAGGTCTTGATTGATCTCCTGGTTCGTGACGGCCGACGTGTCCCCGGGATTCCCGCCGATCGCCGCGCGGATCTGGCTGTAGGCGTTCCCGGGCATCGGCACCATGTTCGCCAGCCGGTTGAAATTCGCCCCGCCCTGCATGTAGGTCGGATTGTCGGCCGAACACGGAGTGCTTCCCGTGTGCCGCGGGGAGCACCAATCCGCGATGTCCTGCGGGTTGCCGTTGTTGTAGAAGTGCACGTAGCCTTGCGATGCCTGCGTGCCGGCCACGCACTGGCCGTTCTGGTAGCTGAAACTGTAGTTGGCGCTGCCCACGGAGCTGTCGAAGACGGGGTCGCCCGCCAGCCACAACTCCCCGTTCGTAAACACCGGGCCGTTGAAGACGTTGCCGGTCGTAAAGTACCCGTTGTTCGTGCACTGGCCGTTGCTCGGCGGCGGGCCGAAGAAGTTCGAGAAGAACGCGTAGTCGGCGAAGCTGCCGGGTGCGATCGTCACGTCAAAGTCCTTCTGCACCTGGACCTGGCGCGTCGCCTGCAGCGAGACGCCGCGGGACAGTACCGCGTACGTGAAGTAAAAGGTATAGGAATAGGCCGTCGCCGGGCCGGACCGCTTGATGTAGACGCCCCCAACCTGCCGGGGCGTGATCGTCACCTTGGCCGTGTACGAACCGTCCCCGAGTGATTGCACCTGGTCGCCCGTGTAGAGCGCGAGGTACATCGTCGGGTAGTTCGCCACCTGGCTGACCACCTCGTAGGTCGCAGGCGCCGAGCCGCCGGTCCAGGTGCTGTTCCAGCTGGCGTTGGTGAGCGTGTTGCAGCAGGTGTTCGAGCTGCTCTTGAATCCCGCGTAGTTCAGAATGGCGAGCGGCGCGTTGTTCGCGTAGATCGTGGCCAGGTCGGCGGCGAGCTGGGTCTGCCCGCCCGCAACGGTTTGGGCGTTCTGCAAGCTCTCCACGAGCTGGTAGACGGCTTCGCGGCCCACGGTCGCGCCGCCGTCGGCCAGGTACAGGGCGTCCGCAGCCGCGCGCTGCCCCCGGCTCAGGATGACTTCCTTGCCCGCCAAATCGAGCACGAGCAGCACGAGCGCCGAAATCACGAAGATGATCGCCAGCACGGTCACGAGCGCCAGGCCGCCCTCCGCGGCCGCACGGCCGGGGTGCCAGCGTCGCCGCAGCACAGAGCGCAGGTGTCTCACGATTCCCCTCCCTCGTGCGGATCGGTGCCGCTCACCAGCTGCACGGGTTCGTCGCTTGGAGCGTGTTGCGTGGGAAGACCGTCGTCGTGAACGTCCGCGTTTGCGCGCCGGCCGTCGCCGTGATGGTGAGGGCCAGCTCGCCGCCGTTCCAGGTCGGGCCGAACGCCGTGATGTCCGCGCCCACCTCGGACGCCGCCGGCGCGGCCCCGGCCGGCGGGCCGGCGGCGCGGGTGACCGTGGCCCCGCTCTGCGCGTACGTGACGCAGTAGTCGGACGCCGATACGGCGTTGCCGGCCGGCACGTGAATCTCGACGGAGCTTCCGGTGACCCTGATGTAGTCGGCCCAGCGCGCCTCCTCGACGATGCGCTCCAGCACATACCGCGCGTTCTGCTGCACCTGGAAGAAGTTGTCGGTCAGCCTGGACGACTGCGCCTGCGTGCTGAGGAGCGCAAAGATGCCGCCCGCGGCGATGGAGAACACCGCCATCGCCACCATCATCTCGACAAGGGTGACGCCGCGCACGCCCCGCGGGCCGGCGGCGGATGCGCTCACGGGCCCACCACCGTGGTCAGGCTGACCTCGGGCGCCGTGCCGCCGCCGAGGTACACGGTAGCGGTGATCGTCTCGAAGTTCATGGTGCCGTTCGTCGAGACCGAGGTCTGAAGCTGATACGGTGTTCCGGACACCGCGGCGCGGGCCTGGGCGGGCACCGGAAAGGTGCCTGAGGCGGTCGTTTCACGCGCCGTCTCGAGCGCCTGGCGGGCAATGTTGGTCGCGGCCGTCAACTCGTTCGTCTGTGAGGCCTGGCCCATGCTCCAATCAAACCCGGCCATCAGCGGCACCAGCACGAGGGCGAGGATGCCGAGCGCCACCATGATCTCCACCAGCGTGAAGCCCCCCTGGCATCCCTCGGACGGGCGGCGCCGCCTATGCGCCCGCCCCGCGGGGCGCGTCATCTGCCCCGGTGCGAAAGACTGGTGTTTCCGCGTTCGCAGCGCCGGCATCGGTCGGTCCCCCCTTTCGCGTCGGTGCGTTCCGGGCGAGCATTCCGAGTACCGTGAGATACATACCAAAGTAAGCGAGACAAGTGCCGTCCCAAGCGGTTTTGTGACGGCACAATGTGCGTTCGATTTGTCCTTCGTCCGTTCGATTCAAAGCCGATCTCGGGAACGGCGCGTTGCGTCGGTCGCGCGTCACTGCACCGTCTTAGCAATGTAGGATTTCTGCCGCGTGGCGCGCTCGCCGGCGGGCCCGACCGGCGCCGCGGCGCGCCGCCCGAGAGGGACGCCGTCTCCGGCCGGCGAACGCGCAGTCGCTGACGGCCCGCCCCATGCGGGCGCGGCCGCCCGGCCCGGGCGCCGCGAGTCGCTACCCACGGCGAGAAAGGCGGAGCGATGACGAAGCTCTTACCCGAACAGCAGACCGCCCTGGCGTGGACAGCGGAGCATCAACCGCGGCTGTCGCGCTTCTGTGAAGAGATCTGGCACTATGCGGAGCCGGCCTGGCGGGAGTACAGGTCGGCCGCGGCGTACTGCGAGCTCCTCGAGGCGGAAGGATTTCGGGTCGAGGCGGGCACGGGCGGGATGCCGACGGCGTTCCTCGCGACATTCGGCGACGGCCCGCCCGTCCTCGGCTCCTACGCGGAGTACGACGCGGTGCCGGAGAATTCGCAGCAGCCCGTTCCCCGCCCCGCTCCGCGGGAGGGCCTGCACCCGTACGCGGCCGGACATACGGATCCCCACTCCGCGCTCGGCGTGGCGGCCCTCACGGGCGTGCTCGCGGCCAGGGCGGCGATGCAGCGGCACGGCCTGCGCGGGACGCTCCGCTTCTTTGGCGAGCCCGCCGAGAAGGTCTGCGGATCCAAGCCGGTCCATGCGGCCAAGGGCTACTACGACGGCGCCGACGCCTACATTGCCTACCATCCCAACCCGTACAACACCGTCGCGTGGGAGACGCAGTGCGGCGCCTATTGGAGCGCGCAGTACGTGTTTGAGTGCGCGGACCCGGAGACGTGGATCGATCAGACGCTGCTGCCGTACCGCCACTCGCACGCCGCCGCCCGGTGTCCCGGCGCCCTGGACGCGGCGTGCCTCATGTATACGATGACCAAGTATCTCAAGGAGGCCATGTTTCCCCACACGGGAACGTGGACGCTCAACGAGTTCATGATGGTGGGCGGGCAGTGCACGTCCGACAACCTCCCGCCGCGGTACGCGGCGATCCAGTATGCGTGGCGGTCGCCGAGCCTCGGCATCCAGGAGCAGGTGGCGCGGGTGCTCGAGGCCAACGCGGCGCACGCCGCGGCGGCAACGCATTGCCGTCACCGCGTGCGTTGGATCACCCGGACGCGCGTGGGGCTCCCCAACCGCGCGCTGGCGGAGATCGTCTACCGCAACCTCGAGCTGGTCGGGCCGCCGGCGTGGGGCGAGGATGCGCGCCGGTTTGGGCGCGCGATCCAGCAGTCCTTGGGTGTCGTCCCGATGGACGATCCGTTTGTGGAAACGTGCCAGCGCCTCACCCCGCCCGCCGAGTACGAGGCCAGGCTCCGCGAGGCGCTTCCCGGCTGGCAGACGCACTTCACCTCGGACGATTACGTCGAGTACACGTGGCACGCGCCGACTGCGCGGTTGTTCACGGGCCGGCCCCGCCTGCGGCCGCCGCGGCCGGGCTACGAATACCCGGCGTGGGCCGCGAACGCGCTCGGCGGGGTCCCGGCGTGCATCGACCCGATGACGTTTACGGCCGGACGAACGATCGCGGCCAGCCTGGTCGAGCTCCTCGTCGATCCCGGCCGCCTGGCAAAGGCGCGCGCGGAGTTCGAGGAACGCACCGGGGGCGGGGTCGCCGGCTCGCGCTGGGTCGCCCCGCTGCTGCCTCGGGAGTTCGTGGCGCCCGTGGATCTGCGGTGGCCGGAGTACGTGACGACGCCGCGGGGCGAGGAGTGGTGGATCCCCACGCCGCACCCGTCGTCGCCTCGGTGACACCTCGAAAACAGGACGGTCCGGCGGGGCCGCGACGCCACCGTGCCGGTCCGTTCACGCGCGCGGGCGGGAGCGCGGACCTGGCCGTTCCGCATGTTCGCGAGTCTCCTCTCGACGGTGTTGGATCGACGGACCACTCACCTCATTCCCCCGCGCCCCGCGCCTGTTCCCACACGCGCTCGGTGGTCGTGGCCGCGGTCGCCATGTCGCGGCTGTGTCGCCGCTGAGAATGCCGGCCGCCCTTTGGAGTATCATTGGGTTATGTTGCCGCGGCGGATCCTCATGTTGTTCGTGGACGGCGTCGGCCTGGGGGAACGCGACCCCGCCACGAACCCATTCGTGCGCGCCGGTACGCCCGCGCTCCGCCGGCTCCTCGGCGGGCCGCTGGCGGGCCGCGAGGCCGTGCGCACCGACCTCGCCACGCTCGTGCCCCTCGACGCGCGGCTCGGTGTTCCCGGATTGCCGCAGAGCGCCACCGGGCAGACCGCCCTGCTGAGCGGGGAGAACGCGGCGGCGCTGCTCGGCCGGCACCTCACCGCCTACCCGACGCCGTCGTTGCAGCGCCTGCTCGCCGTCCGCGGGCTCTTCGTGCGGCTCGGCGCCGCGGGCGTGCAGGCGGCCCTCGCCAACGCGTACACCGACGGGTACTTCGCCGCGGTGGCCCGGCGGCGGTTGCGTCACGGCGCAATCACCCTCAACGCCATGCAGGCCGGCGTCCGCCTTCGCGATCTCGCGGACCTCCGCGCCGGGCGGGCGGTGTACCACGACCTCACGAACGCGGGACTCCGCCGCCAAGGGCTCGAGATCGCGCTCGTGAGCCCGGAGGACGCGGGGCGCCGGCTTGCCGCCATCGCCCGCGCCGAGACCTTTACCGTGTTCGAGTTCTTTCAGACGGACCTCGCGGCGCACGGTCGCGCGGGCGAGCCGATCGAGGTGATCGAGCGGTACGATCGGATGCTCGGCGCCGCGCTGGACGCCCTCGACCTCGGTGAGACGCTCGTGGTGATGACGAGCGACCACGGCAATCTCGAGGACGGCCGCACCACCGCCCACACGCTCAACCCGGTGCCCGCGCTGCTCGTCGGCGCCGGCCGCGACGTCCTGGCGTCGCGGCTCGGCGCCATCACCGACGTCGTTCCCGCGTGCCTGGATCTCTGGTCCGCGCCGGCGCCGGTGCCCTCGGCATGACCCCGCGGGCGCTGCGCGTGCTGGGGTGGCCCGCCGTGCAGGAGCGGTTGGCGGCGGCCTGCGCGTCGGCGATGGGGCGCGAGCGGGCGCTCGCGCTCGCGCCCGTGCCGTGGGTGGACGAGGTGGAGCGGCGCCAGCGGGAGACGTCCGAAGCGCGGCTGCTCTTGGAGCAGGCGGGCGGGCTGCCGGTGCGCGGGGCCCGCGACATCCGTGCGACGGCGCATCGGGCGCGGATCGGCGGCGTGCTCGGCCCGCGCGAGTTGCTCGACATCCGGGACACGCTCGCCGTCGCCCGCACGCTCAGGGGATTTGTGGTTTCGCGGCGCGACGGCGCGCCGGTGCTCGCCGAGATCGCGGAGCGCATCCAGGTCTTCACCGACCTCGAGGCCGAGATCGCGGGGGCGCTCAACGACGAGGGCGTGGTGGTGGATGGGGCGAGCCCCGAGCTGGCCCGGATCCGCCGGGAACGGCGGACGGGCGAGGCGCGCCTTCGAGAGCGCATGGAGCAGGTCTTGCGGACACCGGCCCTCGCGCGTATGCTCCAGGAACCGCTCGTGACGATCCGCAACGAGCGCTACGTCGTGCCCGTGCGCGCGGAAGTTCGCGAGCAGTTCCCCGGCGTGGCGCATGACCAGTCCGCCAGCGGCATGACGGTCTTCATGGAACCGCTCGCGGCCGTGCCGCTCGGCAACCGCCTCCGCGAGCTCGCGGCCGCCGAACAGCAGGAGATCGCCCGGATCCTCGCGGCGCTGAGCGCCGCGGTCGGCGCGGCCGGCGAGCAGATCGGAGAGACCCTGGCGCGGGTCGCCGACCTTGATCTCGCCGCGGCGAAGGCGCAGGTGAGCGCGGCCATGGCGGCCGCCTCGCCCCGGCTGAACGCGGAGGGGCGCCTCGATCTGCGCGAGGCCAGACACCCCCTGCTGACGGGCGCCGTCGTGCCGATCGACGTCCGGCTGGGCGGCGCGTTCCGGACGCTCGTGATCACCGGCCCCAACACGGGCGGCAAGACGGTCACGCTGCGCACGCTCGGGCTGCTGACGCTCATGGCGCAGGCCGGCCTGCACATCCCCGCGGCGGCCGGCAGCGACCTCGCGGTGTTCCCGCAGGTCTTCGCCGACATCGGCGACGAGCAGAGCGTGGAGCAAAATCTCTCAACGTTCTCGTCGCACCTGGTCGCGATCGTGGAGATCCTCACCGCCCTCGCGAAGGAGCCCGCGGGCGCCGCGCGCGCGCTCGTGTTGCTCGATGAAATCGGCGCCGGCACGGATCCCGCCGAAGGCGCCGCGCTGGCGCGCGCCCTCATCGAGGCGCTGCACGACGCCGGCGTGTGTACGGCGGTGACGACGCACTATAACGAGCTCAAGTCGCTGGCGTTCACGCACGAGGGCGTGGAAAACGCCTCCGTCGAGTTCGACGAGGAAACGCTCCGGCCCACGTACCGCCTGCTCATCGGCACACCGGGCCGCAGCAACGCGCTGGCCATCGCCGCACGCCTGGGCCTCGCGGCGGCGATCATCGACCGCGCCCGGCAGTATCTCGCGCCGCACGCGGCGGACCTGACGCAGGTGATCCGCCGGGTGGAGGAGGAACGGGACCGCCTCGCCGGTGAGCGTGAGGCCGTCGCCCGCGAACGCGCCTCACTCCGCCAGGCCGCGGCCGCCGCGCACGCCGAGACCGAGCGGCTTGCCGCCGACCGCGGGCGCGCGCTGGAACGGTTCCGGGACGAGCTCGCCGCGCTGCAGCGGCGGGCGCGGGCGGAGCTCGACCGCCTGCTTGCGACGCGCCCCTCCGCGCCGGCCCCGGATGCGGCCGCGCGGGTGCGCGCGTACCTGCGGGACGTCCGGGACGTCTCCCAGCGGTACGCCGCCGAGACACGCCCGGCTGCCCCCGGCGCGCCCCCGGCCGAGGTTCGACCCGGGGACGCCGTGGTGGTGGCATCGCTCGGTCAGCGGGGTGTGGTTCAGGCATCCCCCGACGCCCGCGGGGACGTGGAAGTGCAGGTCGGTCCGCTCAAGATGCGCGTGCCGAAGGACGAGCTCCGGCTCGACGCAGCGGGCGGCGAACCCCGGGGACCGCTCCGCGTCGCGGGCGCCGCGATCGAACCCGGCGGCGTCACGGCCAGGACGTCCTCCGTGCCGGTGTCGCTGCACTTGCGGGGGAAACGAGCAGAGGAGGCGCTCGCGGAGCTCGACAAGTATCTGGATGATGCCGCGCTCGCCGGCCTGCCCCGCGTGGTCGTGGTGCACGGCAAAGGCACGGGGACACTCCGCCGCGCGGTCCACGAATACCTGGCCCACCATCCCGGGGTGGCGTCGTTTCGCCTCGCGCCGGACGCGGAGGGCGGATCGGGAGCCACGATCGTGGACCTCGCGGAGCCATAGTCGACGCCGATGGAGGCACGGTCGACGCACCGGCACACGGGACACGGAACCGAACGATCGCGGTCCATCCGCGCGCTCGGCCTCGCGCTGGCCGTGACGCTCGCGCTGATGCTGGTGGAGGCGGTGGGCGGATGGGTCACGGGCAGCCTGGCCTTGCTCGCGGATGCCGGCCACTTGCTCGCCGACGTCGGCGCGCTCGCGCTCGGGGCGGCGGGAAGCTGGCTGGCGCTCCGGCCCGCCACGGCGCAGATGTCGTACGGCTACCGCCGCGCCGAGATCCTCGCGGCGGTGACAAACGGCGTGGCCCTGTGGGCCATCGCCGGAGCGATCGTGTACGAAGCGATCCGCCGCCTCGAGGCGCCGCACCACGTGCTCGCCCCCGGGATGCTCGCCGTCGCGGTGGTTGGCCTCGCCGGCAATCTCGCGAGCACCATGCTGCTGGCCCCGACCGGCGGCGAGAATCTCAACGCGCGCGCGGCGTTCATCCACGTGCTCGCGGATGCGGGGGCGGCGGTCGGCACGATCGCGGCGAGCCTGGTCATCCTCGCGACCGGGTGGACCGGCGCCGACACCCTCGTGAGCTTCGGCATCGCGGCCTTGCTCGTCGCGAGCTCGTGGCCCTTGATCAAGGAAGGGCTGGAGATCCTGATGGAGGGCACGCCCCGGGGAATCTCGCTCGCCGCGGTGGAGTCCGCGATGCGCGGCGTCCCGGGCGTCGTGGACGTGCACGACCTCCACGTGTGGTCGCTCACCGCGGGCGTCCCCGCGCTGAGCGGGCACGTGCGGATTCACGACGCCGCGGAAGGCCAGCGCATCCTCGTCGCGCTGTGTAGCCGCCTCCACGAGCAATTCGGCGTCAACCACACCACGCTCCAACTGGAGAGCGAGGCGCTCGACGCGCGCTGGCACGCCGCCTGCGAGAGCGACGGGCTCTACCGCGTGGACGGCGGCGCGCGGTGACCCGGCGGGCGGCACCGCGCGCGTCGCGACCGTCCGCGGCGCGATGATATAATCACCGGCATGACGACGCTCAGCCCGCATCAGCAGCTCGAGCAGCTGCGCCGCGGCACGGTCGAGATCATCACCGAGAGCGCCCTGCTCGAGAAGCTCGAGCAGGGCCGGCCGTTACGCGTCAAGCTCGGCCTCGATCCCACGGCGCCCGACATCCACATCGGCAACGCCGTGGTGCTGCACAAGCTCCGGCAGTTTCAGGACCTCGGGCACGAAGCGATCCTCGTCATCGGCGACTTCACGGGGTTGATCGGAGACCCGTCCGGGAAGTCCGAGACCCGGCCGGCCCTCTCCCCCGACGAGGTGCAACGCAACGCGGCGACGTACCGCGACCAATATAGCTTGATCCTCGACCCGGCGCGGACGCGCGTCGTCTTCAATAGCGAGTGGCTGCGGCCGTTGACGTTCTATGACGTGATCCGGCTGGCCAGCCGCGCCACCGTGCACCGGCTCCTCGAGCGGGACGACTTCGCGAAGCGGTTCCGGGAGCATCTGCCGATTCACCTGCACGAGCTCCTCTACCCGCTCTGCCAGGCGTACGACTCCGTGGCGATTCGGGCCGACGTCGAACTCGGGGGCACCGACCAGAAGTTCAACAACCTCATGGGCCGGGAGCTGCAGCGCGAGCTCGGCCAGGATCCCCAGGTCGTCGTGCTGACGCCGCTGCTCCCCGGGCTCGACGGCGTCCAGAAGATGAGCAAGAGCCTCGGCAACGCGATCGGGATCACGGAGCCGGCGGGGGCCATGTACGGCAAGGTGATGTCGCTCGCGGACAGCCTGATGATCCCCTACTTCGAGTACTGCACGCTGGTGCCGCTCGACGAGATCCGCGCGATGGAGCAGGCGCTGCGCGCCGGCGACCTCCACCCGCGCGACGCGAAGCAGCGGCTCGCGAACGCGATCACGGCGCGGTACCATGGGGACGCCGCCGCGCGCGTGGCGGCGGACGAATTCACCCGCGTGTTCAGGGAGCGCGAGCTTCCCGCGAGCGTCCCGGCGCGGGTGCTGTCGCGCGACACGCTCAGGAGCAAGGGGGCGCTGGACGAGCCCAACTGGGTGCGGCTGGAACCGCTCCTGGTGGAGCTCGGGTTTGCCGCCTCCAACAGCGATGCCCGCCGGTTGATCCGGCAAGGCGGCGTCGGGCTGCAGCCCCCCGCGCACGGGGACGGCGGCGCCGAGCAGCCCCTTCGCCTCCCGCATGACGCCTCGCGCCTCATCAGCCTCGGCGTGCTCGAGGATCTCGGCAAGGGAGGGTTTCGAGTCTGCGTCCCGGACGCCGGTCCCGGCGGACCGCCCCCGGCCGAGCGCAGCGGCCTCCTGGTCCGGGTCGGCCGCCGGCAGATCGCCCGCGTCTGGCTCGGCGCGTGAGCTCGACCGCGCCCGCGGTGCGCGGCGCCCGCGCCGGCAGCAGCGCGCCGGAGCGGTGCGCGGCCGAATCGAGCGCGCGCGCGCCATGGGAAGGTGTGCATTTGCCCGCGGGCGCGTACGCGTGGGGCCTGACGGCCAGCGCCGCGCTCGGCGCCCTTCTCCGTGCGGCCCACATCACGCGCCCCTTCAACAGGCTCATGGCCTGGAACGAGGGGCATTACGCGATGATCGCGCTCAATTTCGACCGCTACGGGCTGTGGAGCCAGCACAACGAACTCGGCATCGACCGCACGTTTTCGCCGGGGGTGCCGTGGCTCATCTGGGCGTCGTTCCGGCTGTTCGGTCCGGTGGAATGGGCGGCGCGGCTTCCGATCGTCCTGAGCGGGGTTGCGGCGATCGTCCTCCTCGGCATTGTTGTCCGCCGTGTGACACGGAGCGAACAGATCGCCGTCATCGCCGCCGCCTGCGCGGCCGTGGCGCCGGGGCTCGTGTACTTTGCCCAGAACGTGCAACTCGATACCCCGAGCATCTGCTGCGCGCTCGCGGGGGCCGCGCTCATGCTCCGGTACCGCGACGACCGCCGGGCCGGCGATCTCGCCGGCGCCGGGCTCTGCCTGCTGGTCGCCGTCTGGTTCAAGTTCACGGCGGCATTGCTCTACCCCGTCTTCCTCCTGTTCTGGTGGCCGGCCCGTCCCACGCGTGCGGTGGCGGCGGCAGCAGCCGCGGCCGCGTTTGTTGGCCTCACCGCGCTGCCGAGCGCGGCGTGGATCGTCGCCAACTGGCTCGCGCACGAGCCCGGCGGCGAGTTCTTCCACCGCGACTGGACCGCCACGGGCGTGCTCAAGGCGCTGTCGGAGATCCCGCTCGCCGTGGAAGCGCACTTGTTCGTGCCGCTGTTTCTCTGCCTCCTCGCCGGCCTTGGGACCGTGGTTCGATGGCGGTCTCGATTCCGCTGGTTGGGGGTCTGGTGCGCGCCGTGGCTCGTGCCGTACGTGATCGCGCCGTGGGACAGCCTCGTCAATCGCTACTACGACCTGCCGATCGCCTACGTCTGCGTCGTGCCGGCGGCGCTGGCGCTGTGGCGAACGCGCCTTTCCCGGCCGCCCGGGCGGGCGTCACTGCCGCGCGTGACGTGGGCCGCGCTGACGGTGGTGGTCGGGCTCACGGCGGCGTACGATCTGTGGGATCCCACGACGGACCGTATCGCGCGGGCGACGACGCCGCACGCGGCGCCGATCGATCCCGCGCCGTTCTACTCGGCGCGCCTGGTGTCGAGGCTCCCCCCCGGCCGCACCATCGTGGACACGCCGCAGACGATGTTCTACGCGGGCGGGGATCCGCACTGGATCGACTACACGGGCGGCGACGTGCGTTGGAAGATCGACGGTGAACAGTACGACTACATCGTCCTGAACGACTACGGCCACGGCCAGGAGCCATACTACGCGATCGACGAGGCCCTGCGCGCCGACCTGGCGGCGCACGGGTACGTCCAGATCGGGCCCGCGTTGTGGGCGCAGGGCCGGACACGGATCGCCGACCTCGGCGGGTACCGCGACCTCAACGTGCCATCGTGGGCGCCGCGCCCGGCGTGGGTGGCGCCATCGCCGCTTGCGCGGCGGTGATCGCGGAACGGAGGCAGCGGAGGCGTAGGAGCGTACCTGTGTGTTGACGCTCGCTCCGCCCCTCCAGTATGATGACGGCGTCCGCAACGGGGACGGGCCCTTAGCTCAGGTGGTTAGAGCGCACCCCTGATAAGGGTGAGGTCCGTGGTTCGAGTCCACGAGGGCCCACCACATTGTTCAGATTCTGAACGGCGATTCACCGGGGCGCGCGGCTCTCGATCCGCAGTCTGTCAGCAACTACCGTGGCCTGCTCTTGCGCCCCAACTGCGGGATGGCGTACGCTGGCAGGGTTGCGTTGGCCTGTGGGAGGCATCGCTGCCGTGGACCGATGGCACGATCCAGAATTCGCTCGGGCATGGGACCGCCGCGCGGAATTCGGCAATCCCGCACGGGAAGAGCATCTGAGCGTGATCACCGCGATCGTGAGGCGGATCTATCAGCCCGGTTGCGCCATTCTTGATCTCGGGGCAGGCTCCGGCCAGGTCGAGCAACGCATCATCCGAACCTGTCCACAGGCCCGCGTCGTCGCCGTTGATGCCTCGCCGGCCATGCTCGACCTGGCGCGAGACCGGCTCCGTGGTGCGAACGGCCGCGTCGAGCTCGTTCATGGCGACATCAGTACCCCGTCGCGCCTCGTGGTACCCGAGCACGACTATCAGATCGCGCTCGCGGTCCAGGCCCTGCACCACATTACGGACGCAGCCAAGCGGGAATTGCTGGCGTGGCTCCACGCTCGTTTGATGCCGAACGGCATCGTGATTATCGCCGACCGCGTCCAGCTCGAACCCGCGCTCGGTACCGTGTACAAGGCCGCGTGGGAATGGGAGGAAGACCGCGCAAGCGCGAAGAGCGGCTGGGATGGGCAGGCCTTCCTCAGGCGCTTCGAGGCCAAGGGAGACCACACGGCCACGCTCGAGGATCACTACGCGGCGTTGCGTGCGGCGGGGTTCGTCGCCACGTGCCTGTATCTTCGTCTCCACCGAGTGCTGTTCGTCGCCTCGAAGCGCTGAGCCGGCGGTCGCCGCGGGGGGCGAGCGTTCGTACGGGGCACGAATGACCGGCGGGCCGCGCGACAATGGCCCACCCGTGCGCCGAGTCCTGCTCTGTCGTGGACCATACGGAAAGGGCCGGGCTAGCGGCTTCGTACAGCCAGCGCGATCGGCAGACGGTCGCGGATCATGGATGCGGCCGTCTTCTTGGGGCGGCCCGGCTTCCGCCGCGGCGTCCGGTCCCACGCCTCAAGGAAATGCGTGAGCGACGTGCGGTCCCACACGGGGCCGGATGAGAGCCGGGCTAGCGGCGCCGGGAAATATTCGGTCTTGGCGAGCGCAGAGACGCGCTGGCGCGATACCTTGAGTAAGCCCGCCACTTCCGTAACCCCGACGAGCTTGGGGATGGTCGATCGCTCGGCCTCGAGCGCGAACTCGATCTCCGTCATCACGGTGAGGCGCACGACATGAGCAGCATGCGGGACCGCAGCCTGCACGATGCGCCGTCCCCGTTCCGCCGCAGCGAGCATTGTCGGCGCCGTTACCGGAATGCTCACGCCAGCGCGGTCCTTCTTTACACTGACGGCCGAGACGCCATAGGGCTCGAGGGCCGTCAACAGTGCCTCGCCATCGGCCTCGGTCCACGATCCCGCTATCTCGATATCCACGATCCATGTCTTTCTCGCCATCGCCATCATCACCCATATTCGTCATCGCCCTGATCCGTTATCCGTTCCACCGGAATCCGCTCCGCTTGAGTCGATGGATCGCCATGCGGAGCGAACCTTGCGTTCCCGGCGTACCGCTCAGGACCACCATCGGCTTTGTCCGGTCTGGCGGGAAGCACTTCCAGTGCCCGCTCCCCGCCTTCTGAATCCGCCAACCCTGTCTCGCGAGCTCCTCAAGGATGCGATTCAGGTCCGAACCCATCGTGCCACCTCTTGTTGACTCTGTCAATAGGTAATTACTACGGAATCCCGACATTGTCAATAGTAATTACGACATTGTCAACAAATACCGGCCGCGCGGCCGCATGACAGTGCCGATTCGTTTGGCGCGAATCCACGAGGGCGATGTATCCGTTGTTCCGGCAACGCGGACCGCCGGGAGTGACCGGTCCGCACGGGAGGCCGGCAGTGGCACGAACGATGAGGGACTGATACGATTGGGCTTGCATCAGGCGATGGAGCTCGCCTCAACCGCCCCGGTGCTCCTGCTTCGCGGGCTGATAGCTCCTACCCCACACCAGGGTAGGGGCTTTTTTCGCGCCCCTGCGGAGGAGAAACGGCATGGACCATGTCTGGTTTTTGGCCGCGCTCTGGATCGGGCTCGCGCTTCTCGCCACGCTGTTTGCCGCGTGGCTCCACGTGTCGGTCGCGCTCACGGAGATCGTGGTCGGGGTCGGCGCGTCGTGGTTGATCACGTCCCGCTGGGGACCCGCGGCGTTGGGTGCCGATCAGGGATGGATCACGTTCCTGGCGAGCGCCGGCGCCGTCATACTCACCTTTCTGGCGGGCGCGGAGCTCGATCCGGTCGCATTCCGGAGGAGTTGGAAGGAGACCACGGTGCTGGGCCTCGTCGGATTCCTGGCGCCGTTCCTCGGGGCAGCGTGGATGGCGAAGGTGGTGCTCGGGTGGGACCTCCACGCCGCGTGGCTCGCCGGCGTTGCGTTGTCGACCACGTCGGTCGCGGTTGTCTACGCGGTGCTCCTGGAATTGGGACTCAACAAGACGCCGTTCGGCAAGGTCATCCTGGCGGCGTGCTTCATCAACGACCTCGGCACGGTCGTCGCCCTCGGACTCTTGTTCGCGCCGTTCACCTGGAAGACGGCGGTCTTCGGGCTTGGCGCGGTAATGGCCCTCGTCACGCTCCTCTGGACGACCGGACGCCTCTTTCGGCATCACGGCGGGAAGACGTCGGAATTCGAAGCCAAGTTCCTGCTCTTCGCGTTGTTCCTGCTGGGATGGCTCGCGGCGTGGTCCGGGTCCGAAGCCGTCCTACCGGCCTATCTCATCGGCATGGTGCTCGCGGGCTCGGTGGGCCGCGATCAGGAACTGATCCGCCGGCTCCGTACGCTGACCTTGGGCCTGCTGACGCCGTTCTATTTCCTGCGCGCCGGGTCGTTCGTGCAGGTGCCGGTGCTTCTCGCCGGTCTCGGCACGTTCGCTGCGCTGTTCCTCGCCAAGGCCGTGAGCAAGTTCGTCGGGATTTTCCCCATCACGCGCGTGTTCCGCTATCCGAAGCCCGACGCGGCGTACACGACGCTGCTGATGTCGACGGGGCTCACGTTCGGCACGATCTCCTCGCTGTACGGCCTCTCGCATGGAATTATCACGCGGTCGCAGTACTCCTTTCTCGTGGCGACCGTCATCGCGAGCGCGGTGGTGCCGACGTGGGTCGCGAACCGGTTCTTCCTGCCGCGCCATCACCTGCGACCGGTGGACGGCTCGGAAGGGGACGTGGCGCTGGAGGAAGCTGCGCGGAACGCGGTCACGGCCGACGACTGACGACACGTGGGCCCAGCGGCTGGCTCTGGGGCTCAGTCGGGCCATGCCCGGCTCGGGATTCTACTTTGAGCCTGGTTGAGTTACGGCACCGCCCGCGACAGAAACGGCGAGCCGCGCTCGACGAAGCGCCACGGCGCCTCCGCCGCGGCGGTGATCCCGATGCGGGGCGTGCGCGCCACGGCGGCCGGCGGCCGGCCCTGCGCCAGATAGAGCGACCCCTCGATCAGGTCCACCCGGTTATGCCCGAGCGTGATCCCCATGGCCTGCGTCAGCCGACCCGGCCCGCTCGCGAGGAGCCGCAGTTCTCGCACGCGGCGGCGGGCGCGCATGAGCTCGAGGCCCAGGATCGGTTCGAGCGCACGAAGCAGCACGGCTCCGGCGACGCCCTCGCGTTCGGTCACGACGTTCAAGCATACGTGGGTCCCGTAGCTGAAGTACACGTACGCGGTGCCCGGCCGGCCCCACATGACCTCGCTTCGCGGCGTGCGCCGGTACGCGTGGCTGGCCGGATCCCGCGGACCGAGGTACGCTTCCACCTCGACGATGCGGCCGGCGGTGCGGCCTTCCGGCGACTCGTGCACCAAGTAACAGCCGAGCAGCGCGGGCGCGACGGCGAGGGTGTGTTTGGCGACGCGGCTTCGAGGCAGGCGACAAAACACCGCCGGCGGACCGGCCGCGCCGGCCGGCCGCGCCGATGCCGCCCGGCGGCCCCGCATCACCGGCCGAGGAAGTCGAGCAGCCTGCGCCACGGCCACGCGTTGACGACGTCCTTGGCCTCGGCCCATCCACGCCGCGCCGTGCCGACGCCGTACACGATGTGCGCCAGGTGCTCGGTGCGGTGGGCGTCGCTGTTGATCGCAAGCAGGACGCCGCGGTCGCGGGCGAGACGCACGTGGGCGTCCCGCAGGTCGAGCCGCTCCGGCGAGGCGTTGACCTCGAGCACGGTCTCGGTCCGGCGCGCGCACTCCACCACGGCCTCCATATCGAGGTCCATCGGCTCACGCTCACCGATGAGGCGCCCCGTCGGATGTCCCAGCATGTCGAGGTGCGGATGCTCCAACGCGCGCAGGACCCGCCGGGTCAGGGCGTCGCGCGGCATCTGCATGCGCGAGTGCACCGAACCGATGACGAGGTCGAGCGAGGCCAGCACATCGTCGGGGTAGTCGAGGGACCCGTCCGCCAGGATCTCCACCTCGGCCCCGAGGAGCACGTGAATGCCGACGCGGTCGCCGGCCCGCGCCGCGGCATCCGCGTGGTCGCGCAGGGCCTCCGCGGCGACGCCGCCGGCAAACTTGAGGGACTGCGAGTGGTCGGTGACGCAGATGTACTCGTAGCCCCGCGCTTTGGCGGCCCGGGCCATGGCGTCGACCGTGTCCTGCCCGTCGCTCCAGACCGTGTGCATGTGCAGGTCGCCGTGGAGGTCTTGGACCGTCGCCAGCGCCGGGAGCGCCCCGCGCTGCGCCAGCTCGAGCTCGCCGCGGCCCTCGCGAATCTCCGGCGGCACCCACGGCAGGTCCAGCGCGCGATACACGTCCTCCTCGGCGCGGCCGGCGATCCGGGCGTCGTCGGCAACGCGGAACACGCCGTACTCGTTGATCTTGAGGCCGCGGCGGACGCCCAATTCGCGGAGCTGCACGTTGTGATCCTTGCTGCCGGTAAAATACTGCAGGGCCGCGCCGTACGCCTCGGGATCGACCGCGCGCACGTCGCACTGCACGCCCGCACGGCCGAGGATCACGCTGCTGCGCGTGGGCCCGCGCGACAGCACCTGGGCGACCTGGGGAAGCGCCGTGAACGTATCCATGACGGGTTCCGGCGCGCGCGTCGCCACCACCACATCGATGTCCGCGATCGTGTCGCGCATCCGCCGGATGCTGCCGGCAAGGCTCGTGGCCTCGGCGCCCGGCACGCGGCCGAGAGCCTCCACGATCACCTGCGCGTACGGCAAGACGGCGCCCAGCCCGTGGCGGGTCGTCTGGCGGCGCCGCCGCTCGATGCCGTGCAGGATGTTCTCCTCGGTCCGGGCCCCCATACGCGGCAGCCGCCGGATCTGGCCGGCACGGGCGGCTCGCTCCAACGCATCGATGTCCGAGATGCCCAGGTGTTCGTACAGGAGCCGCGCGGTCTTTGGGCCGATCTCGGGCAGCGTCATCAACTCCGAGAGGCCCCGGGGGATCTCGCGCTGCAGCTCGTCGTGGTAGGCGACGGTGCCGCTCTTGAGGTACTCCTCGATGCGCTGCGCCAGGCCGGCGCCGATCCCGCCGACCCCGCGCAGCCCGCCGCGCTCGGCGATCACGGCGATGTCCTCGCCCAGGCTCTCGAGCGCCCGGGCGGCCCGGCGGTAGGCGTTGATGCGAAACGTCGACTCCTCTTTGATCTCGAGGAAGTCCGCGATCTCAGCGAAGATCCGTGCGAGCTCGAGATTGCGCGACGCGGGCACCTATCCTAGAAGGTCGCGCCGCCCGGACCGATGCGCGGTACGCGCACCGGCAGGACCGGGAGCAACGCGGCGGTGACGCGGGCGCTGGCGCGCAGCAGGTACGGAGCGACCTGCGAGTGCGAGGCATCCGCGGAGATCACGCCGCGAAACGGCGCCGCCAGCGTGACCATGAGCAGCGCGGCGACCAGGACCAAGCCGCGGAACGCTCCCAACAGCGCCCCGACGACGCCGGCCCCGGGGAACGGCAGCCCCGCCAGCCCCAGCCGCAAGAGGTACGACGCCGGCAGATAACAGACGAGCCAGATCGCGAGGAACGAGCACAGCGCCGCCCAGGGGAGCGGCAGCATGGGCAGAAACACGGCCACGTTGCTCGCGGCGGCGCCGTAGAGCGCGGACGCGGCGAAAAACGCCCCGGCCAGCGCGGCCACATCCGCGAGCCCGCCCCAAACGCCGTAGCGCGAGCCGCGCAGGATGGACACCAGCACGATCGCCAGCGTGACCCAGTCGATCCAGTTGAGCGCGATGGTGCGGGACATGCGCCGCCGTCCCCCCCGGCCTCACTCGCGAAGCTCAGCGCCCGCGCGCGTCCGTAGCGCTATTCGGACCCGGGTCAAGATTTCCTCCGCATCGTCCGCCGCGAGCGTGCGGTCCGGGGCGCGCAGGCGGACCCGATACGCGAGGCTGCGATGCCCGGCCGGTATCGGCGGCCCGGCGTAGACGTCGAACAACTCCGCGGCCTCGAGCCACGGGCCGGCGGCCTCGCGAATGATCGTCTCCACCCTCCCCGCCGCCACCGCGTCGGGGACGACGGCCGCGAGATCGCGCTCGATCTCGGGATACCGCGGCAGCGCCGTGAAGGCCCGCGCCGTGATGATCGGCCGCGGGGCGGGAACGGGCGGGATCTCGTCACTGACCCGCGCGCCCCCCGGGCGGCCCGCGGCCAGGCCGTACAGCGCTTCCAGGTCGATCTCGGCGACGTACGCGCGGTGCGGCAGCTTGGAGGCGGCCACGAGATCCGGGTGCACCTCGCCGTAGCGCGCCACCGGATGCCCGCCGATGCGCAGCTCCGCGGAACGCCCCGGATGCCACCAGCGGGCGGGGCCGAGCGGTGAGGTCCCGGCGAGATCCGCCGGCGCCGCGGAGAGCGGACACACATCGTCCGCGGACAGGGCCAGCTCCTCGCAGAGGACGTCCAGAATCCAGCGCAGGTGGTGGAGATCGACCGACGCATGTTCCGCGGGGACGTTCCACCCGCGACGCCACCGGCCCATGAGCGCGATCGCCAGACTGCGCCGCTCCCACGGACGATGCCCGTCGCCTCCCGGCACGAAGATGCGTCCGAGCTCGAAGATGTGCGCGTCCCCGATGCGGCGCGCAGCGTTGGTCGCCAGCACCTCGAGCACGCCCGGCACGAGCGACCGGCGCAGCGCGTCGTGGTCCTGCGTCAGGGGATTTGCGATCGCCGCACGCGGCTCCCCGTCCGCGAGCTGCGGCGCGGAGCGTACCAGCGTCAGCGTCAACGCCTCCACGAGCCCGCAGCCGGCGAGCGTGTCGCGGACGGCCCGGTCCGCGGCAAGGACGGGGGCCATGGTCCCCGGGGTCGTGTCGCCCCGCGGCAACGTCGCCGGCACCCGGTCATAGCCGTACACGCGAGCCAGCTCCTCGATGAGGTCTACCTCCGCGACGAGATCCGGCCGGAAGGTCGGCACCTGGACCGACAGCGTGCGGCCGGGAGTGACGCGGCATCCCAGCGCGCGCAGGATGCGGACCATCTCCGCGGGGGCGATCTCCGTGCCCAACACCGCGCACGCTCTGGCCGGCCGCAGGCGAACCGTCGCCGGCTGCACCGGCGCCGGATAGACGTCGACCATTCCCGCGAGCGCCCGGCCCGCGGACATCTCCGCCAGCAACCACGCCGCGCGCGACTGCGCCGCGGGAGGGGCGTTGGGATCCGCGCCGCGCTCAAAGCGCGCGGCCGCCTCCGTGCGAAGACCCAGGCGCCGAGCCGTTCGCCCGATCGTGGGCGCATGCCAGTACGCCGCCTCCAACAACACCGTGGCCGTCCGGTCGCCGATCTCCGTGTCCCGGCCGCCGATGATGCCGGCGAGCGAGACCGGCCGCGTCCCGTCCGTGATGACCAGCATGTCGGGGTCGAGGGTCCGGGTCACCCCGTCCAGCGTCTCCAGGGTCTCGCCCGGATGCGCCCGGCGGACCAGGAGGCGCCGCGTGCCGAGGCGATCGCAATCGAACGCGTGCATGGGTTGCCCGGTTTCGAGCATCACGTAGTTGGTCACGTCCACGACGGTGTTGATCGCGCGCACGCCCGCGGCCTCGAGGCGGCGCCGCATCCAGGCAGGGGAGGGGCCGATGCGGACGTCCTCGATCACAGCAGCGGTGAACCGCGGGCAACCCGCCGGATCCTCCACCTCGATCCGGACCCGATCCCCGGCATCCCGAGGCGCGGCCACGGGCGCGGATGCGCCCCGCCGCGACGTCCGGCCGGCTACCGTCCGGCGCGTCCGTCCGGTGTGACGGCCGGTCCGCGGGCGCTCGGCGTAGCCGTCCGGCAGGCGCACGGGGTGACTGAGCAACAGTCCTACCTCGCGGGCGATCCCGAGCAGGCACATGCAGTCCGGACGATTGGACGTCACCTCGAGATCGAGGACGACGTCCTCGCCGGCCTGGATCACCTCCTCGGCCGGGAGACCGGCGCCGGCGAGGCGCTCGGCCAGCACGTCCGGCGCGATGTCGATGTCCACGTACTCCCGCAGCCACTCGAGCGGCACCCGCATACGCCTCTCCTACACCTGCCGCAGAAACCGGAGGTCACCCTCGTAGAACAGCCGGATGTCGTCGATCCGGTGCCTGAGCATGGCGAGCCGCTCCACGCCCATGCCCCACGCGAACGCGGTGTACCGCTCCGGGTCGATGCCCGACAGTTCCAGCACGCGCGGATGAAACATGCCGCATCCCAGGATCTCCACCCAACCCGACCGCTTGCAGACGGCGCACCCGCGCCCGCCGCAGATCACGCACCCGATCGCCATCTCCGCGCTCGGCTCCGTGAACGGAAAATAGGACGGGGCAAAGCGCGTGCGCGTATCCGGGCCGAAGAACGCGCGGGCGAAGTGCAGCAGGACGCCCTTGAGATCCGAGAAGCGCACACCCTCGCCCACCATGAAGCCGTCGAGCTGCTGAAACATCGGCGAGTGACTGGCGTCGACGGGGTCGCGCCGGTAGCAGTGGCCGTAGGAGATCGCGCGCATCGGCGGGGTGCGCCGCTCCATCACGTGGACGTCCACGACCGTGGTGTGGGTGCGCAGCACCCACCCGCCGCCGAGGTAGAACGAGTCCTGCGCGTCGCGCGCGGGATGATACGGCGGCATGTTGAGGCGCTCGAAGTTGTCGTGGTCGGCCTCGACCTCCGGACCCTCGACCACCTCGAAGCCGAGCCCGATGAAGATCTCCGCCATCTCCTGCATGGTGCGCGACAGCACGTGCCGCCGGCCCGGCAGCGGACCCCGGCCGGGCAGCGTCACGTCGATGCGCTCCTCCGCGAGGCGTGTCAGGCCCGTCTCGGCGGCCAGCGACTCCGCCCGGCGCCGCACGGCCCGCTCGACGTCGGCCTTGAGCGCGTTGAGCAGCTGCCCGAGCCTCGGGCGATCCTCGGCCGGGGCGCCGGCGAGGGCGCGAAACGCCTGCGCGATCACGCCCTGGCGGCCGAGGTACCGGATGCGCACCTCCTCCAGGGCGGCTTCCGATGAGGCGCCGGCGCACGCGCGCTCCGCCTCTTGCCCGACCTCGGCAATGCGCTGTAGATCCTCGACGGACAGTTGCCCCGCCATCGTCCGACGCTCCCGGCGCGGCGCGCCAACAAAAATGCACCTCCGCCGCAAGGGACGGAAGTGCTGCTTCCGCGGTCCCACCCTTCTTCCGCCCGCAGCCACGAACGCGAGCGGCAACTTGAGGCGGCCCGGAATAGGGGTCCGGGCGGTCCCGTCCGCCTACATCCGGCCGCGCGCCGGCATCAGCGAACGACTCCGGAGTGAACGCACGCGGCGGGCGCGGACCGGCTCGCAATCGGTGACCGGTCCTCCCTTGGCGCCGCGATCCCGCGCACCCTCTCCATCATCGCGGTCTCGCTATGATCGCCGGTACCCTCCGGCGCTAGTTCAAGATCGCCACTACCCAGCGCGGCCGCCCGGTGGTGAGCCGCCGATACAGCAGATACGCCCAGACGGAACCCGTGGTCTCAAACACTCGCCAGAAAACCTCCGGCGTCCACGTGATCTCCACCGCGCCCCTCCCGCGTCGAACGCTGCGTTTCTGAGGCCTCCGAAGGGAACGACGTCGCGTGTGGCCCTCTGAGGTCAGCGCTAGTATAACACAGGCCTGCACGTCCTGCTACGCGCGCGCGAGATCGCGCATGGTTGCGGCGAACCGGCAGGATGAGCCGTCTACGTGCGAAAGGACCGGGGGATCACCACCCGTGCGCGCTAGATGAAGCCGCGCGCGCGGTAGAGCAAAATGGCGGCCGCGGCCGCCACGTTCAGGGACTCCACGCCGTTGGCGACCGGTAGGCGGACCGTCTCCGCCCCGGCATGAGACCACGCGGCTCCGGGACCGGCGCCTTCGTTGCCGAAGATCATCGCGAGCGGGCGGGCAAACGATGCATCGGCGGCGAGTTGTCCGCCGAGCGGGCCGGCGATCATGAGCCGGATGCCCCGCCCGCGCAACTCCGCGGCCGCCGCGCCGGCCTCGACGTAGTGACGAAGCGGCACGAGAAACGCCGTGCCCGCGGCCGCCCGCAACGCCTTTGGCCCGAACGGATCCGCGGTGCCGCCGGTCGTCAGGACGGCGGTCGCGCCCACGGCCGCCGCCGTGCGCACTATCGTCCCGACGTTGCCCGGGTCCTGCACCGCGTCGAGGACCACGATGAGCGCGTCCGGCGCGGCGAGGACCGCGTCCGGCGCGGGCACCGGACGGCGCGCGAGGCCGATCACACCCTGCGGCGTTGCGACCTGTGCCAGCGCGGCGTACACGTCCGGCGCGGCGACGACCTCCCGTGCGCCGTGGGGGCCCGCCGCCGCGCGCAATGCCGCGAGCCGGGCGTCATGCGCGGCGTCGGGCGTATAGACCAGCAGGTCCAGGGACGCGCCGGCGGCCGCCGCGGTCTCGAGGGCGCGCCAGCCCTCCACGAGGACCCGGTCCGCCCGCCGGCTGGGCCCGCGCAGTTGGGCGCGCAATTCGCGGATCAGGGGGTTGCTCCGGCTCGTAATCATGGAGCCCGCCGGTCTTCCCGCGCCCCCGTGCCGCGCCGGACGGCGCGGCGCACGCGCGGCGCCCGCAAACGAGCGGGCCCTCCCCGCTCCGGGAGGGCCCGACCGTCCCATGTGCGGCTCCGGCTACTTGTCCGCCTGCGCGCGCTTGACGAGCGCTTGAAATGCATGGTCATCCCGCACGGCGAGATCGGCAAGCACCTTGCGGTTGATCTGGATCCCCGCGCGGCGCAAGCCGCAAATGAGGCGGCTATAGGACGTGCCGTGCGTCCGAGCCGCGGCGTTGATTCTGGCGATCCAGAGGCGGCGGAAATCGCGTTTCCGCGCACGCCGGTGGGCGTACGCCTGGGCCAGCGCCCGCAGCACCGTCTGGTTGGCCATCTTGAACCAGCGGCTCTTCTTTCCCCAGTAGCCCTTGGCGAGCTTCAGCACCTTGTGGTGCCTCCGCCGCGCCACCATGCCCCGCTTTACGCGTGCCATCGCGATCCCCCCTTGTCCCGGCGCCTTCGACGCGCAGACTGCCGCGGGCGCGGCTCATCGCGGCGTCCCGCCGCCCGCGCCCCCCCCGCTAGCGGTAAGGAAGCAGGCGGTTGATGCGCGCCGTGTCGGACGATTCGACCTCTCTCGTTTGAGCCAGGGATCGCTTGCGGGAACCGCGCTTGTGGACCATGAGGTGTCCGCCCAACTGGCGCCCGCGCAACAGGCGGCCGCGGCTGGTCACGCGCATGCGCTTCGATGCCCCGCCGTGCGTCTTGAGCTTCGGCATCACGACCTCCTTCCGTACGCGCCGCTCAGGTCTTCTTCGGCGCGAGAATCATCACCATGTTGCGGCCCTCCATCAACGGATGCCGCTCCACCACCGCCACCTCGGCGAGTTGTTGCGCCATGCGCCGCAAAATCTGCTCGCCCACCTGCGGATGCGCCATCTCGCGCCCGCGAAACCACATCGACACCCGAACCTTGTCGCCGTCCCGGAGAAAACCGCTGACCGTCCGCGTCTTGGTCTGCAGATCGTGCTCCCCGATTTTGGGGCTGAGCCGCATGCCTTTGAGCTCGGAGGTCTTCGACTTTTTGTGCGCGAGCCGTTCACGCTTGGCCTGCTCGTACTTATACTTGCCAAAGTCCATGACCCGGCAGACTGGCGGCGACGCGGTCGGCGCCACCTCCACCAAATCGACCCCGGCGTCCTGCGCCTTGGCGAGCGCCTCCTGCAGCGACATGACACCCAACTGCTCCCCGTTCGCCCCGATCAGCCGCACCTCACGGGCCCGGATGCGGTTGTTGATCCGCGTCTCTCGCTCGCGCTCTATGGGTGTGATGGGTGTTCGGCCTCCTTCTGTCCTGTAATATGGAACGAGGAGATGGCTATGCCATCTCCTCCACGATGATCGTCCGCGTAAACCCTGCTGGCAACTCCCGCGCCCGGCGACGAGCGCCGCAGGGTGAGAAGCAGATGGCTTCTGCTTGAGCAGTCATTCAGTTTTGACGGTATAACGGTAGCATACCCCCCGGCGCACGTCAACGAACTGCATGCTCGCGGGCGCTGCGCTCCCCGACGTTGGCGCCCCAGGGCAATACGCGCGCGATCACGAGGGCCTGATCGTCCGTCGGCCCGTCGCCGCTCCAGCGGCCCACGGCCGCCATGATCTCGTCCGCGATCCGCTCCGGCTGCGCCTCCCGCAGCTCGATCAGGGTGTCGACGAGCCGCTGGTCGCCGAACAGTTCCCCGTCCGGGCGGCGCGCTTCGGTGATGCCGTCCGTAAACATGGCCAGCAGATCACCGGGGCCCACCTGCACTTCCACCGCCGGGTAGCGGGCCGCGGGGTCGACGCCGAGCAGCAACCCGGGCGCGTCGAGCGCCTCGGGCGCCTGCACGCCGGCGCGCAGGAGGAACGGCGCCGGGTGCCCGGCCCGCGTGTACCGGAGCGTTCCCGCCTCGGGGTCGACCATGCCGTAGAAGAGGCTGACGAACAGGCCGGAGGCGGCGTCGCGGGTGAGCACGGCGTTCATCCGCGCCACCACGGCCTCGGAGGGACGGCCGTCCAGCACGAATGCCTCGAGGAGATACCGCGCCCGGGCGGACAGCGTGGCCGCGGGAATGCCCTTGCCCGTGACGTCCGCAATGGCCAGGCCGACGCGGCCGTGCCCCAAGGGAAGCACGGCGTAGAAGTCGCCGCCCACCTCGCGGCTCGGCACATACCGGCCCGCGATGGCCATACCGGGCAGCCGGACGCTGGGCGTCGGCACCAGGGCCTCTTGAATCACGCCGGCGATCTCCCGCTGGCGTCCGTAGGCGCGCGCATTGTCCACGGCCAGCGCGACACGGTCGGCAAAGGCTTCGATGAGGCGAACGTCTTGGGCGCGAAAGTCTCGTTCCCCCCGCGCGATCAGCTCCAGCACGCCGATGACGCGGCCGCCGACGCGCAGCGGCACGCACGCCGCGGCCCGCACGCCCTGCGCGAGCAGGCGCGGGTCGAGCGCACGGAACGCTTCCTCCCCCGAGAGGACGAGCGCGCGCCCGCCGTCCGCCACCCGTCCGGCCAGCCCTTCACCGCGCGCCAGCCGCCGCGCCCCCGCCGCTCCCGTGTCGGAGTCCTGCGGGACGATGAGATCCCCCGTCGCGTCATCGACGAACCACACGGTGCCGCCGTCCGCGCGCAGCGCCGAGGCGATGTGCTGCACGAGCCTCGCAAGCAGTTCGTCGAGCCGTACCGTGGAGAGCGCCGCATCGCTCACGCTCTGCAGGGCGTTGATCTCCGCGTGGGACCGCGCCAGCCGCTCGCTCATCTCGTTGAACGCGGTCCCCAGCTCGCCCAGCTCGTCGGTGCGGCGCATGCGCACCCGGTATCCGACCTCGCCGCGGCCGATCGCCCGCGCGCCGTTGGCCAGGGCCACGATCGGCGCCGTCAGTTCCGCGCCCAACACCCAGGCGAGGAACACGCCGAGGCCGACCGCCGCGACCACCCACCCCAGCTCTTCCTGTCCGCCGCGCCGCACCGGCGCCAGGGCCGTCCGTTCCGGCTCCAGGACCACGGCCGCCCAGCGCAGGTCGGCGATCGGCACCGCGGCTCCGATCTGGGGCCCGCCGGCCGCTGCGTCCCGGTAGCCCTCGATCATGCTCGGCTGACCGCGAAGCGCCGCCTGCACGGCGGGCAGCGATGCGAGCGCGTTGACCGGCCGGCCGGGCCGCCGCAGGTCGAACACGACGCGGCCGCCGTTGTCCACGATGATGCCGTCCATGTCGGAGGCCAGCCCGGTCGGCAGCATCGGCCGCACGCGCGTCAGATCCACGACGCCGTCCACCACCGCGGCGAGTCGGGGACCCTCGGGGATCCCGGTCGCGACCTCGAGTTCCGGGCGGCGGTTGGGAGCGCTGATGACGCCGGCGGCCCACGGCGCACCCGCGCGCACGGCGGCGAACGCCCAGTGGGTCGCCACGTTCGTGTAGGCATCGCCGGGGGGCGCCGACGCCTCCACCCGCCCGTCGGGCATGATGAGGCCGAGCCAGAGAAACGAGGTATCGTAGGCGCGGATCGACGCCAGCAACTGCACGATCCCGACCACCGGGTAGGGTTGGCTCTCCACTGCCGACCCCGCCGCCAGTTCCGCGTGCACCGTATTTTCGACAAACGTGCTGAAATCGGATGCCAGCGTGTGCGCGGCATCCTGTTGCGTGCGCAACACGAGGTTACGGCGGCCCTGGTCCTGTTGCAGGCTCAACAGCACACCGAGCACCAGGACCGGGACCATACAGATGAGGATGACGCAGGCGACCTTGCCCCGAATACCGAGCCGCATCACCGTCTCCCCGGTCCGGTTTCGCGCCCGGCCACTCGCTCGCGCGTGCGACGACCGCGCGGTCCTGGTCGCCCGTCGTCAGGGCTGGCGCGACCCGTGGGCCCGCGCTTTCTCGATCGCTTCCGGTTCGGTGGAATAGATCGGGAACACCTGATCCAACCCGGTGATCGTGAACAGCTTGCCGATCTTGGATTGCGTGGACACCAGGGCGAGGGTTCCGTCGCGCTCGTGGATGCGCTTCAGGGCGGCGGTCAGCACCCGGAGCGCCGTACTGTCCATGTACGTCGTCTTCGACAGGTTGACGACGAGCAGCGGGGGCGCGCCGGCCGCCCCGCGCGTCAGGGCCTCCTCCAGCCGCGGTGCGGTGTAGAGGTCGATCTCACCCGCCACATCGATCACCGTCACGGTCCCTTCCGTCCGGGCTCCGATCTGGAGCTCCATCGCCGTTTCCCTCCCTCCGCGCGCGCCCCACCGGGCGCCGCGGCCCCTAGTCGTCGTCGCGCGTGACCAGCGCCGCCTGGTACAGTGCGATGCCCTTGTTCGCGACCGCAGACGCGATGAATCCGAGCAGAAACAGGAACAACCCCTTGCTCGCCACCATCAGAATCGTGTCCCCCATGGACCGTGCGGCGGCGGATTCGGCCAGCGCGCCTGAGGCGACCAGCTGCAGATACGCCAGGCAGAACACGGCGAGCAGGAGGAGCACGCCGATGACAAACACCGCCATACCGGCCGACCGCCCCGCGCCGTCTCCACCGGTGCGCCCCATGCGGTCACCCCCGCGCGTCAGGCAGACGCGTGCTACTCCAGCCGGGCGCCGGCGAGCGCGGTCTGGCACGAACACGACCGCACCCGAGGCAGCCGCTCGATCATCGCGGCGAGCAGCCGGCGGAGCTTCTCGTTGTTCTCCCGAAGCACCGTGAGCACCGCCTCGTGCGACACCGGCGAAACGTCGGGGGATCCCTCGAGCCCGACATCGTAATCCGTGATCAACGAGACGTTGACGTAGCACAACGCCAGTTCCCGGGCGAGGTGCCCTTCGGGATAGTTGGTCATGTTGATGACTTCCCATCCCTGCGAGCGAAACCAGCGGCTCTCCGACCGCGTGCTGAACCGGGGACCCTGGATCACGACCACGGTGCCGCGATCGTGCACGGGAATCTCGGCCGCCCGAGCGCTTTCCACCGCCAGCTGCCGTAGCGTCGGGCAGTACGGGTCCGCGGCGGAGACGTGGGTCACGACCGGTCCCTCATAGAACGTATCCGCGCGGCCCCACGTTCGGTCCACATACTGGTCGCAGATCACGAAGTGCCCCGGCCTGACATGGGGCTGCAGGCTGCCCGCCGCGCAGGGGCCGAACAGCCATTCGACGCCGAGAGACTTCATCGCCCAAACATTCGCGCGGTAATTGATCCGGTGCGGCGGCAGGCGATGGGTCCGGCCATGCCGCGGCAGGAACGCCACGGCGCGCCCGGCGATCTCTCCCAGCATGAACGCGTCACTCGGTTCGCCGTACGGCGTCTCGATCTTGTGTTCGCGGGCGCCCTCCAGTAGCGAGTAAAAACCCGAGCCGCCAAACACCCCGATCTCTGCGCGCGGCACCGGCGCCTCCTTCTCCTCCACTGTCATGGTCAGTGCTCTGTAGCGATGATTCCCACTCCATCGTGCCCCGCGAACGATCCACGGGAACCGGGCGCGCGCTCGTTTGTGATCCCAACCGTCCCTGGTAGGCGGAAGATGTCCGACACACCGCGGGGCCGCCAGACAAAACACGCCGACGCTTCCGCCGGCGGCCGCACCCTATGCGGATGCCGCCCGCACAGCGGGGCACGCAAAATTGCGGCTCTGGCTGCTACGATGGTATCATCTGCGTGAACGAGGGGTCAACGTGCGCGGGCGCTCACCTGCCGCCCGGTTCCCACGGGCGCGACACACGCGCCGAAGACATCGTCGTTCCCTGGAGTCAACTCCGTTCGTTCGGAGGTGTCGATGCAGGCGGCGCACAGCCTGGTTCGCCCGTTTCGCGGGCCCAGCCGTGTGTGGTACGGATTCGGCGCGGCGGCGCGCGCGGCCGAATGCGCCGCCGAATTCGGCATTGCCCCCGGCTCCGCGCTCGTCTACACCGATCCCGCGGTCGACCGCCTCGGCCTCGCGCGCGAGCCGATCGAGAGTCTCCGCTCCGCGGGGTTTGACGTGCATTCGTTCTCGGAGATCCCGGGGGAGCCCACGGTGGAGGTCGCGGATCGAGGGGCCGCCGCCGCGCGCGCGCTCTCCCCCGCGCTGATCGTCGGCGTCGGCGGCGGAAGCGTGATGGATGTCGCGAAGCTCGGCGCCGCCATGGTCGAGAACCCAGGGAGCGTGCTCGAGTACACGCATGTGGGCCGCCGGCGCCTGCGGGGCCGCGCCGTCCCCACCATCCTCGTGCCGACGACCGCGGGGACGGGCGCCGAGGCCAGCCAGAACGCCGTCGTGACCGCCGGGGCCAAGAAGGCGTTTGCCAACAACTATCCGCAGCTGCTGGCGGCCGGCGTGTTGCTCGACCCGGGCCTCACGGTCTCGCTGCCGCGCGATGTGACCGTTCACACCGGGCTGGACGCCCTGAGCCACTGTGTCGAAGCGCTCTTGTCCACGCACGCCACGGCGCTCACCGATCTCCAGGCCGTGCGAGGGATCGCCCTCATCGCCGAGTGGCTGCCGCGGGCCCATGCCGACGCCGGCGACGAGGCGGCGCGCGCCGGCATGGTGCTCGCCGCCTACTGCGGCGGTCTCGCCCTCAACGCCGGCATGGTGCTCGGCCACTCCATCGCGTACACCGTCGCCAACCGCCTCCACGTACCGCACGGTTTGTCGTGCGCCCTTGCGCTGCCGTACGCGGTCGCGTACAGCCGGGAGGCTGCGCCGGACCGCCTGCGCCGCATCGGTGACGCCGCCGGCGGCGCCGACCCCGTACGCAGAATCGAGCTGCTGTGCCGCGATCTCGGCGTGCCGGAAGCGCTCAGAACGCTCGGCCTCGAGCGGACGCACCTCGGCGAAATGGTGGACGAGTGTCTCGAGCACTATCCTCGGCCGAACAATCCGCGGCCGCTCGAGCGCGGCCCGCTGCTGTCCCTCTACACGGCGATGTGGGAGGGGCGCCCCGCGTACGCATGGACGTCCTAGCGCCGTACCGCGGGGTGCGCGGGCGCCGCTCCGCCGCGATCCTGTTCGACCTCGATGGCACGCTGCTCGACAGCGCCGAGCTGATCGTCACGGCGTTTCAAGAGACGTGCCGCTCGCTGCTCCATCGCGATGTCGATCGGGCGACGATCCTGCGGGACTGGGCGCGCCCGATTCGGGAGCGCTTTCACGCGCTCGCGCCCGATCGCGACGAGGCACTGTCCCGGGAGTACCTCCGGCGCTACCTCGCGCTTCACGACCGGCTGGCGCGTCTGTTCTGCGGCGTTCCCAGCCTCCTCCGCGCGCTCGCGGCACGCCGCTACGCGATGGCCATCGTCACGTCCAAGCGTCGAGCCACGACCCAGGCGGCGGTGAGCGCGTTCGGCCTCGCCGAGTGGTGCCCGGTGATCGTCGCGGACGAGGACACCGCACGGCACAAACCCGACCCCGAGCCCGTATGCCTCGCGGCGAGCCGCCTCGGCGTCGCCGCGAGCGACACCCTCATGGTCGGCGATACGCCGTTCGATGTCGACGCGGGCCGCGACGCGGGCGCCGCGACGGCCGGCGCGCTGTGGGGCGCCGTCGATCCGGAGGCGCTGCGGGCCGCGCGGCCCGACTACATCGCCGCGCGGCCCGAGGACCTGCTCGTGCTCTGCCCGCCGCGGGACGGCGCGCCGCCGGCGGCGACGGTCCCGTAGCGTCACGAGCGCTCACGGCCGGCGCGCGCCGCGCAATCGCGCGATGTAGATGCGGGCCGCCTGGTCCATCGAGGCGGCCCTCAGGCGCTCCTCTTCGGCAAATCTCGCTTCCTCGGTCGCCCAGCGGTCCGCGGCCGCGTACGCCTCGTCCTCGGCCTGCCGCACGGCGTCGGTCGGTCCGCGCTCGTCCCTCGCGAACGACCCCACCGATGCCACGGCGGCGCCGATGCGGTCGACGATCGCCGGCACGCGCCGGATGGTCACCTCCGCGAGGAGCGCCGCGGCCGCCGCGGCCGCGACCGGCGGCCACGCATCCTCGGTGCCGGTGCCGCGTCCCTCCCGGAAGGCCTCCTCGGGCCGGCGCAGGAGCCGTCCGCCCGTCGTCTCCGCAAGCTGCGCCAGGAGTGCCGGGTTGCCACCCGGCTCACGCAGTTCCGGCGAATACGGCACGACCAACCCGGCGGCGCGCGTGCCGACGGGTCCGCGCGCGTCCGCGGCGGCCACGACGACCGAGTACGTGCCCGGCGCTTGCGCGGGCCACTGCGCCTCGTACCGTCCGGGCGCCGTCTGCACCGCGTCGACGACGCGGCGGATCCCGCCGGGACCGTCAACCTGCGCCCGGAGGTCGAGACCGTCCCACGGGGCGCCGTCCGGCCGGCGGGCGTCGACGACGAGCCGCCCCGATGCGCTCTGCGGGTCGCGGCCGACCGATACATAGAGGCCCGCCTGTTCGTCCCGCAGGGTCCAGCGCACGGCCTGCGACCAGAACCGTGCGACGGCGGACCACGCGGCCCAGGGCGCGGTCCACCGCGTGCCGTCATCGGAGGTAAACGCGACCGCATGGCCCAGACCGTACCGCCAGGTCGCGAGCACCGGGTCGCCGCGCGGCCCGGCGAGCGCGACGTCCGCGCCGGCCTTGGCGACCGCCGCGACATACCCCTCGATCGGCGGCGGTGTCGGCAGGCCGGCGAGCGTCGGCGCGGCCTCCCCGTGCTCGAGCGGCGTCGGCTCCTCGACGAGGTACGAGCGGACGGCGACGAGCGCCTCGGTCGTGAAGATCTGGGGGATCGCGTAGAGATCCTTCGCCACGTACGACCGGCCGCCGCCCCACCGCGCGAGATTGCGCATGAACGCACGATCCGCGTCCGAACCGATCGCCACGGTGCTGATCGTGACCTTTTGCCGCGCCAGCGCGGAGGCCAGCGTGTGGAAATCTCCGGGATCGGTGAGGCCGTCGCTCGCGACGATGATGTGCCGTACCTTCGCCGGGGACGTGGCCAGAAACTTCCCCGCCGCGGCGAGCGGCGGGTACATGAGCGTGCCGCCGCCGGCCTGGATGCGGGCGACCTCGGCGAGGATACGGTCGCGGAACCGCGCTTCGGTCGGCGGCACCAACCAGCGGTACGTCTGGTCGAACGTGATGACGCCGACCTGATCGCGCGGGCTCAGCAGGTCGATCACCGACGACGCGATCTCCTTCGCCAGCGCCTCCTTGCCGATCTCCGTCCCGAACGCCTCCATGCTCCCGGAGGTATCGATGACGAGGACGACCGCCACCGTCGGAAACGCCGTTCGCTCCCGCACGTCCATCCGCACGGGCAGCATCGCCTCGAGCGGCGTCCCCGCGTACCCGCCGACGCCGTAGCTGTGCGGGCCGCCGATGACCAGGAGCCCGCCGCCAAGGATCCCCACGTAGGTCTGGAGCGCCGTCTGCTGCGCGGCGCTGAGATCGCCGGCGCCGACGTCGTCCAGCACGACGCTGCCGTACGGCGCGAGCGCGGCCGGCGCGGCGGGGATCCCGTCCGGCGTCCGAACGTCGACGCGAAGGTCCTGCCGGGCCAGCCAGTCCGGTAGCACGGTCGGCTCGGTGGTGACAAACAGGACGCGCGGCGCGCCAGTCACCACGACCATGGCTTCCCCGTGATTGTTGCCGGTGAGCGTGTCGGGCGTGGCGGCGACGTCCACCCGATACCGCACGGTCGTCTCCCCGGCGGCGCGATCCGTAAAGGACAGGGCCGTCTGCCCGGCGGACAGGGCCACGTGGCGGGTCGCGATCGGCGCCCCGTTGCGGCTCCACGTGACCGTGGCGTCCGCCGGCACGGTCGCGCGGACCACGGCGCGCACCTGATACGTCTCGCCGGCGTGCACCTCCGGCGGGGCCACGACATCGTCCACCAGCACCTCCGGCGGCGGCGTGCCGCCGAGCGGCACCGCGTCGATCACGATCCCGTCGGCCGCCGCACGGCGCGCGGCGGCCGCGGCGTCTCCCGCGTTTTCGGCGCCGTCGCTCAGCACCACGATGCGCCGGGCGCCGTCAGGCGGGAGGGCCTGGCGGGCCAGGTCGATCGCCGCGCCGATGTTGGTCGCGTCGGGCTCGGGCGCGGCGCGAAGCGCGTCCGCGGCCGGGTGCGGCGTTACCGGGAGCTGCAGCAAGGGCGCCCCCGCAAAGGTCACGAGCCCCGCTTCGTCCTGCGGGTGCATCCGCGCGAGCGCGTCCGCCACGAACGCGGCGGCCGCGCCGCGCGCATCCGGGGTCATGCTCATCGACCGGTCCACGACGAACATCACACGTGTGCCCGACGACGGTGCGCGCAGCATCGGCTGCGCGAGCGCGAGGATCGCCAGCGTGAGCGTGGCCATGCGGAGTACCGTGGCTACCCGCCAGCGGCGGCCCAGGCGCCGCCGCCCGAGACGCCACACGACGAGCGCCGCCGGGAGCAACCCGAGCCACCATGGGTGCTCGAACTGGACCGGCGGCGTCACGCGTCACCGCCCCGCTGCCGCGTGGCGAGCGCCCACTCGCCGAGGAGCGCCGCGATCCCCACGAGCAACAACCACGGCCAGAGCGGCACGTGCACCAGCACGGTGCCGGCCGAGGTCCCCGCCGTCGACACCGGGGCCGGGGCCCGTCCTGGACGGATCATCCCCGCGTTCGGCGATCCGATCTCCGCGGCAAAGGCGCGCGTCCCCGCCGCCGTCGAGAAGCGGTAGAGGCCGGCGCGAGCAAACGGCGGCAGCACGAAGGCGCCGTCCGTGGCGCGCACGTCGACATGGCGCCCCAGCGGATCGGTCAGGCTGCCGGCCCGCTCCGCGCCGGCCGGGACCTGCACCTCGTCCCCGACCGCCACGTGATCCACCGCCACGCTCAACCATGCCAGCATGTTGCGGACGAGAATCGGAAAGGCGGCGTGCTTGGGCAGGTCCGAATCCTCGAGGGCGAAGCCGAGGACGAGCGCCCGGACGCCCCGACCGGTGTACTCCCAGACGAGCGGCGTGGCGCCCGCCACGAGGACGCGTCCGCTGTCGACCGCCAGCTCGAGCGCGCGGTCGATCCGCACATCGCTCAGGTCGACGAACCGCAGGACCGGATCCTGGCGGTCCCACGTCGCGATCCCCGGGTGCGCGGCGACACCGGACGCCGTCGCCGGCAGACCCGGCGGCACGGCGCCGATCACGAGGTAGGTGCCGGGCGGCAGCGGCCCGGGATCGACGCGGTCGAGGATGACGACGTCGAAGGCGGCCCACGCCGCCGGGTCCACGGTCGCGGTCTCCACGGCGCGCGCCACCGGCAGCACCCGCAGCACCCGTTCGAGCGCGGGATTGCCGTGGCTCACGAGCAGCACGGAGCCGAGCGCCGCGGGCGCCAGGAGCGCCGTCGCGTCGTCGTCCTCTGGCAGCACGTCGTGCGTGACGATGTGGGCGTGAAGCACGCCGGCGCCTTGGACCGGGAACACCGCGCTCGCCGTGCCACCGGCGGGCACGGCGAGCGTCGCGCGGTACACGGGCGCGTCGCCGAGGCGCACGTCGAGTGGAATCCTGCGCGCGCCGCGGCCCCAGTTGGCGACGCGCACGAGCGCCTCCGGGCGGACGGCGTCCGTCAGCACGCGGAACGCAACGATGCCGGCGTTGTCCTCCGCCGTGCCGACGACCTGGTAGGTGACGCCGGCCGCGGCCGGCGGCGCGCCCCGCGCCGCGTCGGTCCACACAAAGACCCGGCCGTCCGCCGCCGAGTCCGCCAGCTCGCTCGCCAGCGTGACGGCGGCATCGAGGTCCCCGGCGGCGTCCCACGGCTCGGCACGCCGCAGCGCCGCGGCCACGGCACGATGATCCGCCGACAAGGGCGCCAGCACGACGGGATGCGGCGCCGCGAGGATCACCGCCGCACGCTGGCCCGGCTCCAGGCGCCGCGCCACCGCCAGCGCTTCCGAGCGCGCCCGCTCGAACCGCGTCGGCGACACATCGCGCGCTTGCATCGACAGCGACGCGTCGAGGACCAGCACCACGTCCCGGCCGGCCACGGCGCGGCCCAGAACGGCCGGGCGCGCGAGCCCCACGACCATCGCCGACAGGGCGAGCAATTGGAGCGCGAGCAGCACGCTGCGCTCGATTCGCCGCGACGGCCGAAACGCCGCGAGCGCGGGCACGGACCGCTGCCACAACAGGATGCTGCTGACCGGCTGGTCGCGGCGCCGCATGCGCAACAGGTACAGCAGCACGAGCAGCGGGAGCGCGGCGAGGCCCCACAGGGCCGCGGGAGCGCCGAGGGTCACCGCACCAACCCGCCCTGGCGGAGGTACCGGAGCACGAGCACGTCCGCGGGGACCGACGACGCGGTCCGCACGTAGTCGATCGCGTGACGAAAGCAGAACGCCTCGAGATCGCGGAAGTACGCGTCGCGGGCCGTCGCGTACGCCCGCAGGGCCTCGGCGTCGACGGTGAGCTCCAGCGCCCGGCCCGTCTCGACGTCGATGAGCCGCAGGTCGCCCGCGAGCTGCGGCGCGAGCTCCTCGTCCGCCAAGATGTGCACGAGAAACGTCTGGAATCGATGATGGCGCGCGTGCAGCAGCGCGGCCGCGTACCCGCGGGGATCCAGGAGATCCGAGACCACGACGAGCAGGCCGCGCCGTCCGGTCGCGCCGAGGCGGCGGGTCAGGGCCTGCTCGAGGTCCGTGCGGCCCGCCGGCTCCAGCCCATCCAGAAACCGCAACAGGTCAAAGGCCCGCGCGCGGCCGCGGAGCCGCGCAAGACTGGGCCCCTGCTCGGACGCAAACGCCGTCACCCCGACGCGATCGAAGTTGCACAGGCCGATGTACCCGATCGCGGCGGCGACGCGCTTGCCCAGCGCAAGCTTGCTCGGCATCCCGGCCGCCATCGACGCGCTGGTGTCGAGGAACAGGTGCACGTCGAGGTCTTCTTCCTCGCTGAACAGCTTGACGAAGACACGGTCGAGCCGGGAGACGATGTTCCAGTCGATGTACCGGTAATCGTCCCCCGCCTGATAGGCCCGGTAGTCGTCGAACTCGATCCCGCGGCCCCGCACCAGGCTGCGCCGCTCGCCGCGCTGCTGGCCGCGGACGAGGCGGCGGCTCACCAGGCTCAGCGACTCGAGGCGCTGCAGGAACTCCGGATCGAAGAGCTGCGCACCGTGATCGGCGGCCGTCCGGTCCACGCGGGCACCTACACGCCGCCCGCGGCCGCGCCGACGCTGCCGAGCTCGTCCATCGTCCGGCGCACGAGATCGTCCGGATCGACGCCTTCGGCCTCCGCCTCGAAGTTGAGAATGAGCCGGTGGCGAAGCGCGGGGATCGCCAGCGCCTGGATGTCCTCGACCGAGACGTTGAACCGGCCCTCCGCCAGGGCGCGCACCTTGCCGGCCCGCAGCAGCGCCTGCAGCCCGCGCGGGCTGGCGCCGTACCGGATGAAGCGCTTCGCCGGCGCCGCGCCGTGCGCCGATCCCCCGTGCGTGGCCAGGACCAGCCGCGCCGCGTAGTCCCGAACGTGCGACGCCACGGGGACCTGGCGGGCGACGCCCATCATGCGCAGCACCGTGGGACCGTCCGCCACGCACCGCGCCGCGGGCTCGTCCGGCTCGGTCGTGCGCTCGCCGATCGCCCGCAGGTCGTCCAGCTCCGGGAACGGGACGCGAAGCTTGAGCAAGAAACGATCGAGCTGCGCCTCGGGGAGCGGGTACGTACCCTCCATCTCGATCGGGTTCTGCGTCGCCAGCACGAAAAACGGCTCCTCGAGCGGGCGGGACATCCCCGCGATCGAGACCACGTGCTCCTGCATCGCCTCGAGCAGCGCCGACTGCGTCTTGGGGGTGGCGCGGTTGATCTCGTCGGCGAGCACGATCTGCGCAAAGACCGGCCCCGGCTGGAACTCGAACCGCCGCCGGCCGCCGTCGTCCTGCACGATCAGGTTCGTCCCCAGGATGTCGGCGGGCATGAGGTCGGGTGTAAATTGGATGCGGGAGAAGCGAAGGTCCAGCGCCTGCGCGAGCGTGCGCACCAGCAAGGTCTTGCCGAGACCGGGCACGCCCTCGAGCAGCACATGCCCGCCCGCCAGCATCCCCGTGACCACCAAGTCGAGCAGCGTCTCATGGCCCACGATGACCCGGCCGAGCTCGTGGCGGATCGCGGCAAACGTCCGGCGGAACTCTTCGACCTCCTGTGATCCCGCGTGGTCGGTCACGGAGCGCCTCCCTGGGTCTGGAAGTACTGGCGCACCAGCGAGACGTACGCGGGCGGCAGGGGCGCCTCCGACACGGATTGGTCGAGCTCGTGCGCGACCGATGCCGGCAGCCGCCGGGCGGCGACGTGGGACGTCCCCGTCTGGCCGGGCGCGACGATCAGCCGCATCGTCGAGGGGCCCTGCCCCGGCGTTCCCCCGAGATGCTCGGGCACGTGCGTCCCCTGCAGACGGGGCGCGGCGGCCCCGAGCTGCGGCCCTGTGCCCTGGCCCGGGAGGCTCCCCTGGTTCGGGCCGGGCGGGGGCGGCGCCGTTCCGCTCTCGTCGATGGACGGCGGATTGGGGCCGGATGCCTGGGGCGAGGAAGTACTCTCAGACGGCGTCTCGGAGGCGCGAGCGTCGGAGCCGGCGCCCAAGGGACCGGATTTGGCGATGCGCGTCGCGGCTTGCTGCATGCTCTGCCGCGCGTCGCCGAGCGCCTGGGCGTCACCCGCCATGCGCTCGAGCCCCTCGAGGTCTTGCAGCGCTTCGTTCATGGATCCCGCGGCGGCGGAGAGATGTCCCTGCGACGCCTCGCGCCGCGCCTGCGCGACACGCTGCCGGGTCGAGACCGGCGCATTCATCTCCTCGAGCGAATTCGCCAGCGCCCGCATCTCGCGCGACAGCATCCGCGGCTCAACCGGCTGGCCGCCGCGCTCCAGCTGCCCCGTCAACCCCCGCACCTCGCGCACGGCGGCGTTGAGGCGCTGCAGGCGGTCACCGCCGGACGCCGACGGCGACGCGGCCGGGGCTCGCCGGCCGCCGCCCGGCGCCTGCACCTCCGGCAACGAGGCCTCGAGCTGGCGGTGCAGCAGATCCTGCGTGGCGCCAAGCTGACGGTTGAAATCCTGCACCAACCCCAGCGCCCGCTCCCGGTCCATCCGGGGCCCTTGCAGCCGCTCGCCGAGCGCCCGCATCTGCGGCCCAAAGCGCCTCGCCTCGGGCAACGCCTGCGATGTGCCGAGCGCTTCGAGGCGGCGCCCGGCCTCGGTGATGGAGCGTCCCTCGCGATGGACCACCGCGAGCGCCCGCGCGGCCGGGGTGGCCGGCAGCGACCAGCCGCTCAGAAACAGGGACCACAGAAGGAGCGCGAGCCCGCCGGCGAGCACGAGCCCGGCCTCTCGCGGGGCGCGCAGCGGCGCCACGCGCCTGGGGTCGAGGTCTTGCGCCGCGGCCACGGCGTCGGCGACCTGCAGGCGGGCGAGCCCCGGGGGCCGCGCCGACTGCGCCAGCAGCTCGACGGCGGTGCTGAGCCGGTCCTGAAGCCCGGCGCGCCGATCCGTGATCCTCGCGGTGTCGAGCGCCGTCGGCCACGACAGCCGTAGAATCACCGGGTACGCCCCGAGCAGCAGCGCCGCGAGCACGAGCGACACCCGCCCTAACGGCAGCGGCACGGGGAGCACCATCGTGGCCAGCGCCCACGCCACCAGCGCACCCGCCGTCCAGGCGGCCCCGCGTGCGAGCCGCTGCCATGTGGCGACCGTCGCCAGGCGGCGGGCGATGCCGCGAAGGAGCGCCGTGAGCTCGAGCGCCTCGTGCATCATGGGGTGCCGAACCTCCGCAGCGCGGCGTAGGCCAGACCGCCGGCGCCGAGCCCCAACGCCGTGTAGCATGCGGCGCCCAGGACGGGCATCGCTCCCGCGGCGGCCTGGGCGGCCGCCACGACCGGGTTCGCCCAACGGAACGCGTCCGGCAGCGCCAGGGTGGCGACGAAGATCGCGAGCAGCGCGGTCCAGTGCGCCAGCGTGCGCGTAAACTCCGCTTCGAACACGATGCCGCACAGCAACCCGATCTGGGCCACCGCCCACGCCTGCAAGGTCACAAGCGCGCACACCCCCCCGAGCGCGCCGAGCGGCAGGCGGCGAATCTCCATCGCCAGTATCAGCAGCGGCAGCGCGAGCAACTCCCAGTAGACGATCGTCGCGAGGGTCGCCAGGCTCTTGCCGGCAACGATCGTCCGGCGGGAAAACGGTCCGAATGCGAGGTCGACCGCGGGCCGCTCGCCCTCGACGGCGATCTCCTGCGCCGCGCAGGCAGACGCGAAGTACGTCACGAGCACGACTTGCACGCCGAGCAGCGCGAGCGCCAGACCCACGGAGCCGCGCGACGGATCATGTTGATTGAGCTCGGGGGGCAATCCGAGCAGGAGGAGCAGCGCGAGAATCCCGAGGTACGCGAGCTCCATGATGCGAATCTTGCGGCTGCTCCCACGGGCCCGGAGATCTCCTCGCAGCACGGCGTTGGCCACGGCGCCCGGACTACCGCCGCCCGACCGGTAGCAACAAGATCGTGGGACGGCGGTCGAGCCCGCCCCCGTCCGCCAGCTGAAAGACGGGCGCACCCGGCTGGATCTCTCCAACGAAAAGCGGCGTCGTGGGACTGATTATAGCATCGTCGTTTGGGCCCACAAAGACCCACGACCGGTCGTGCGCCGTCGTCTCACCCCCGCCGGACTCCCAACCTTTCGGATCCAGCACGATCGTGGAGTCGGGACCCGCATCCCCGATCCAGTACCAGCGATGTCCCCAGTGGAGCTCCGCGCGACGCGCCCGCGCGCCGAGCGAGACGCGCAGCGCGCGACCGTCGGGCGACAGATCGGCGCGGGCCGACGACGCCACCGCGGCCGTCGCGGCGAAGGCGCGAGCCTCGCCGTTCTCCAGTACGCCGTCGAGCAGCGTGGCCTCGTCAGTTACTACTATCCGGAGCGCGCCCGAGGCCGTCACCGGCATGACCACGCTGCCGGCCGGCACGCGGACGGTGTAACGACCGCCGTACGGCACGGCAACCGTGCCCACCGTCATCGCCCGGGCGGCGGCCGTGTCCGGCGCCTGCTCCAGGAACGTGGCTTCGACCACGGAGGTCGAGCGCGCGCGCACGTCGCCGGCGAGCCGCCAAAAGACTGCGGCCGCAAGCAGGACCGCCGCGGCGGCGGCGAGCACGCGGGACCGCGTCAGCCCGTGCCGCCCGATGAGGTACAGCGCCGCGAGGTACGCCAGCACCGCTCCGCCGACCTCGGCGTGTACCAGCGGATCGATCGCAGGGGCGGCCGGCAGCTGTTCCGCCGCGGCGTCGACCTGCACCGGCGACACGCCCGCCGGCCCGAGCGCCGCCTGCCAGAGCGCCGTGCGACCCGGCCAACCCGCAAACGGCGGCGCGCCGGGATCGAAGCCCCACATCTGGACCCACCCCGCTCCGGCGTGCGCGCCGGCGATCACGGGGATTCCCCCCGCGCGGCGGGCGCTCGCCCCGGGATGCGGGCGCAGCGCATCGACAGGGTAGGGACCGGACGGTAATGACGCGCCGGCCGGCGGAGACGGCTCGGACGCAACGACCGCCGGTGTCCCGATCGATGCCGGCAAAATGTCGTCGAGCGCGTCGAGCGAGGGTGCGCCCGGCGGGGCGATGACGACGAGTCGCCCGCCGAGGCGGACCCACATCACGAGCGCATCCCGCTGGGCCTGGTCCAGGCGCGCGGGATCCAGGTCGCGCGCCACCAGGAGATCAATCGCCGCATACTCCTGCCAGCGGCGCGGCAGCGCTTCCGGGCCGACGTAGGCGGTGACCACCCGTTCCGGAAGGCCTCCGAGCGGCGCCAAACCGGAGGCGCTGTCCGAGATCTCCACCGCGACGCGGCCCCCAACCTTCTGGGGATCGATGGGCACCGCCTGCCGCAGCCGCTCGCGGCCGCCGATCGACACCCGCACCTCGAGCGGGCGGCGAATGTCACCGAGCTGGATCGGAGTCTCGAATGTCCGGCGCACGCCCGCAACGGCCACAAACGGCACCACGGTCGTGGTCACCGCCTCCCCCTCCGTGCGGCCCAGGACGGGAGCGTCGACCTCGATCCTCCCCGGGCCGGCATAGGGCAACGGCGGCAGCACCACCGTCAGTGGAACCGGGACGCCGACGCGGACGGCCCCGCCGAAACCGAGTCGGGCCGACAAATCGTCGCCGTAGGCCGCCGTGGGGTGCATCCCGCAGATCGCGGCCACGACCGCCCAAAGCAAAGCGAGGGCATGGCCGGCCGGCCATGCCCTCGCGCGAGCGCTCTCGTCAGGACGACTTGGCCGCCGCACCGGCTGCCGGCGTAGAGGACTCTTTCGCCTTCGACGCCGCCGCATCTTTTGGCGTGGACTCCTTGGCCGGCGCGGCGGACTTCCCGTCGCCGTCGGACGGCGGCGGCGTCTTCCGGTAGTCGTTGATGTGGAACCCCGGCCCCTTAAAGATGATCCCCACCGGAGAAAACACCCGGCGCACGGGCGCGCCGCAGCGCTCGCAGCGCTCCACGTTCTCGGCCACCCCGTGCCTCACCTCGAACTGGTGGCCGCATTTGGTGCACCGGTATTCATAGAGCGGCATGTTCCCACCTCCACGCACGACACACCGGCGGCCGCGCCCGCGGCGGCGGCGCTGGACACGACAGGCCGGCGATGCATTCTATTGTGGCGATTCGACGTATTTCGCGCAGGCTTCCCTGCGGGTAAGCAGCCACGCAACTACATAATATTGTCGGCGCGCGGTGCGGCCGTGTCAAGCCGGCGCGGATGGGCGGCTGGCACGGCTGTGCGCCTCACCGGCGCTCCAGGGTGGCGACCCACACAGGACCGCGGCCGCCGTCCGTATCCGTGCCGAAGGCGATGCGAAGGCCATCGGGAGACCACCGCGTGACGATCGATCGCGCGTACGGAGGAAGCTCGGGATGATAGGTTGCGACCCGGAGCCGTGCGTCCGTCGCGACGTCCGCGATCTCGACCGCCACGTCATCCGGACCGAGCAGGGTCCCGTAGGCGATAAGCGTGCCGGCGGGCGCCCAGGAAATCCCGGTGTAGTCGCCCGGCGGCGTGAGGGCCCGGCGGCCAGACCCGTCGGGCCTGGCCACTACTACCTGCTCGCGGGTCCCGGGCTCGGCCGGGACCCGCGCGACGTAGGCGATCCACCGGCCGAGCGGGTCGAAGACGGGATCGCGCATCGCCTCGCGGTGCGCCACCCGGCCGACGGTTAGGCGCGCGGCCGCCTCCACGCGGACGAGGCGGCTTGGGCCGCCCCCGGCCGGCCCAAGCGCGACGAGCATCGCCCGGCCGTCCGGCAGCCATCCGATCGCTTGGGCCGTGACGCCGGCAGGGAGCACCGCCCCCTGTGCCGCGCCGTGCTCCGCGTCCCACGTTGCCAGCCGATCCGCGCCGTCGCCGGACGTCACGTACGCGAGGCGGCGACCGCGAGGATCCCAGGCGGGCAACCGCGCCGTCTGCGCCGCGGGGAGCCGCTCCTCCGGCCGCGCGTCCGGATACACGAGATACAAGCCTCCGCCGGCCGCCGCCGCGAGGCGGCGCCCGTCCGGCGACCAGGCGATCTCTGTCACCCCGGACAACGACGCGAGGCGGTGGAGGCCCGGCCGTCCGAGCGCCAGCCGCCACACGCCGTCGTCCGCGCCGAATGCGAGGAAGCGCGCCGACGGGTCCCAGGCCGGCGGGCTCGTGGCCGCGACATCGGAGGCCTGGACCACCCCCGTCACCCGAAGGAACGGCGGCCCGAGGCCCAGGGGCGTCCGCGTAATCGTGCAGCCCAGCAGCGCGAGCGCGGCCGCGAGCATGATGCCGGCGAGCCGCGCCCGATCGAGCTCCGTCAACAGACGCTGTACTTGCCTTCGGCCAGCTCCCGGCAAAAGACGTGGATGCCTGCGAGTTCCCGGTCGAGCACTTCGCGGACGCGGCGTGTCACGACCGACTTGCGGACGCCCCGCTGCGCGATGATCTGCGCCGCGGTGACCGGCTGGTCGATCGGTTTCCCGATCTGGCTCACCATCCAGACGTACACCTCGCGCAGGCCGGGCACCTCGTCGTACACTTTTTGCGCGACCAGGTGCGTGAACACGGAGTAGATCTTCCCGACGTGTGAGACCGGGTTTTTGCCGGCCGCGGCCTCCGTGCCCATCGGGCGGTTGATCGCGATGACGCCGTTGACCTTGTTGCCGCGGCCGATCTGCCCGCTGTCTCCGGATTCCGCGGAGGTCCCGAGCACGGAGAGATACACCCCGGCAAGGCCCCGCCCGGGCTCGTCCAGGGTGTTGAGGTCGAACGCGACCCGCTCCATCGTCGTGCGCTTCGCGAGAAAGGTCATCACGGCGTCGTAGAGCTCCTGCTTGCGGCGGAAATAGTGGGCCTCTCCTTCCACAAAGCGATCCACGAACGCGACGGCGGCCGTGAGCCTGAGCGCCCGGTCCATCCGCACGCCCATGACCTTGACGTCCTCCCCCGCCTCGGGAAAGTCTTCCTTGAACGTGCGCGAGTTGATGAATTGCTCGGTTTCGCGGACCAGCCGCTCGGTCTCCGTCATCGGCCAGTACCCCACGGCGGCGGAGGTGTCGTTGGCCCCGGCGGTGTCGCGGTTGAAGATGTCGACGAGCTCGGCCGACCCCGGTTTGATCTCGATCTGGTAGGTGACGTGCGGCCCATCCTGGTCGTCCGGTCCGCCCGGCTCCACGAACCGCAGATTTTCGCGGAACCAGTTCTTGGCGGTCCGGATCGCGATCTCCCTGATGGGAAGCTCGCGCCCGTTCATCCCGTAGGCCGCCCGGTCGCCGAAGATCAGCTTCATCGGTTCCCGAATCGTGCCGCCCCCGAACCGGACCTCGGCGTCGCCCGCGACGAGGAAGGCCTTGTCGATGTTGTGATGGAGGATGTGGCCGAACTGGCTCTGATATTCCTTGCTCAGCTCCACCGACACGCGATCCATGATCGCGTCGCAGATCGAGTCGGGGTGGCCGACACCCTTGCGCTCGACCATCTCGACCTGGGTTTCGCCGACCGGCACCCCCGACAGGGTCTCGACCAGAATGTCCCGCATCGCGTCCCTCCTCGGCTAGCGCGGCGCCGTGACCACGGCCCGGCGCGTCCGCGGTGCATGCGAGCGTCGCATGCCCGCTAGGCAAGTCCGTCCGGCGCCCGCCCCGTCACGGCAGCGTCAAGTGGACCGGGTGCATGACGTCGCGGACCGTGAGCGCCAGGATCAGGCACAACAACAGGGCCAACCCCACTAAATGGATGTAGCCTTCACGCCGCGGATCGAGCGGCCGCCGCCACAGGCCTTCGACCAGGAGAAACGCGGCCCGGCCCCCGTCGAGCGCCGGCAGGGGAAACAGATTGAACAGACCGATGATGATGCTGAAGAACGCGGTGAAGTAGAGAAACGTCTCCCCGCCCGCGTGCGCGGCCTGTCCGAGCACGTTCACCGCGGTGACGGGACCGCCCAACTGTCCGAGCAACTGGCCGGACCGGGCCAGCGCGCCAAGCGCGGTCAGATAGGCCACGACGTCGCGGCCCGTCGTCAGCACGCCCCACCCGATCGCGCGGATCGGATCGGGATGGGTCCGGGAGACGGCCGGCAGGAAGCCGGTCAGCCACACATGCTGCCGGGGGTCGTATTTCGTCGGCACGTGGACCAGAAAGCGCGTGGGCCCGCGCTGAATCAAAAACGACAACGTCCGCCCATTGCTGGTGTGGATCAGCCGGATGACCTCGTTGCCGTCCGTCATCGTGCGGCCGTCGATCGCCAGGATGACGTCGCCCGGCCTGAGGCCGGCCTGCGCGGCGGGATCGCCGGGCACCACCTTGTCGATGCGGGTACTCACCTGGGACGGCACCCCGTACAGCACGGCGATCGCCGCGAGCAGGACGATCGCGAGGAGGAAGTTCATCGCGGGCCCCGCGCAGACCACCGCGATGCGGGCCGGCACGGACTTGGCCCGGAACCGTCGCTCCGGCGGCACGTCCGGCGACGACGCCTCGTTGTCTTCGCCCGCCATGTTGACGTAGCCGCCGACCGGCAGCAGGTTGAGGCTGTACGTCGTCTCCCCCGCGGTAAAGGCGAACAGCTTCGGCCCGAACCCGATCGCGAATGCGTGGACCGCGATCCCCACGCGCTTGGCCACGATCAGGTGGCCGAGCTCGTGCACCAGGATCATCAACTCCAGCGCCAGGATCGCCAGAATGAGCGTCGGCACTACCGACCACCTTCCTCGCGCTCTGCCGAATCGATGCTGTGGACGCGCGGCGACGGGATCACGGCGCCCGCTCCGGGTGGACGCGGAGCGGCCGTTCCGGCGCGGAGCCGGCGTACGCCGCCTCCGCGTCCGCGCGGGCTCTCCGATCCGCGTCCAGAATACCCTCCAGGCTGTCCGCCGCGCCGTCTCGGTGCCCGTCGAGGACGCGCCGGATGAGCCGCGGGATCTCGAGGAAGCCGATCCGTCCTTCGAGGAACCACCGCACCGCGATCTCGTCGGCCGCGCTCAAGGCGGTGGACGCGGTACCGCCGCGCGCCAGCGCCTCGCGCGCGTACTCCAGCAACGGAAAGCGGCCCGGGTCTGGAGCCTCGAAGTGGAGGGCGCCGAGGCGCCGCAGGTCAAGCACGGCGACGCCGCTCGGCCGGCGCGCGGGATGCGTCAGCGCGTACTGGATCGGCAAGCGCATATCGGGCGGGCCCAGCTGCGCAAGCACCGCGCCGTCGATGAGCTGCACACACGAGTGCACGATGCTTTGCGGGTGGATGACCACGTCGATCCGGTCGCCGGGGACGCCGAACAGCCAGTGCGCCTCGATGACCTCAAACCCCTTGTTCATGAGCGTCGCGGAGTCGATCGTCACCTTCGGCCCCATCCGCCAGGTGGGGTGCCGCAGCGCGTCGGCGGGTGTGACCGCGGCCATCGCCGCCGCCGGAGCGCGAAGAAACGGTCCCCCCGAGGCCGTCAGCCAGAGCCGCGCGACCTCCGCGGGGTCGCGGCCGGCGAGGCACTGCAGAATCGCCGACGGCTCGCTGTCCACCGGGACCACGCTCGCTCCGGACCGCGCCGCCGCCTCCATAACAAGGGCGCCCGCGGCAACGAGCACTTCCTTCGTCGCGAGCGCGACGTCGCGCCGCGCGCGGAGCGCCGCCAGGGTCGGCGCGAGACCCGCGATCCCGACCACCGAGACGAGCACGATATCCGCCGCGGGCCCCGAGGCCAGCTGCGCGATCGCGTCCGGGCCCCACACCACCTCGCCCCGCCAGTCCGGCACCGCGTCGCGCACGGCGGCCGCCGCCGCGGCGGTCGAAACGGCCACGGCGTCCGGCCGGACCTCGCGGATCTGGCGTCCCAGCGTGTCGAGATCGCGTTGCGCCGACAGCCCGACGACGCCGATCTCGGGCGCAAGCCCGCGGACCACGTCGAGCGCCGCGCGTCCGATCGACCCGGTCGATCCGACGACGATGACGCGCCGCATCAGCGTCCCGGCCACCACGCCATCACCGCGTAGCCGGCGACCGCGGCCAGCAGCAGGCCGTCGAACCGATCCAGAATCCCGCCGTGGCCGGGCAGCGCCAGGCCCGCATCTTTGACGCCGACTTCCCGCTTGATCGCGGACTCCCAGAGATCGCCGCAGACCGCCGCCAGCGCGCACACGATGCCGACGCACGCGCCGACCGGGCCCGGCAGCCCGGCCGCCGCGGCGAAGATCACGCCGCAGACGGCCCCCGCCGCCACGCCCCCCGCGGCGCCCTCGAGCGACTTGCGCGGGCTGATCGTCGGGAGCAGCTTGCGCCGCCCCCATGCCAGCCCCACGAAGTACGCGGCGCTCTCGGACGCCCACACGACGCACACGACGAGGAGCGGCGGCAGCGGTCCCGGCCCATGCAGCGGTCCGACCGGCAGCGTGCGCAGGCGCACGAGGTAGCTGAACAGGTACCCGACGTAGAGGGCGCCGAGCACGGTGACCCCCGCGTTGGCGAGGGCGCGGTCCGCCCGTCCGCCGCGCAACTGCACGAGCATCGTGTAGACGAGCAGCGCGGGCAGCACCAGCGGCTCCCACGCCGACGGGTAGGCCGCCCCCGCCACGAACAGCACGGCGCCGCCGAGGCCCGCTTCCCACACGGGGGAATACCCTGCGCGCTCGGCCATCCGGTAGAACTCGCGCAGGCCGACGATCGCCGTGCACGCCACGCCGAGCGCCAGCCACGCACCGCCCGCCAGGATCAACGCAACGGTGAGCGCGCCGCCGAGGAACGCCGTGACGGTGCGGTGCAGCAGCGTCCGCTCGGGCCTCCGCACCGACGCGGGCGTCACAACGCCGCCCGGCCGGGACAGGCTATCCAAGCTCGACGCCCCCGAATCGGCGGTCGCGCGCCTGGTAGGCTTGGATCGCGGCGAAGAAGTCGAGCTTCCCGAAGTCCGGCCACCGCACGTCCGTAAAGTACAGTTCCGCGTACGCCAGCTGCCACAGCAAGAAATTGCTCAGCCGCTGCTCGCCCCCCGTTCGAATCAGCAGGTCCGGATCCGGGAGATCGGGCGCAAAGAGGTAGCGGGCCAGCGTGTCCTCGTCGATCTCGTCCGGCGACAGCCGCCCGGCGGCCACGGCTTCGGCCAGCCGCCTGGCCGCCTCCGTGAGCTCCCGCCGGCCCCCGTAGTTCAACGCGAGATTCAGCGTGAGTGACGCGTTGCCCTCGGTCAGCGCGATGACACGCCGGAGCGCGGTCCGCACGTCGTCCGGCATCTCGTCGATCATCCCGGACACCCGCAGCCGGACGCCGTTGCGATAGAGACCGTCGGCCTCCACCTGGAGCGCGTCGATCAACAGCTCCATGAGCGCTTCCACTTCCTCGAGCGGCCGCCTCGAGTTCTCCGTGCTGAACGCGTAGAGCGTGAGAATCTCCACCCCGCACTCGCGGGCGGCTTCCAGCGTACGCCGGATGGCTTCGCGCCCCTGGCGATGTCCCTCCAGCCGCGTGAGACCGCGGACCTCCGCCCAGCGGCCGTTCCCGTCCATGATGATCGCCACGTGGCGGGGCATCCGGGTCGGGTCGAGCGTTGCCCGAACGGCGTCCGCCCGCTGCGCGAGCTCGTCGTGGGTCTCACGTTTCGTGGTGCGCATCCGGCTCCTCGCACGTCACGCGGCGGAGCATCCCGGGTCCTCGGGCGACCCGCCGCGGAAGTAGCGCGGCCCCCTCGCCGTGAGGGGGCCGCGTCGATGCTCCTCGACGCCGGCCACGATGCGCCCGCCGGGCCCGCAGGCCGCGGGCGCCGCTCACTCGCCCGGCGCGCCCCGGTCCGAGCCGCGCTCGGCCGGGTCCGCGTATTCGCCGCAGACAATCAACAGCACGCGATCGCCGGCGGTCACGCGCTGCCGCACCACGCGCTGCGGCGGACGCAGGACGCGCCTCGGAGGACGTGTCTCCGTCACCTCGACCGCGAACCACCCCGCCGCGGCCAGCCGGCGGCGCGCATCATCGAGGGGCGAGCCCACGACGTCGGGAGGCCGCCGCTCCGCGCTCACGCGTCCCGCCCCGTTGCGCTGCGCATCGATCCCGAATCCACCGAGCCGAGATCCGGGCGGCGGGGTGCCCCCGGCCCTCGGATCAGACCTCGGTGATCTCGGCCTCCTTGGCCGCGAGCAGCGCATCCACTTCTTTAATGAAGTGATCCGTCAACTTCTGCAGCTCGTCCACCGCCCGGTGCGCCGCGTCCTCCGAGAGCTCACCCTTTTTCTCGAGGCGCTCGAGCCTCTCTTTGTATTCCCTGCGGATGTTGCGAACGGCGACCCTGGCCTCTTCCGCCTGCTTGTGCGCGACCTTCACCAATTCCCGGCGGCGCTCCCCGGTCAGCGACGGGATCGGCAGCCGGATGACGGTGCCGTCGTTGGCCGGGGTCAGCCCCAACTCGCTCTTCTGGATGGCGCGCTCGATCTCGCGAACCAGGCCCTTGTCCCACGGTTGGATCACGATCAACCGCGCATCGGGCACGGTCACCGAGGCGACCTGCGTCACGGGCGTCTGCACCCCGTAGTAGTCCACCATCACCCGCTCCAAGAGGGAGGCGTTGGCGCGGCCGGTCCGGATGCCTCCGAACTCCCGCCTCGCCGCCTCAATCGCCTTCTGCATGTGCGCCTTCGCGTCCGCGAGGACGTCGTTCATGCCCGGCTCCTCCTGCCACCAACGTCCCGATCTCCTCCTTGAACACGGCCCGCTTCACGTTGCCCGGACGGGTAATGTCGAAGACGATGATCGGCATGCCGTTGTCCATACACAGCGACGTCGCCGTGGCGTCCATCACCTTGAGGCCCCGGTTCAGCACCTCCATGTAGTCCAGCGTGCGAAACCGCGTCGCATCCCGGCTGTCGCGCGGGTCCTTGTCGTAGACGCCGTCGACGCCCTTCTTCGCCATGAGGATTGCGTCGGCTTCGATCTCGATCGCCCGCAGGGCCGCCGCGGTGTCGGTCGTGAAGTACGGGCTGCCCGTCCCCCCGGCGAAGATCACGACGCGGCCCTTTTCGAGGTGCCGGATCGCCCGGCGCCGGATGTACGGCTCGGCCACCTGGCGCATCTCCACGGCCGTTTGGACCCGGGTCTCGAGCCCCTCCCGTTCCATCGCGTCCTGCAACGCCAGCGCGTTGATGACCGTGGCGAGGAGCCCCATGTAATCGGCGGTGACGCGCGCGACGCCCGTCTTTTCCGCCATCTGCACGCCGCGGACGATGTTGCCGCCGCCGACCACGATGGCGACGTCCACGCCCGCATCCCGCACGGACCGCACTTCCCGCGCGACCAGGTAGAGCACCTCGGGATCGACCCCGGCCCCGGCCGCGGCCCCCGCCAGCGCCTCGCCGCTCAGCTTCAGCAAAATCCGGCGGTAGCCGGCGGGCGACGCGGCGGCCCCGGGGCTCGTCATTATTCCCCGAGCCGGAACCTGGCGAACCGGCGGATCTGGATGTTCTCGCCGGTCCTCGCGATCGCGTCCTTTACCACGTCGGCGACCGTGCGGCTGTCATCGCGGATGAACGGCTGACCGAGCAGGCACACCGCGGCGAACCACTTCTCGAGTTTCCCCTCCGCGATGCGCTCCGCGATGGCATCGGGTTTGCCCTCGCTCTTGGCCTGGGCGCGGTAGATCTCGCGCTCCGCGGTGACCGTCTCCCCGGGAATCTCGTCGCGCGACACATACCGCGGATCGGCGGCCGCGATCTGCATGGCCACGTCGCGGGCCAGCGTCTTGAACTCCTGCGTGCGCGCCACGAAGTCCGTCTCGCAGTTGACCTCCACCAGGACGCCGAGCCGGCCCTCCCCGTGAATGTACGAGGCCACCAGGCCTTCCTTGACCGTCCGTCCGCTCTTCCGATCCGCGGCGGCGAGTCCCTTGGCGCGCAGCAACATCTGCGCCTTCTCGAGATCGCCCCCGGCCTCGGCGAGCGCGTTCTTGCAGTCGATGATGCCCGCGCCGGTTCGCGCCCGCAGTTCTTTGACCTGGTTTGCCGTGATCTCAGCCAACCCGTGCCTCCTGTGCCTCTCCGCGCGTCCCGGCCGGCCGCCTCGGGCGGCCTACGCCTGGACCTCCTGCTCCTCGACGGGTTCGTCCACGACTTCCTCTTCACCCGGGAGCGGCGCCATCGGCGCCGGCTCGACCGCCTCCTCGGCGCCCGCCTCCTCCTCCAGCACCTCGGCCTTCCGCCGCTCCTCGTAGCCTTCCAAGGCCGCCGTGGCGACGCGGTTGGTGATCAGGCGGACGGCGCGAATCGCGTCGTCGTTGCCGGGGATCGGATAGTCCGCCTCGTCGGGATCGCAGTTCGTGTCGATGATCGCCACGATCGGCACGCCGAGCTTGCGCGCCTCCGCGATCGCGATGTGCTCCTTGCGCGTGTCCACGATGTAGACGGCCGTTGGCAGCGTCCGCATCTCCGAGATGCCGCCGAGGTACTTCTCGAGCCGCGCCAGCTCGTCCATCAACCCAGCCTGCTCCCGCTTCGGGAGGATCTCCAGGGTCCCGTTATCCCGGATCTCCACCAGCTCGTGCAGGCGATCGATGCGGCTCTTGATCGTGGCGAAGTTCGTGAGCATGCCGCCGAGCCACCGCTGGTTCACGTAGAACTGGTGGGCGCGCGTGGCTTCCTCGCGAATGGCGTCTTGCGCCTGCTTCTTCGTGCCCACGAACAGCACGGTGCCGCCCGACGCCACGGTCTCGCGGACGAACCGGTATGCCGTTTCGATGAGCGGCACCGAGCGTTGCAGGTCGATAATGTGGATGCCGTTGCGCTGGGTGAAGATGAAACGGGACATCTTCGGGTTCCATCGGCGCGTCTGATGGCCGAAGTGGACGCCCGCCTCGAGCAACTGCTTCATCGTAACGACTGGCACAATATCCTCCCTTGATCGGTTGTGCGTCCGCTCCGTTCATCCCGCACCGGAACCCCGACGGCTTCCCGCGGCCGTTGGCCGGGAGCCGGCGCCGTCCGGGCACCACCGGTGCGATCCCTGGAGCGTGCGAAGTCTTGCCGTAGTATAACACAGGCCCTGGGGGGAGACAAACAACAGACAACGCAACAAACGCAACGCAGCGCAACGCGCGGCGGCCGGCACGCCGGCGCCGCTCGCGCTCACGATACATGATCCGCGCCTCGGGGGCGACGCTCCCGCGGAGTCCTGCGGCCGGCGCTCAGAGGACGTACCGGCTCAGATCGCGGTCGGCGAGAATCCCGGCAAGCCGCTCGCGGACGTAGGCCGCATCGATGACGACCCGGGCCGGAGCCTCGGGTGCGGCGAACGACAGCTCTTCCGTCACCTTTTCGAGAATCGTGTGCAGCCGCCGCGCGCCGATGTCTTCCTGTTCCGTGTTGACGGCCGCGGCCACCCGGGCGATCTCGCGCACCCCGTCGTCGGGGAACTGGACCTCGACACCCTCCGTCGCCAGCAGCGCCGCGTACTGCTTGGTCAGCGCGTTCTCCGGCTCCACCAGGATGCGCACGAAGTCGGCCTCGGCAAGCGACGCCAGCTCCACCCGGATCGGCAGCCGGCCCTGCAACTCGGGGATCAGATCCGCCGGACGGCTCATGTGAAACGCGCCGGCGGCGATGAACAGAATGTGGTCCGTCCGGACCGGCCCATGCTTCGTCGTCACCGTCGAGCCCTCGATGATCGGGAGGATGTCGCGCTGGACCCCCTCCCGGGACACGTCCGGCCCCGTGCCGCCTTCGCGGCCGGCGATCTTGTCCAGCTCGTCGATGAACACGATGCCGGTCTGCTCCGCCCGGCGAATGCCCTCGCGAACGACCTCATCCATGTCGATCAGTTTCTGGGCTTCTTCGTTGGTGAGCACGCGAAGCGCGTCCGGCACCGGCATGCGCCGCCGTTTCCGCCGGCGCGGCAGGATGTTGCCGAACAGATCCTGGAGGTTGATGCCCATCTCCTC